>CAZZGE010000010.1:0-12580 GCA_964653665.1 uncultured Porifericola sp. | reverse complement strand
TTATATTGGTCAATGGGAGTGGGAACGGTAACAATATAAATATTACATTCCTCAATGTCATTCACTTGATTGGTATACGACAATCCAGCGGCCTGCTTAAGCTCTTCAGGTTCCACCTCATCCGTCACATCCTTTCCCTCTCGCAGTTCATGAATTCTCTGCAGATTGATATCAAAACCAATGACCTGATACTTTTTACCGAACTCTACGGCAAGCGGCAGCCCTACGTAGCCCAGACCAATGACGGCCATTTTAGTTTTACTTTGTGTCATTTTATGTTTTAAAATTTATATTCTGAGCAAAACTCTCCCAGAAGACTTTCACCAGTAAAAAACCCACCCCTAAAAAAATACCGAAAAATGAGGATCCAATAAGGATCAGTTCTGTATTTGGTTCACTGTTACTTGAGGGGACTTTTACTGGCTCAAGCTCTCTAAATACGGGTGTTTCTTCCTGTAATTTGATTTTAGCCTGTTCTAGTTGTTGAGCAAAGTTCCGGTAAATACCATAATAAAGATCATATTGGGTCTGTAAGCGTTCAAGCTCTGTTCGCCCCTGATCAGTAACAATATTCTGGTTACGATCTCTGAACATCGCCAATTCGCGCTGCGCACGTGTGAATTTTCGTTCACTCTCTTCGTATTGTTGCTCAATGAACTCCAGGTTTTGTTTAACCTTCTCAGTTCGGTACTGTACTATGTAGTCGGTTAGATAAGTAACTGATAAAGCGGTAAGCGCAGCGGCTGCTTTTGGCTCAGGCATCTTAGAAGAAACACTGACAATTCCACTGGCTTTGACTTCCACTTCTACTCTTTTCTTTAGTTCATTAATCGCTGCAGCTTTTCGGGGTGGTATTTCGTATATCGAGAAATTCCTTCTCGACCCAAAAGAGGCGGTTTCTTCAGTCGTCGGAGTATCAACTGTTGTCTTAACTTCTGGCGTATTTGCTACAGTATCGCCTCCTTTTAAATTGTCTAGGAGTTTTGAAGGCAGCTTAAGAATTATTTTGGGGAGTCCAATAGTATACCTCTCAATATCTTCTAACAGTGATTCCTCAACGATATCATTAAAATAGGTGGTGAGTGTCACACTCGAGTCTTGAGAGGAAATTGAAATTTTCTGATTTGACAATGTCAACAGGTAAGGAGTACTGGCAACCACCTCGGGGTATAGCGTTGTACTAATGGAGGACATATCGGTAGTCCCAGCACCGCCCGTTGAAATACCGAACTGCTGCAGGAAGCCTAAACCTTTTGCTCCTTGTGATTCTGACTGGGGGAGCAGTAACATTTCAGATTCATACTCTACCGGGCTAGCAATAACTACAAAGATTCCGATAAGTAAACTTACCAAGGCATTCCAGAGAACGAGCTTTCTGCCTAACCACATTTGTTGTATCAGGGAACTCAAATCAAGCACTTCACTATTGGCTTTAACCTCTTGCGCGCCAGAAGAATAAGCACCGTTATCTTCCTGAGGTGCTTCCTGTTCATGAGACCTGAGCTGTTCTTTGGTTTCCTCCACAGTATTCTTAATTATTAAGGCGGTCGACGCGATCCAGTACGGTTACTATGGTAAGCGCGAGAGAAGCCAAGCCCGTACCAATAGCCACCCAAGCCTGCGCACTTACCCGCTCTCTGTCTGGTTTTGCTGGCACTACTATCTGGGCACCAGGCTTTACTTTCGGATAGTTTTTGAAAAACAAAAAACTTTCTGTTTTGTCTACCGAACCATTTGCGTATATCACGTAAGATCTTTTTTCATCTGCCTGCTTAGTAAAACCTCCTGCCTCAGCCACATAACGTCTAAAACCTTTGGAATTGTCAAAACGTGCAGATGCTGGATACAGTAAGGCTCCTTGCATCTTTACCGTCTGAAGTTCTTTTGGGATATGCAGTGTATCTCTTGGTTGCATAATGAGATCATATTTTGAGTCTGGGTTTTGGATAATCTCCTCCAGGTCAATACCTATATCCTCGGTTTGCTGTGCTCTAACCCGAGATGCCGCCATTGCCAAAATAGCTGTAGTATCCTCTTCCAACGTGTTTGGATTCATACTGCCGTTGGAAGCATTCCCGCGAACTTGCGTGTTGGCATTATTTAATCTCTCAGCAAGTAATGATTGCCGGATTTCTTGTTGCTTTTCTTTTAACTCCAGTTCATAGGCAGGGTTAACTCTAACTAGTTTAGCACCTTCCAGGTAAGAAAAGCTTGTAGGTCCACCTGACCTCGCTAGTAAGTCAGAGATACGTTCGTTTTTGTTGGTAATCACGTATTCACCTGGGTACATAACCTCTCCATCAACATATACGCTTTGCTGCACTTCGTACTCAGGAGATTTCCTAACGTATACTTGGTCAAAGGGCATAATTTCAAAGGCAGCAGTTTCAGGGCTCAACACTAAATCTTCATCCACCTTAAATTGATATACATTGGCCATCTGTATGCTTTGAGAGGAGACAGGGTCTACCTGACTGTTCGTTTCTTCTATTGTCACACGGCGGGCTACCTCTACCCTGGTGGGCGAGGCAGACTCCTTTAACCCGCCGGCCATAGCAATCACATCCTCTAACCGCATACCCCGCATGTATTGAAACTCTCCGGGTGCCTGCACTTCACCTTTTATCTGTACACTGTATTCTTCTTCTAAATCAAATATTGAAAAGACCCTGACCACATCGTCCCGCTGCAACGGGATGTCAGGTGCACGATCGGTGAGCACATTTCGCAGGTTTACAGAGATCACCTCACTCATGAGATCTTCTCCCTTCCTGGAGATAAGAGCTCGGCTGGTAAAGGCGTCTTCTCGGAGTCCTTCTGCTTTGCGTATAAGATCACCCAGGGTCATACCGCTTTCTAAAGCATAGGCTCCGGTACGAAATACCGCTCCCAAAATCTCTACTCGATTCTCAAAACGATCCAAAATAGAGTCTACCCGGACGATATCCCCATTCTGGGGCATGAACGTATCCAGAGCATCACCACTGAGATCCTCAATCCTTTTGGCACGATCGGTATTGCGAACTACTTCCAGGCGATGGGTATAGGCTTTGTCGGTAAATCCACCACTGAAGCGGATTGCTTCAGCCATGGACTCCTGCTGCTTCATTTCATAATACCCGGGTCGCTTTACTTCACCCGCCAGTTCTATCCGTACATCATAAGGCACTACCCGGATTACATCTTGATCCTGTAACCTGATGGCACTGGCCGAAGCCCGTTTGACGAGGTAATCATAGACATCCAGCGTAGCAATCACCTGGCGGTTACGTACGACTTCTATGTTTCTGAAAGAACCAATGAAGGTCGGGCCTCCCGAAAGGTATAGCGCATTAAAAGCCGAAGCCAAGGAAGACAAGGTATAGGTGCCTGGCTTACGCACCTCACCGACGATGGTAACTTTGATGCTTCTTACCCTGCCCAGCGATACTTCAGCAAAGGTATTGGGGCCTCTCTCTCCATACGCCCGCAAACCAGCATAGATTTCTGTCAAACGGTTGATAAGTCGTTCGGAAGCTTCCTCTATGCTTAGTCCATTGACATAGATTGGTCCCAGATTATCTACCGTAACTGTACCGTCTCTACTCACCTCCAAGGCGTAGCTCTGTCGCGAAGCCCCCCAGACGTTCACGATCAATTCGTCTCCGGGACCCAGCTGGTAACCCTCAGGTGTGGCAATTTGCAAACTCGGCTCAAACGAAATGTTCTGATTATTAAACATCTCCATGCCAAAAACCTTACGCTCTTCAGCCGTCAGAAAATCAGTCCCTATTTGATTCTGGGCTCCCATTGCTAGGCTGTCCTGCTGAGCTAGCCCGCTTGGTGTAGCAGTACTTTGCGGCTCATCGGTATTTGTCTGTAAGCGAAGTGAGCGAATTCGGCTCATGAGCTTACTCACTTCAGCTTGGGGCATGCCCCTGAGCACAGCAGTAGATTGTATCTGTTGGTCGGAAAGATTACGTTCTTCAGCAGCATCGATAAATTGCCTCAACTGAGCATCCGAGATTTGGCTGGCTCGTACTTTACTCAAGTCGCGCTCCAGTAAATTGCCGTCTTGTGCTTTGGCTGGTTGTAAACTATAAAAAAGGCCAATCATCAGGCCCACAAGCAATCGTTTAGTTGACATACGCTGTCTATCGATACCTTATTTTAAGTGCTTCTGTGATAGGTCGTAAAGCTATGAATATTGGCATTATCTAACAAACAGCACCTAAGTTCCTCATCTGCTTTTCAACGCGAGCCACCTCCGGGTATATTGTCCTGATTATCAAATAATAACACAATTTGTGTGGGCAGCTTCTTTTCTTACGTTTTTCTTACTTTTAGCTCACCATCACTTAAATAAGAAACACTTGAAATATGACCCGAAAGAGTAGAACATTACAGGTGTAGGCTTGAATTTTGGATAGAAATACTTTATTCGCTGTAGCTTGGGATTTGCCATTTCTCCTCGAAAATTATCTTATGTGCCAAAGTGGGAATAGTTAGCCATTCTTTGTTTATTTGATACATGAGTCGTACTGAAAATAAACTTTTTCTGCTGGATGCAATGGCACTGATCTACCGTGCTCACTTTGCCTTCAGTAAGAATCCCCGTATCAATTCTAAAGGTGTAAATACCAGTGCTGCATTCGGTTTTACAAACACCCTCTATGAAGTGATTTCCAAAGAAAAACCCAGCCATATCGCCGTGGCCTTTGATGCCAGTGGCCCCACCTTTCGGCACAAAGATTATGAACCCTACAAAGCCAACCGGCAGGAACAACCTGAAGACATACAGGTAGCCATTCCGATTGTCAAAGAAATCGTCAAAGCGTTTGGTATACCTGTACTGGAAATGCAGGGCTACGAGGCCGATGATATCATTGGTACCTTAGCCAAAAAAGCTTCCTGCGAAGAGTTTACCGTCTACATGATGACGCCCGATAAGGACTTCGCCCAACTGGTAGAAGACTGTATTCTCCTTTACAAACCAGCCTTTATGGGTAACAGCGTGGACATACTGGGCGTACCTGAGGTATTAAAGAAATTTGATATTGACCGGGTAGATCAGGTCAGAGATTTACTGGGCCTGCAAGGTGATTCTGTAGATAATATTCCCGGTATACCGGGCGTAGGTCCCAAGACGGCATCTAAGCTACTCAGGCAGTATGGCACCCTGGAAGACATTATCGCAAATGCCGAACAGCTTAAAGGTAAGCAGCGAGAGAAGCTGATTGAGTTTAGCGAACAGGGCAAACTCTCCAAGTACCTGGCTACTATTAAGATTGACGTACCGGTTGAATTTGATGCCGAAATATTCCGTTACGATGGTCCCCACAAAGAAGAACTCCACAAAATTTTTCAGGAGCTTGAATTTCGCGCACTAACCCGCAGAGTGTTAGGAGAACAGGGTGAAGCTGTGGATAACAACGGGCAAGGTAACCTGTTTGAGCAGGCAGCGCAGCAGGTTGCCGAACAAACCATTGACCTAAAGAGCATCAGCGAAGTAAATCACAACTACCAACTGGCCGATACACCTGAAAAACGAAAAGACCTCGTTCGTCAGCTTGAAAATCAGGATGCTTTCTGCTTTGATACCGAAACCGACAGCCTGGATGCGCTGACTACCCAACTGGTAGGCCTGGCGTTTTCTTTTGAAAAAGGCAGCGCCTACTATGTCCCCTGCCCGGCTGACCATGAAGAAGCCAAGGCGATTGCTTACGAATTCAAAGCCCTGCTGGAGGATGCCCACAAGACCAAAATTGCCCAGAATCTGAAGTTTGACCTCCTGGTACTCAAAAAATACGGCGTAGAAATCAAAGGTCCCATCTTTGATACGATGATTGCGCACTATCTGCTGGACCCGGAGACCGGTCATAGTATGGATGTGATGGCAGAAAATTACCTACAGTATAAACCCGTCTCCATTGAGAGCCTGATTGGTAAAAAAGGAAAGAACCAGGGCAGCATGCGGGACCTGTCTCCTGAAGACATTGTAGAGTATGCAGGTGAAGATGCCGACATTACGCTGCAGCTCAAAGAGAGGTTTGCCGGGGAGATCAAGCAGGAAAAAAAGTTACAAAAGCTCTTATACGAGATGGAACTGCCGCTTATTCCTGTGCTGGCAGCCATGGAGTACGAAGGTGTCAAAATTGATACTTCTGCGCTGGAAGAACTATCTTCGGAACTAGCGAATGAACTACTGAAAATTGAGCAGGATATTTTTCAGGTTGCCGGTACTGAGTTTAACATCGGTTCGCCTAAGCAACTGGGTGAAGTACTGTTTGACCATATGAAACTGGTAGATAAGCCCAAAAAGACGAAGTCTGGGCAGTACGCTACTGGCGAGAATATCCTCTCGGCATTGGCTACGGAACATGATATTGCCCGCCGTATATTGGACTTCCGAGAATTACAAAAGCTCAAAAACACCTACGTGGATGCCCTGCCCAAACTCATCAGTAACTACGACGGACGCATCCATACCTCCTACAATCAGGCAGTGACTTCTACCGGCCGCCTGAGTTCTACCAATCCTAACCTGCAAAATATACCCATTCGTACCAAAAAGGGGCAGTTGATCAGAAAAGCCTTTGTGGCCCGCAGTGAAGACTTCCTCCTTATGTCGGCTGACTATTCCCAGGTTGAACTGCGAATTATGGCCTCTTTTTCACAGGATGAGAGTATGATGGATGCCTTTAACCATGGCAGAGATATCCACGCAACCACGGCGGCCAAAATCTATGACGTAGCCCTGGAAAAGGTTACTCCGGAAATGCGGCGTAAAGCCAAAACTGCGAACTTCGGCATTATCTACGGCGTATCTGCTTTTGGGCTAGCACAGCAGCTTAGCATTCCCCGTCAGGAAGCGTCTGAGATCATCAAGGCGTACTTTAAGGAATTTTCTAGCATCAAAAACTACATGGACGAGGCCATTGCAACGGCCCGCAAAAATGAGTATATAGAAACGATCATGGGTCGTCGCCGCTACCTGCGGGATATCAACTCCCGTAACCCTACAGTACGTGGCTATGCTGAGCGTAATGCTATCAACGCACCTATCCAGGGTACTGCAGCTGACATGATCAAACTGGCGATGGTCAACATACATCACTGGATGCAGCAGGAAAAGCTACAATCACGCATGATCATGCAGGTGCACGATGAACTAGTGTTTGACGTACACCAGGATGAAGCCGACCTGGTAAAAGGAAAAGTCATTGAACTCATGAAGGAGGCACTACCCCTGAAAGTTCCTATGGAAGTTGATGCCAATGTTGCACATAACTGGCTGGAAGCGCATTAACTGATCTTCTATGAATAACACTGCTAGACATCTATTTTTCAGGTAAGTTTTTTTCTTCCTCCTCGATCATCTTTCCCAGTTTATCTTTTAGCAAAGCACTACCTAACAGTTTTTCTGCCGACAGTGTCATTATATGATCTTCATCCAGGGAATACATTATTCGGTAATACGGCACTGCCTGATCGGGCACTCCTTTTTCGACCAGGTAGTGGCATACAAACAGGTTGAACGACAGCATTTCTGTAACATGAAAGCGCTTAGTATCTGGATAAAGGTCCATAATATTATATTTATTCTCCATGACTGAGAAAGCCTCGTCCACTTTGCCCTGCTCCATTAGTTCATAGCCGTAGCCTATTTTGGCAAACAGATACTCAGGAAACTTATCATATAATGTTTGCGCTAGTTCCCAGGCTTCTTCAGCATACCCACTTTTCTTTAAGGCTATCAGAAGATGGTTGTAAAAAGTAGGATATTCTGGATATTGCTGAACATAATCGCGTAATACTGGGACGGCATCCTCAATATTTTCATCGTCAAAAATCATTTCGTAGTTTTCTGCTACCAGGTCTCGTATTTTATCTATGTCCTGTTCGTAACGGGCATCGTATTCGGTTTCCATTGCGTCGTAAGAAATTTCAATGGAGTGCATCCGTAAATCTTTTAATCCATCGTTAGGTGCTACCGGGGGCTGATAATTTTCTAGAAAATGCCGAAAAGGACGATCAAAGTCAAAATGGTCATTTTCTGCCCATCCCTCATCATACAGATCGTCAGCCTGATGAACCACTTCATAATTACCTTCTCCCACACTTTTGTTGAGTTGGTTAATGTAACGACCTGGGTTCATATCTTCATTGACAAAGAGAACCGGCTTGCCTGCCTGTCCAAATTCGTACTCGATCAATTCCACAGTTTCGTTGTCTTCCTCAAGAAAGTGTTCGGTAATCACAAAATCATCGTCAGGCTTAAAGCCAAGATCTTCGGCAAAAGCAATGGCTCCGTAGATGAGGTTATGCGCTTCCTCGTAGCGGCAGGGAAACATATTTTGCACACTGTTAAAGGTATTGACCAAATCTTGGTATTCGTAGGGCGTAAGATTGTGATAATATCCGGTATCTTTAACGCCAAGACACATTTTATCTACTAAGAAAGTAGCCAAAGTAATGTTCCCACTGGGCTGTTCCCGGGCAACGATGATGGTAGCTACCCCTATCTCCTGCCAACCTTCTGTGACTAAACATTCTTTGATAGGAAGCCCTCTTACCTTAGACCGAATGTATTTTTGGGGAGAAAGCCGTACTATCTTCGCGGATGACTTCTTTCTTTTGTTCTTCTTTTTAGCCATTTGGATAAAATTAGTGTTTTAAACTACATATGGTTAACTAAGAAATTTAAGATTAATTTACAAACTTAGGTTATCAAATTTAACTTTATTCCCATAAACCTTACCATGCCGTGCCTACATTTGAAAACATCCAGGAGGCAGCCAATCGCATTGCTCCGTTGATCCATCACACCCCGGTACTGACCTGCCAGAGCATTGACCGCATCAGCGGGGCACAAATTTTTTTCAAGTGCGAAAATTTTCAGAAAGCTGGGTCTTTTAAAATGCGGGGAGCCGCTAATGCCGTGCTCTCTCTCAGTGAAGATGAGCTTGACCGTGGCGTAGCCACGCACTCCTCTGGTAACCATGGACAGGCGCTGGCCAAAGCAGCACAGAGCGTAGGCGCTAAGGCTTACATTGTGATGCCAGCAACAGCACCCATGGTCAAGAAAAAGGCCGTAGCGGAATACGGAGCAGAGATCGTTATGTGTAAACCAACGTTACAGGACCGGGAAGACACCCTGGCCGAAGTAGTTGAACGTACTGGGGCCACATTTATCCACCCTTACAACGACGACGACGTCATATCTGGGCAGGGTACTGCCGCCTTGGAACTTATCAACGAAGTCAGTGCACTGGATGTGATAATGGCCCCGGTAGGGGGGGGCGGGCTGCTCAGTGGAACGGCCATTACGGCTTGTGCCTGCTTGCCCAACGCACGCATCATTGCAGGCGAGCCCAAGGGGGCAGATGATGCTTACCGCTCCCTGCAGGCCGGAGAAATCATCCCTTCGGCGTTTCCTGATACCATCGCCGATGGGCTGCTTACATCGCTGGGTAGTAAAACTTTCCCGATCATTCGGGACCTGGTAGATGAGATCATCACTGTTGACGATGATGAGATTGTCGCGGCGATGCGACTTATCTGGGAGCGGATGAAAATAATTATTGAGCCCTCTTGCGCGGTCCCCCTGGCGGCCGTACTACAGCGAAAAGACCACTTTATCGGAAAACGGGTGGGCATTATCCTCACCGGAGGTAACGTAGACCTGGAAAAACTTCCATTTTCTTCCATGTAAGTTTTGCAACTGTGTGTACTGATTTCTAAGGTTGCCCCCGACAGGTGTTGGCAAGGTAAGCACTCCTTGTATGAGTAATCTGATTAAACTTGAATATTTGCTATATTAGTAGTCTTTTCACCCATAAATTGAATCGTATCCAAAAAGCGAGTAACAAATCAGTCTTTTTGTTTAAAAGATTGGTACTTTTGTAGTATATTCCAATTATAGATACTGGCCAGTTAGCACTACGATGTAAGGTTATGCAACCCAAAAGAATACAGGTTATTCCTTCAATTTCTATTATAAATAACAAAATTACCCGGCTGAAACAGGGTAATTTTTCCATGGAGCAGGTATACGACGAAAGCCCAATAGACCTAGCCAAGAAATTTGAAGATCATGGTATTACAAAGCTACAATTGGTAGACCTGGACGGGACACGCAGTGGTAAGCCCATACATTATCATATCCTGGAAGCTATTGCCGGCCATACCAGTTTACAGATAGACTTCGCCGGAGGCATCAACACCGACGGAGACGTCAACAAAGCTTTTGACTACGGGGCACACCGCGTTACCGCGGCCACTATAGCGGTAAAAAACCGTGAAGAGTTTGCTTCCTGGGTCATCTCCTACGGCAGAGAAAAAATTGTACTGGGAGGTGATGCACTTACCTCAACGCCCGACGGTCGGCGCGTGGCCATTCGGGGTTGGCAGCAGAATACCGGCATAAAACTTTTTGACCACGTAGAATATTTCTATAGCCGGAGCCTTAAGTTTCTCAAAACTTCTGATATTTCCCGTGAAGGCGTCATTGAGGGCCCCTCATTTGAGCTATACCGGGATCTGATGGATAAATTTCCTGGCATCAAGCTTATCGCTAGTGGCGGTGTACAACGCTTGGAAGATATAGAGCGGCTTCGTGACCTCGGACTATACGGTGTCGTTTTTGGGCGGGCATACTACGATGGAAAAATTAAACTCAAGGAAATTGAGCATTTCATTACCAAACAGCCCGCCTGAAGCTGACAACTATCGGGCAGGAGCACTCGGTTCGGTAGCACTGTGGACTTTTTCCAATTTTTCTTGCCTTTTGTCTGCTAAAAACCTTTTATTCTAAATGGAAAAATTATACGGACTTATTGGATACCCTCTCAGCCACTCTTTTTCTAAGCGATATTTTACTGAGAAATTCGTCAACGAGGAGATTGAAAACGCCCGTTACGAACTTTTTGAGCTGGAAGAAATCAAAGAACTGTCTGCATTGCTGAAGCAGCACCCTAATCTTAGCGGCATGAACGTGACCATACCCCATAAACAACAGGTCATGCGCTACCTGGACGAACTGGACGCCAGTGCCAAGCAGGTTGGGGCCGTCAACACCATCAAATTTCTTGCTGATAAGCGTGTTGGCTACAACACGGACTACTACGGCTTCAAGGAATCACTGCAGAACTGGCTGGGCGATGCAGATATTGACAGGGCGCTTATCCTGGGTACCGGTGGTGCTTCCCGTGCAGTGAAGTGCGCGCTGTATGCGCTAAAGATAGACTACCTGATCGTATCCCGACAAGCTTCAGAGCATACAATCACCTACGAACAGCTCAGGACAGATTATCATCTAAAAGATTATTTCCTGATCATCAATTCTACTCCCCTGGGTATGTCACCCAATGTCAGTACTTTTCCTAACATTGCCTACGATCAACTGACCCCCAGTCATTTTTGCTACGACCTGGTGTATAATCCGGAAATAACAACCTTTATGAAGAAAGCAGAAGAAAAGGGTGCTGCTGCAAAAAACGGGTTAGAAATGCTGCACTTACAAGCCGAAAAAAGCTGGGAAATCTGGAATGAAGCGTAGTAGTTCATGCCTGATCATTCGTAGTTGATGAACAAAGGGCTGGCTGAATCATTTTCTCTTTCAATGCTGTTACTACACCTTGATTAGCGTTCTTGTTCATCAATCACCATGCATCATAACTATGGATTTCAAGCTTAATTCTGAATATCAACCTACCGGCGACCAACCCGAAGCGATACGGCAATTGACTGAGGGTATAGAAAGTGGGGAACCGGCACAGACCCTGCTCGGAGTTACCGGATCTGGTAAGACTTTTACCATGGCCAATGTAGTGGCCAACCTCAATCGGCCTACCCTGGTCATTAGCCACAACAAAACCTTGGCTGCACAGCTTTTTGGTGAGTTTAAGCAGTTTTTTCCGGAAAATGCGGTGGAATATTTCATTTCTTATTACGATTACTACCAGCCGGAAGCTTATATCCCCACGACGAACTTATATATAGAAAAAGATCTGGCCATCAACGAAGAAATTGAGAAACTGCGTCTGAGTGCGACTTCCTCACTGCTTTCGGGTCGGCGCGATGTGCTGGTCGTCGCCTCCGTTTCCTGTATCTACGGTCTGGGCAATCCTGATGAGTTTGGTAAAAATGTAATCAAGCTTCAGGAAGGTGACCAAATATCCCGGCAGCGCCTGCTGTACGAGTTGGTGGATATTCTATACAGTCGCTCAGATGCCGAATTTAAGCGTGGCAACTTTCGGGTAAAGGGAGATACCGTAGACATTTTTGTAGCCTACGCTGACTTTGGCTACCGCATCTATTTCTGGGGAGATGAAATTGAAGCCATCCACCGGATTGACCCTCACAGCGGGAAGAAACTGGCCGATGAACGCCTCATCAGTATCTATCCGGCAAACCTGTTTGTGACGGCCAAAGACACCACACAAAAGGCTATTTACGAGATACAGGATGATCTAGTCGCGCAGATACAGAATTTTGAAGATGAAAGGCGTTTCCTGGAGGCCAAGCGCATCCAGGAACGTACCGAATTTGACCTGGAGATGATTCGTGAACTGGGCTACTGCTCCGGTATTGAGAACTA
>CAZZGE010000009.1:36646-56519 GCA_964653665.1 uncultured Porifericola sp. | reverse complement strand
CTAAAGTCAGACCGTCTCATAACTAAAAATTAATTGAAGCAGTAATTAAGAAAGTGGCCAGAAGAAAGCCACTGAGATAGCAGACACTCCGCAGGAGCAGAGCAACAGGTTTTCTGTTGAGAAGGCCTCTTTTATTTAGTGCTCTAGAATCAATTTATAGGTACTTACCAATCGGTTTTGGTGAAGGATACTGAGCAGGTAGACGCCGGGTTGCAGTTGAGTATTGAGAGTATAGTTCTGGTGCTCGTCTACTTGGTTTTGATATAACTTTCGTCCCTGCATATCATGGATGCTTACTTCGTCAAACGGCTGACTGTAACCGCCAATGCCCAGGCGAACTGTTCCAGAACTTGGGTTGGGATAAATTACCAACTCATCGCCAGATTGCTCCTCCAGGGTAGAAGTTACCGTTGACGGTTCAGTATTAAGCACCACGTACATCGCATTGGGAGGTAAGCCCAGGCTGAGTTTACCCTCCTCAGCTTCTACTGCCAGCTCACGAACCTCATAGCCATTGACATCCAGCAGATGGGCCGACTTTAGCTGAGCATTGTTGATCGTCAGGTTGACCTGTGTATTGGCCGCTTTCCAGGGCAAACGACCGGTTCGCACTACTTCATAGCCTTCCACCAATTCATCATTTAACTCGAGTGTGGCAGTTTTTTCCTGGTAGCCAGTCAGTTCGTAAAGGGTATTGACCTGTACCAGTACTTCTTCCGAGCTCTCCAGCGGTTTATCGTCCATGGCTACCACGCTTACAGCAGCGTAATCATTACTGATGTTGAGCGTCACATCGGCTAGCGTAATAGTTTCTCCATCCTCGGCAAAGAAGCCGGTGACCCCTTGCGCTGAGGGAGCATCTACCGTAGCCAATCCCTTTTCGTAGTTCCACCTGAGTTGGCCGGTGGCACTGGTAATTTCTTTTTCTGCAAAATTTAGTAGGCTTCCCAGCTCTCCGGACACAAAAGAATTTTCTGCTTCACCACCATACTTTACCCTGACTTTTCCTGCCAGGTAAGCCAGCGGTGCCACTTGAGTGGCCGTTGCATCGCCCTGCTGATCGTAGCTGTCACGGTTGGGGTCAAAGCCGCTCTCTTCGGTGATGAGGGGGATTTCCCGGTCGTAGACCTGCTCCATACTTCTTTCCTCGTAGACCAGCAGCGGCGACTCCTGTACGTAGCTCCTGCGATAGAGCAGGGCATTGGCGGGAAAAGTACTCATGTGTCCGGGTGTCGCATTGTTAAATTTGTAGATCGGCTGAAAATTTTCAGGATCGTTTTCCCAGATATGGAATACTTCCTGCGGATCATCGGAGTAGCCAGGGGATCGGGGCGAGAACCAGTAGTAGGCGTCAAATCCGGTAAGGGAAGCGTAGGCGGCCGTAAGAAAGACTGATTCCGCCAGGTACTTGTGCGGAAGAGGCCAGCTGCTCTCGGTCATCATAAAGGGCTTACCACTTACCTGCTTCACATTGAGCGGCAGTTTGTGCGGTTGAAACAGCACCGACTCACCCACGTACTGATGACCGGGATCTATGCGCCAACCCCGGTTTTCGCCTACATGCCTTGAATCGTAGTAGCGGTTGACCGCCATCACATCGGCTACGGCGTTGGTAGCCCGCTCGGCATCCAGCAACCGCGCAGCATCGGCGGTTTTCCAGTTGGTGGCGTTGATGAGTTGTTGGCAGCCGATCTCCCGCAGATGGTCATAGACCTCCTGGTAAAAGCCAGCCTGTACCTCTATAAAAAAAGCAATCTGGTCGCTAATGCGGGCATCTTTACCGCCGCTCTGCGGAATAGTCGCCTCGTATATCTGGTAGATGCCCATGCGGCCCTCCGCGGGATTGTCATCTTCCATCGGACTGAGGCCACTCCAGGCAGCGTAGGCTTCTTCAACATTACCGTACTTGTCAATCAGCCAGTCATAAAACTGACTTTCCATGGTGCGGCGCAGGGAGGGTTCTACCGCCTGTATGGTCCAGAAGAAGACGCCGTCTTCATTCTGTACCTGTATCAGTCCTACGGCAGGATCATCTTTGAGGGGAATGCCGGTGTAAGGGTTTTCTTCGGTATAGAGATAGGTAAGCCAGCTTTTAAAAGCCTCCTGGAAGCGCTCATTGAAGAAAAGCAGGCCCCAGGGGTCCTTATCAGTGCCCGAGTAATCCCCCAGGTTCCAGGCATCGGGAATACGGTCTATGAAGAGGGGCCAAAAGGGGCTGATGGTAGAATAGATGCCTTCCTCCTTCATGACCGCCACCATGCGCCAGATGGCATCTATCTCTTCGGTATTAGGCTGCATGATGTCGTTGGTGGTAGAGTGAATTTCGCCGTGGAAACGGATCATGTTCACGCCTTTTTTGGCAAGAAATTTTGCAAAATAGGCAGCTTCCTCATCGGAGAGATCCCTGATCTGGCCACCGCCCCCGGAGGCCCAGAAGCGAATCTCACCACCGTTTTCGGTGACAAAGCCCTCACCGTCAGGGCTGAGCTGGACGAAGCCGTTTTCCCCGGCAATATCTTCGTTGAGGTAGCTGAGGTCCAGCATAGCGTCATCAGAAAAATCGTCTGTTCCAGGGGCAAAATTCCAGCCCCGCTGTGGGTTTTGGGCTTTTGCTACATCCGGGTGAAACCACAGAAGAAAGATGTAAAATAAGCAGATGATATTTGTAGTTTTCATCTTCAAGAAAAGAATAACTGGGTTAAAGAGAATACGGTAAGCGGTAAAAAAGAAAAGCCACTCCCAGAGATAGCAGTAGCTTTTCGTACTGTAACTTAACCTGTCATTTAATATCCAGGATTATTTTCAATAATGGCGCTATTGCGATCCACTTCTTGCTGTGGAATGGGAAAAACCAAGTGCTGATCTACGTCAAACTGTACCGGTGAGGCCAGGTTGGTACTAAAGTTAGCATCGCTACCGTCCCAGCCGGTCAGGTCCATATCCCCAGAAGCGTGCCAGCGCTTGAGGTCATACCAGCGCTGTCCTTCGCCTGCCAGTTCTACAAAGCGCTCATCCATGATCCACTGCATGACGGTAGCCTCATTGGTCTCCCCAGCCGGATGATTGGCAGGAACTGCGCCATCGCTGATACCCTGAGCTTGACCCCATTCGCGGGCGCGGGTACGCACATCATTGATATGACCAACAGCTACTGATGGGTTACCCGATTTCAGCGCAGCTTCTGCCGCAATCAGCTTCAGGTCAGCATAACGAAGTACTCTTTCGTTATTAGCCGATCCTCCGTGGAAACCGGTAATTTCATGGACACCTTCTGGAAGGTTATACTTCTGGAAGATTTTGCCATCAAAACCATCATCTTCGTTCAGGAATACCTTGATGCGGGGATCGTCACCGAATCCGTCTAGTAGTTTGTTAGTGATAAGGAAGCGGGTTGCAGCAGATGGGTTAAATGCGCCCGGATCACCAGGCTCCATCATGTAACCACGGTAAACACTCATGTTCTCCACACCACGCCAGGCTCCGTCATTGTGAAGAATCAGATTATTATTGCCACTACTTGCTGCACTGGCCTGTACCTCAAAGAGAGACTCTTCATTATTTTCGGTGTAAGAGTTGAAATTATCTATGTAGTTGGGTACCAGTTCAGCCGTGATGCTATTAAAAACATTCAGTGCTTCGGCGTAGTCGCCATTGTTACCGGTGTAGTTGGCCCTCATGACGAGCGACTTGGCCAGTAACCCTCTCGCAGAATTTTTGGTAGCGCGCCCTAAGTAAATTGCTTCCCAGCTCTCTGGCAAGATATCTATGGCAGCCTGGGCATCGGTAATGACCTGGTCCAGAACTTCCTCAGGCGTGCCGCGAGGCACATTCGTCTCTGCTTCATCCTGGATTCTTTTTATGACAATAGGAACTCCACCAAAAGTATTAAATAGCTTAAAGTACGCATAAGCTCTCAGGAAAAGTGCTTCTCCTTCCATCTGCCGGATTTCGTCAGCTCCATCGTAATCGGAAAAATCAACATTACGAACTCTGTCTATTGTCACATTAGCCCGTCCAATCATCTTGTAGGAGGCTTCAAATACGAATCTGATCTGGGTATTATTCGGGTTTAATGAACCATCAAACAATTCCACGGCAGTTCGGGCGGCGTTAGTTTCAGTAAGGTCATCACCGGGCAGGAGCCAGGTTCCGGTTACCCAGCCATTAAAATTGAACGCCGGCGCAGCAAAGTGGTAATAATCGTACAACACAGCATAGGCACTGGCTACATTTTGACGGAATTCCCCCACCGAACTGAAAAAAGTTTGCTCAGTGGCCCCAAGCGGTGGCGCATCTACCAGTTCAGGGTCGCAGCTTATGGTAGTAAACAGAATAGCTGCACACATCAAATATATTTTTATGAAAATTTTCATGGGTTTCTGTATTAATGAGTTGTGATTAGAATCTAACATTCAGACCAACATTATAAGCTCTGGGTAAAGGGAACTCATCGTTAACCGGGTCAATTCCCCTCCAACGGAAAGCATAGATATTATTTTGACCACCTACATATATGCGCAATGAACTGATTACATTGCCCATACTTTCCAGCGCAGAAGTGGGCAGGGTGTATCCTAACTGCCAGTTGTTTAGACGAAAGAAGGCTGCACTTTCTACCCACCGATCCGAAAAGCGGTTATTTCCAGCAGGATCTCCCACTATCGCCCTAGGCATATCAGTATTGGTATTTTGCGGGGTCCAGCGGTTTTGTACTGAAGAAAATGAATTAGTACCAGCTCCCGACATATTTTCAAACCTTCTTCTTGCGCTGTTTACTCTATCTACATCCCCTTCTCCGTAAAAATTCATACTCAGGTCAAGCCCTTTCCAGCCAGCGCTAAGGTTCATTCCGTAGGTGTAGCTAGGTATGGTTTTTCCAATTTCAGTACGGTCAAAATTGTTGATCAATCCGTCGGGAGTAGTGCTGTAGAAGCGTTCTTCTTCAGTCGGGTTACCCCCCACATCCTGAAAATACAGATCACCGGGTGCTACGAAATCATTGTTACCGACAGTTTGGTCGTCAAACTGATCGAAATAAGCATCTACTTCGGCCTGGGTCTGGAAAGTGCCACCTACTTTATACCCCCAAAGATGACCGATAGAGCGACCTTCTTCTACCCTGCCAAATCCAGTTTCCAAAGGTTGATCTTCGTAGAGATCGGTCACTTCATTTTCCAGGAAGCTGATATTTCCCGAAATACCGTAATTAAATTCACCAATGCGATTGTTGTAACCCATTTGTATATCTACACCCCGGTTCTCCAGTTGACCGATATTGAAAAGTGGGTTCAGCGTACCTACTGAATAAGGCAGGACTACACTCTGGAGGATACCGTCAGTAGTACGATTGTACCACTCAAATGTCAGATTTATTTTATTATCCAATAAAAGGGCATCAAAGCCGACATAGGTCGTAGTCACTACTTCCCAAGAGAGATTAGGATTAGGGAAGTCAGCTACCCGGGTTCCTGGTGTAAAATTACCTATCGGATCTCCATTCCCGGATCCCCAGCGGTAAGAAGAGACTCCCGAGGTACCCGATAGGAAGGCATAGTTGCCGACAGCTGCCTGGTCATTTCCGGCTTCTCCCCAGCCGCCACGAATTTTGAGGTCATCCAGAAAGGTAAGTCCGTCCATAAAACTCTCCGAGCTGATACGCCACGCACCGGATACAGCATAGAAATTACCCCAGCGAAAATCATCGTCAAACCCGTTGCTGGCATCCCGGCGGAAGGAAACATCCAGGTAGTACTTGCTATCATAATCATAATTGACACGCCCTACCATACCAAACCAGAAACGGCGATCCCAGCCATAGAAAGAGTTATTGTTAGACACGTCACCACTATATCCCAAAAGCTCTGGATTCTCGTCATCAATATTTTGCAGGTTAGCGCCGCTAAAATCCATGGTTTCCCTCAAGTGCCGCTGGTCCTGTACTACTGCCGTAGCTGTCAGGTTATGTTTTTCGGCAAATGTTTTATTATAGTTAACCGATAGATCGGCCTGGTAATTGAAAATATTGTTAATCCGATGAGATAAATTTCCTAAACTATTAGGCGCATTGGGAGCCGCCTGAGTAGGGTCTAGGCCGGTAGGTTTAAAAATATTGGTTCGTGACGGCGTACTAAGTTCGTCACGCTCCTGTGTGGTATAATCTAAGTTCAGGCTACCCCGAATGGTCAGACTCTTGATCGGGCTTATTTCAGCGTAAAATTGCCCAAGTTGCCGGTCAAGATTAAAACTACGGTAATCCAGATTAGATAACGCCAGAAAGTTAGGGTTAGAACCCTGACCATAAATTTTAGCTGGTACCCAGTTATCACCAAAAGCAAAGGGCGTGATAGCAGGGGCATAACCAAATTCATTGTTGGGGTCGCGGAGCGGTTGCCAGGGAGAAACATCAGCAAAATCCTGTAATTCACCCCGGTCATTAAGTAGAGACTCCTGGTGTGTATACTTGTAGTTAACACCTATCTTCAACCAGTTTGTAATGTTAGCATTCAGGTTGACGGCTCCTGTGTAGCGAGTCAAATCATTTCCTAACATCATACCTTCCTGGTTAAAAAGTCCGGCCGATATGTAGTAGTTAATGGCATCGGTAGCCCCTGAGACTTTCACATCATAGGACTGATTGATCGCATTATTTCTTACCAGCTCATCTTGCCAGTCGTAGGTCGTACGATCACTGATATAATAGGGACTTTCCGGGTCAAACTGAGGGCTGAAGGCGATCAGCCGGGTTTCGTCGGAAGGCTCGTTACGTCCATAGAGCTGATTTTCTATGGTAATATCAGGGTTAGCATTGTTGGCGTACATCTCTTGCGCCAGGTCTACAAACTGCTGGGTATTCAGCATATCATAGGTAGGAATATTCTGTACACCGCTTCGGGCATTCATTTCAACAGTAGGCTTACCTGTCTTTCCCTTTTTGGTGGTAATCAGCACCACACCGTTAGCCCCCCGACTTCCGTAGATAGCTGCTGCTGATGCATCTTTGAGTACTGAAATTGACTCAATATCATTGGGGTTAATCAGGTTGAACAAGTTAGGAGGAGTTCTTAATCCTGCACCGCTGATAACATCTTCGTTACCTGCACGGGGGGGCTCAATGATCTGCCCATCAATAACGTAGAGAGGTTGGGCATCACCATTCCAGGTACCGATACCCCGAACAAAAATTTGGGGTGCTTCATTGGGGTCACCACTGGCATTCACTACCCGCACCCCAGCGGCATTACCCTGCAGGGCAAACTGAGGGGAGGCCATCTGCACTTGCTCAATCTCTTTTGAGCCAACAGTAGCGATAGAACCGGTGAGGTCTTTTCTCTTCCTTTCACCAAAACCAACCACGACAACCTCATCCAGCTGCTCCACATCCGGTACCATAGTAACGTCAATTGTACTTTGATTACCTACGGTTACTTCCTGTGGCTGAAACCCAATAGAGCTGAATACCAGCACAGCATCACTGGAGGGTACCTGAAGGCTATATTCACCTTCTACATTGGTGATGGTGCCAGTGGTAGTACCCTTCACCAGCACATTTACGCCCGGCAGGCCTTCGTCGGAGTCGTCGACAACCGTACCGGATACAGTTCGTGATTGCGCATATAACTGACCGTAGGCCAGAAAGAGCAGCGCAGTAAAACTTAATAAAATGTTTCTCATGGAGCTAATGGTTATGTTATTTATAAAAATAGTAGCTTTATTAAAACTATTTTTGAATTTAAAAAAATTTTCACATAGCCACCATCCTGCACTGTCCTGCTTGTGTTTCTCATTGTAAAATCAAGCGTATTTACTTAGCAAAAAAATCTGATGAATTTGGTTTATTTATCCAATGGTGGCAAGTCAAACCGGCCTTCATCCTTTTGTACATTCAGCAATGCACAAAAAAACCAGCACCCGAAAAGATGCTGGCCAAAACCAAAACTAATACACTTAAAAAGATTACTTACCGTACTTGGTAGGGACGATCTCCAGTAAAACAGCTACGACTATCACGGCGATACCAATCCAACTCATATAAACTAACTTACATTGATAAATATTTAATACCTAAGTAAGTTAATAATATTACTTTAAAAATAAAAATTATAATTATTTTTATATATACAATAAAAACCAATCTCGGGTCAAGTGAGCTACCTCTTCCAGTTTACCCTCTTCCTCAAAAAGATGCGTAGCACCTTCAATGACCTGAAGTTCCTTGGTAGTTTCCAGCTTTTCGAAGGCTTTACGGTTCATCTTAAGCTCTTCCTGATCTTGGCCACCTACCAGCAACAAGACCGGCATTTTGATCTGATGCAGTACATCCATCGCCAGGTACGGTCTTCCCCCACGTAAAACGACTGCACCAATATTGTTACCTGCTTTGGCTACGGTCTTCAGGGCGGCAGATGCACCGCTGCTGGAACC
Source organism: uncultured Porifericola sp. (assembly GCA_964653665.1). Classification (GTDB taxonomy): domain Bacteria; phylum Bacteroidota; class Bacteroidia; order Cytophagales; family Cyclobacteriaceae; genus Catalinimonas. The sequence goes on along the minus strand of CAZZGE010000009.1, from coordinate 48,098 downwards.
TACCATACCTATCATCAGTCCTTCCGTATGTGGATTATTATCTACCCACTGCCGAATGTGCGCCAACCTGCCGGCTAGTAGATCCACATCAAACTGAGCATCAGGATCGCGGGTTTCTTTTTCAGTAAGCAGGTCAATCAGTAATGTTGCAAAGTTTTCCTTCAGCAGAATTTCCGCCATATACTTGTTACGGGGACTCCGGCTGCTACTCCCCTTACCATGGGCAAAAATAATGACAGCTTTGGCGTTTCTGGGTACGACAATCTCTCCGGAAAGCACCAGACCACGTTCAACGGTAACCTGGATCTCGTCTTCGTACGAAACATTATGTAACATAAAGGTAGAGTTTGTTGGTTTGCTTGAATCTACTGCAAGTAAAGGAAAAACTGGATTTTTCTCTTCTTGTTCGTTTATATTCTCTTGCAGATCACGCCACCATCATTCTAAATACCAACTTCTTGGTATTCGTAGGTAGCCAAGTAGCCAAAACGATAATTTTGCCAAAGATAAATCACCCGTACGGCTGTGACTACAACCAGAATCCATGAGTTCTGCTATCGGAAAAAGTCACCTGTCGTAGCAGTTTATTGGGAAAAATTCATTTTTGAACCAAAAACTTCCCTGCCCTAGCGCGGTGCAAAAAGGCCTGGTCGCTGGTTCAGTGCAGTACACCGAATATAATCACTTTAATATACCATAAGCCAGTTAGAAAAAGATACATAACTCACCGGTAGTTTTCACTAATTTATAGATTCTGTATCTGATGAAAGCAACTTTTATAGGGTTTGGGAGATTATATAAATACCCTAGGGTTATGAATAAATACGTGTACCTTAAAAAATTTTTAGACTCATGTCTGCATACAGAAAATTTAAAAGTTACGGCTTTCGAGAAAAGATCAACACAGTAAAAAGGCATGGTGCATTGATTGCCCGGCGCTATGCCTACGGATGTGAAATCCACCTATTTGCCATTAAAAATTATTTCGTAGAAGTCTGGACCGTTCAGTCTCTACCCTGGCGATACATCTTTAGAATCAGAAGCTTTCGTAATCCCCGAAACCTGGATCCTTATCTGGAGCAAGTTGACGTAAAAAGTATACACTCTGCCTGAAGTTTAGCCCATCTGTGCCCCATATCAGCTTGGTAGCGTAATATTTCGTGCTACGCTTTCATTTGATCGACAGTTTGTTTTCTTTGAGTAAATTAGAATTGATTCCTGCCTGAGGAAGAGCAGGAAACTGCATCGTGTAGTAGGTTTTTGGCATTTGATGATGCCATGTGTAACAGGTAGCGTAAACAACTATGAGGGCTTTGAAGTACATTTAAGCGCTAAGCGAAGGGTAACCCAGAAAGCTCAGCCACTACTCAGTCTATACAGATGACGCACAGACGGTCGATACGCACCTGCGTTGATTACTTTTTATGCTTTTCAAACCAAGCTAAACTAAATTATGTCAATCATTCATCTTAGTAATGTAGTAGCAATTACCGGAGCTTCCGGTGGAGTAGGCCGTGCCACTGCTCGCGAATTTGCCCGAAAAGGCTATAAAATAGGCCTGCTGGCGCGGGGAAAGGAAGGGCTGGAAGGCGCCCGTAAAGACGTAGAAGCCCTGGGCGGAAAAGCCCTCACCCTAGAAACGGATGTCTCGGAATATGAGCAGGTAGCATCGGCGGTAGAGCGTATAGAAAACGAACTCGGCCCTATCAGCATCTGGATCAATAATGCCACGCTCGGGGTGTTTTCACCGGTAAAAGAGATGCAGCCGGAGGAGTATAAAAAGGTAACTGAAGTAGCCTATCTGGGTCAGGTATACGGTACAATAGCAGCCTATGAGCGCATGCGGCGGCGAAACAGCGGTTCTATCGTGATGATAAGCTCACCGATGGCTCAGCGGGGCGTTCCTCTCCAATCTGCACAATCTGGTGCCAAGCACGCTATTTCAGGTTTCTTTGATGCATTTCGTGCTGAGCTGCTCCACGATATGAGCAACATCAACCTCAACATGGTACACCTGCCTGCACTGAATAGCACACACTTCAACTGGACCAAGTCACGACTAGCCAACAAGCTTCGGCCTATGGGAAAAGTCTACCAGCCGGAAGTTGCCGCTCGTGCTATTTACTACGCTGCACACCACGATCAGCGCGATGTACACGTAGGCTCATCTACGTTAAAGTCAGTGCTGGGAAATTCGCTATTTCCCGGTCTGATGGATGGTTTACTGGCTAAGCACGGCTACACCGATCAGCAAACAGAAGAAGCTGAAGATCCCCACCGTCCGGATAATTTCCGGGAGCCGGTACATGAAGACCGGGGAGCACACGGTGATTTTGATGATAATGCTGCCGACCAAAGTCTGGAACTGAAAGCTGCCATGAATCGCGGTACCACTACCCTGCTGGCCGTCAGTGCAGGAGTATTGACAGCCGGACTGATCTACTGGATGAAAAATAATGACTAACCAATACGCGCTAATTCTCTCTGGCAGCGTCCTTTACAGACCAAAGCTACCCAGCCGGCGGTAAGGTGCTGTGCGTGTCAGGCCCAGTTCTTTAGCAGTGTAAGTTACATTTCCTCCGTTACGCGCCAGAGCCCGACGGATAAACTGCTTTTCGTTTTCATCCAGTGTTAGAAGTTCATGCAAGAAGGTAGATGCGCCAGCCATGCGATTATCACTGAGGGTAAAATCTTCGGGCTCAAACTTATTGCCCTGGCACAGGATTACCGCACGTTCTACGGCATGCTGTAACTCACGAACGCTACCCCGGGCCAGCTATACTTTTGTAGCTTACGCAAAGCAGATTTACTGACCTCCAAGCTGGGCTTATTGTACTAAGCTGTGTAGTTGTCTCCGATATGCTTTTCAATTCTTTCCAATCTGATACGTAGATTCTCCATATCTTGAGTTTCCTCCATCCAAACTTTCATGACGTTCGTCAAAGTATTGACAGTAGCCACAATGCGCTCGTTATCATCTTTTTGTATCTTTTGTAAACTAGAAAAACCTTTTTCTAAGTTTCCCAAGCGTTCTACCATTTGGTCTTGCCTTTCAAGGCATTCAGACAATAACTCAATAATTTTGTCTTCATTTTTCCATTACCTTTTCCAGCAGATTGCCTCGCCATCGTGCATCACTCTTATTTTTTTTGTTATAATTACAGCCATTAACAATAACCGAACATTATGGAAATTTTAGGTCTGGATGTTGGCGGCTCGGGAATAAAAGGCGCTGTCGTAGATACTGAAAAAGGAGAGTTGATCTCTGAAAGGTATCGGCTGGATACACCCCAACCTTCAAAACCCACCAAAATGGCTAAAACGGTAAGCAAAATCGTCGATTACTTTGACTGGAAGGGGATCGTAGGCTGTAGCTTTCCGGCCGTGATCATCAATGGTAAATCCATGACTGCCGGTAACATTAGCAATAAATGGATAGGTACACAGGCCGATGAGCTTTTAAGCGAGCACTGTAACGGACTCAAATTCTTTCTGGCCAACGATGCCGACCTGGCTGGGGTAGCCGAAATGAAACTGGGTGCGGGCCGGGGTCTCACAGGTAAAGTAATGATGATCACCATCGGTACCGGACTGGGTACCGGCATGTTTTACAATGGACAACTTATCCCAAACATGGAACTGGGCAGAATTTTGTACAAAGATGGAAAGCCAGTGGAGTACTATGCTGCTGACTCAGCTCGCAAAAAAGAAGACCTGTCCATGAAAGAGTGGGCCAGCCGCTTTAACTATTATCTGCACCACATGGTAAGAATATGTGCGCCGGACCACTTTATCCTGGGAGGCGGCATTAGCAAAAAGTACGACAAATTTAAAGAATACCTAACCGTAGATATTCCGATTACTGTAGCCGAAGCCAAAAACAACGCTGGCATAATTGGCGCGGCCATACATGCTGAAACCTTGTACCATCAGTATAACTAAAAATTGTTTTTACGTACCCTTGGCTTGTGCCTCATAAGCCATTTTATTTTCTACCACCCCAACTTAGCTACCTTACCCTCATCACCACTCAGCCAGGCAACAGACCGACCAGGTACCGGCTGAATGCTATGGTAGCCTACCGTATCTAGTGGTAACCAGGTAATACCGAAGTCTGTAGAATAGTCAGTGCCATGGGTGCCGGTAGCGATGAATAGGCTGTCTCCGGAAAAGTAAGCTACCCCGGAGCGGTAGCCTCCTGGCATCTGCCGGGCAGGTTGCCAGCTCAGCCCACCATCGGTGGTGTACGCAGCAATACGAATGGTATCATCGGGAGCCAGAAAATCCCCTCCCACGGCTACGCCCCGCTGCGTGTCAGCAAAGGCCAAAGAAAAGATACCCTGGGAAGACGCTCCCTGTACGATAGGTACTTCGCGAGCTTCCCAGCTTTGTCCTCTGTCGGTAGAGCGAAATACCCGCGCCTGCTTACCTCCGCTGGCAAAGTAGGCAAAAGCCTCTCCCTGCACTACGATATTGGTACCGCTGGCGGCAAAGCCTGCTTCTCCTTTCGCCGGGTCAGGTAGGTTCTCTGCTGAGACCCGTTTCCAGTCCTGCCCTCCATTATTGGTGCGTAAAATGACAAAGCTATCGCCCAGTGGATCGCCCATGACTACACCCTGCTGTGCATTCCAGAAGGCCATACCATCTAGAAAGATACCAGGACGGTTGTTTTCGTATTGCTTGGTCCAGCTTTGTCCGCCGTTGGTAGTTTGGTAGATCAGACCGGGCGAACCGGCACTCAATACATAAGCGGTATCTTTACCAAAAGCTTCCACATCACGGAACTGTAAAGAATCGGGCACGTCATAAGAAAAAGTTTGCCAGCTTTGTCCCCCGTCGGAAGTCCACATAACCGTTGCCATACTGCCGCTGGCCCAGGCTATCTCCTCACTCACTGCCGACAGGCCCCGAAGACTGGATTGCGTAGGGGTAGAAAGAATTTCCCACTGAAAATTGTAAACATTGCTTTCATCACCCACAACTTGATCTTTTTTTACCGGCTGGCAGGCGAGGATACAAAAAGAGAAAAAGAGGGCTACACTAAAATTCAGTTTCATGTTAGTAGTATCAATGATAAATTGCTCCTGATACCCTGCAGCAACTCAGCAGCAGTCATACTGACTAGGAAAAGTAAAAGCCGAAGTCGTCCTCATCATCCTGAATTTCTAGATCGCGTAAAAAAGCCCTTAAATTTTTCTTGTCAGCAAACAAGGCCTGTTCGCGCTTCATCCCCTCCAGGTGATTCTCAAATTTCTGTTGATCCCTTTCCAATGCAATGTGAGCGTTTCTTCCAAACCGCAGGTAACCATGTGCCGGGCTGGCCGGATAAAACTGTAGTGAGCTGAGCTTCCTTTCCAGTTCCTTTTCCTGATCCTTTAGCAGTTTGTTGTAGTGCTTCAACTGTTCGTCGGTGAGTTCATTAAGCCGCTCTTCTTCTCCCTGCAGCAACTCCATTTCCAGGCGAAGGAGTTGATAAAGATCACCTGCCTTATAGACTTCGGTAACCCGCTGCATAATGGCAGTCATCTCTGCCTGCTTCTTTTCGTCTTTTTCCCGGTCAGGATGGTATTCGCGTACCAGTTTCATGTAAATCTCCCGGGTGGCCTTACTGATGCTTTTGGCCTCTTTCGCTTCTCGTTCTTCTTTTGCTTGCTGGGCTTTGGTTTTTTTTCGCTTCTTCTTGCGTGCCTGCTGCTGTTCCTGCTTTTGGTTCATCTGCTCCTGGAAACGTCTGCCTAATTCCTCAAAATCATTGATATCCATATCATCCAGGTCCATATCTACATCAAACATATTCTTAAACATATCTTGCGCCATATCTTTACCCAGGTCATTAAACTGCTCAGATTCCTCTTCGTAGGTGCATTCGTTGTGCTTATCGTAAATCGGAATCAGCTCTTCCCGATCGTGCTTACTTATGAGCTCTAATGCTTGCTCCAGAAGCAGGTATCTGATTTTTTCCTTTTCCCGCACCCTGAAGTACTTCATGTCATAGGCAGCGTCCATTATATTGACAAAATTGACTTGCATCTCCGTGATCTGCTCCATCAGGGGCACTATCTTGGTTTGATACTGACTACTGATTTTGGGCAGCAATTGCTGAAGTTCATCGAGTTGGTTTTGGAGCTTATTTACTTTCTTCACCCGACGGTTAAATTCCTTTTGCCCCTTGCTCATAGCAGCCTGTTTCCCTTTTTTGGCGATGGAAGGTAGTCTGTTCTTGTGCTTACTCATAGTTATTAGTCTGTCATTAATTTAGCGAAAATAATTGCTTCAACTCCGTATCCGGTAATTCTCCTAGCCACTGCTCTCCCCGGCTGACAGCCATATCAGCGAGCTCGCGCTTTTCCTGTAGCATACGGTTTACCTTTTCCTCAAAGGTAGCCTGGGTCAGTAAACGATGCACAAATACCTGACGCTTCTGTCCGATGCGGTAGGCCCGGTCGTTAGCCTGGGCTTCTACAGCGGGATTCCACCATAAGTCGTAATGGATCACCCGGCTGGCAGCGGTTAGGTTGAGACCGGTACCACCTGCTTTGAGCGACAGGATCATCGTATGGTATGCAGCATCATTCTGAAAGTCCTCTACCATCTGGTCGCGCTGCTTACGACTACAGCCTCCGTGCAAGAAGAGCGGTTCAGTATGGAAAGCCTCCCGAATAAGTTGCTGCAGCAGGTCACCCATTTCCCGGAACTGGGTAAAGATAAGCACTTTCTCTCGGTTGCTATAAATGGTTTCTAAAAGTTCTAGTAGGCGGCTACTCTTACCAGAAAGCCCGGGCGCAGTTTTTCCCTTTTTCAGATAATGCACCGGGTGATTGCAAACCTGTTTGAGCGCAATGATCAGCTTAAACACCAGCCCCTGCCGTTCTATACCCTCTTTCTGTTCCATCTGCTGCATGACTTCATCTACTACATTCTGGTATAAAGCGGCCTGCTCTTTGGAAAGCTGGCAGTATTCATCGGTACTGACTTTTTCGGGCAGGTCGCTGATGATACTTTTGTCGGACTTAAGGCGCCGCAAAATGAAGGGGGCTGTTGCTTTCTGAAACTGCTGCAGACGTTCGTAATCCTGCTCCACTTCTATAGGATAGGCGAAGTCTTTTTGAAAGCGCTTCTGCGGTCCTAGGTAACTTTTATTGGCAAAGTCCATGATGCTCCAGTATTCGCTAAGGCGATTCTCTACCGGCGTACCACTCATGGCAATCCGCACATCGGACTTGATCTTTTTGACTGCCTTGGTCTGGGCAGTGCCGGGATTTTTGATATTTTGTGCTTCGTCAATAACCAGTGTGTACCACTTCTGTTTCGCCAACTCTTTCTGGTCACTGCGGGCAATCCCGTAGGTGGTGAGCAGGATGTCAAAACCATCTTCGGGCAGTTTACGCCTACTGCCATGATATATAAATGACCGCAGGTCTTGGGCGAAGCGGTTGATCTCTTTTTCCCAGTTGGTAAGTAAAGTAGTGGGCACGACCACCAGGGCTTTCTTTTTGTTTAGGTAACCTTCTTCCTTGAACCTGAGCAGCGTAGCGATGACCTGCAGGGTTTTACCCAGCCCCATATCGTCAGCAATGATACTGCCGAAGCCGATACGGCTGTTTTTATACATCCAGGCATAGCCCCGGAGTTGATATGGGCGTAGTTGAGCGTCCAAACCCTTGGGCAAGCTTACAGTTTCCGAATCCAGCAAAGCTTTCAGCTGTTTTCTTAACTTGGACGTGAGCTGCACTCTGGCACCTTCGTAAGTTTCCGTCAGTGCTACCTGCATGAGCTGGCTGCCTTTTAATACCGGCGGGCTTTCCAGCTTATCCAGCAGCTTACGAACCTCTTCAGAATCCAGATGCACATACTGATCGCGCAGCTTGACGATACCGCTGGCCCCTTTGACTAACTCGGCAAACTCTTCAGGAGAAACCTGCTGGTCACCCAAGGCGACCTTCCACTGGTAGCGCAACAGTTCATCCATGCTCAGAAAGTGTTTCTCTATGCCTTTCTCTTCAGCATCCAGTTGCATAGAAAGCTGCGGGCGAATCAGCTTCTGCAGGCTTTTGGGCAGCAGTATGTGGATATTGAGCAGGCGCAGTACCGGCAGTATCTGAAAAAATATAGGCACAAACTCATCACTATTGACGTACAGACTTTCTTTGCCGCGACTACTGAGCATAGAAGCCGCCTGCGGAAAATAATTGAGCAGTACAGCCACATCCTGCAGAAAAGCAGCCCGCATATCGATAAAGGACTCTTCGGCAAAAAGTAACGCCAGCGGCAGGGGTCCGCGATCTGACTTTCGGTCCTCCACCCAAAGCTCAACCCGGAAACCTTTGTTTTCCTCTTCTTCCTCTACCCTAATAAGGGGACTTACTGTTCGGTCGGTCAGATGAAAATGCTTGAGCCAGAGGTAAATGGTAACCGGTAATTCTTTTTCTTCAAAACCCCGGCTGCTTAGCGACTCCCCCTCGAGGAAGGCCATATTGACGGCATCATTCAGGTCATACTGATCGGCGCGGGCATGTTGTATCAGGTAGGTAAGAAAAGCCGACAGCAGGTAAGTAGCCTGCTCATGCCGGGGGTAATACCGGGGCTTTCTAGCGGGCATTTGCACTCGTAGCAGGTCGGGTGGTAGCAGAGCAGCCAGTTGTTCTATCACCAGCCTAACCTCGTCTTTGAGAGAAGCGGGTAGCCAGCGAATGCTAAAAAATTGTGGCTCAAGCTGGTAGATCTGAGGTACGGTAGCTCCCTGCCTGAGTAGTACCAGCGCCATACGATGGGCCAGTGAAAGGGCCTGCAGAGCAGGTACCGCCAAACTCAACTCTTCAGGATCCATCGTTTCCAGCCACTGAAACAGGCTTTTCAGCGGATGCTTTTTGCCCCTGGAAAAAGTAAAATCACCCTTGGCAGTATCAAAATAAATCGCCTGCACCTGAAGTTGCACATCCTGGCGAATATGTACATGCCTGACAGAAGCCGGATACAGGCCGTTAGCAAGTTCATCGGTAGGCTGTGCCATACCTTTCAAGGCATTTTTGGATTCCCGACCACATCTTCTCAGGTGCTTATCTAGTATGTCTTTAAAATCTTTACCGGGATAAAAAAGCGGGTTAGGACTCAGAAGAGACATCAGTTCCTCATGGCAATCTGGTACGGCAGACAGGTCAGGCTGACGCTGTGCCGAAGTACGATCCCGAGAAGAAGGTTGTTTTAGCAGACCTTCTACCAAGCCAGGCAGAGATGGAATTTCCTCCTCCACTGAACGGGAGGTAAGCATCCCCATCTTTTTCAGTTGTGACAGTAAATCCTGCCCGTGCATCTCAAACACCAGGAAGGGGTTCTTGTCTATTTCGTTAGCTATCAGGTAAATGACCGAAGCGATGTGCTTACAGGGCATAGCATAATCCGGGCAGGAACAACTGGCCTGCATATCTTGCCATGAGCGGGGAAAAATCCGGATATTTTTGCGCTCTAATACCTGCGACAGTTCGGTAGGCAGCTTACGGGCTAGCAGGCTAGATAGAAAGACTGGGTTGTCAGTAATAGTCTCCATGACTTCCAATTGCTCCGCCTGGGAAAAAGCGGGTATGTGTATCTTTACTTTGTAAGGTCGGGGCTGACTACCTTCCACGAGGGCGCTCACATCGCAAGCATGAATTGCAATATCATGAGCCTTACCATTACGAGCATATGACTTACCACGGGGCAGACGGTTGCTGTAGTCAATCCTTGAGAGTGCGTTGAGCCACTGTTTTCCCCACCAGGTAATGCCAAATTGCTTGATCATAGTTTTAAGTTTGAACTGCAGAAAAAAGAAAATACATTTTACTGAAAAACCAAGTTAGTTATCAAAATACCTTTTTATTCCGTTTGAATTTCATATACTGTTACGAAAGCAAACACCCACAGTCACGAAAACGATACACTCTTTTTGGTAAAAATAAGTAATGATTGGTGTATAATATTGATAATCAATTACTTGTATATTAACATATGCTCTGGCGGGAAAGTTGAAACTTCGGAGACATAAAAATTAACGGATTACATACTCTTCATTTTTCATTAACCATAAGTCATCAGTCAGCGCTATTATCAATATGATCAGGAGCTATCTAACCATCAACCTTCAGAATTTATGGAAAAACAGGCCCACACTGATCAAGGTATTGGGTCAGGCGCGGGGCATTACCAGCTGTCTTATCATTTTTTTTATTGTCAGCTTTGAATTGAGTTACGATAACTTTGTCGAAAAAGGTGACCGAATTTACCGTCTTACTTCTTCTTCCGAGTTCCAGGGTAATGTGCACTACTGCAATACAGTGCCTGAGGCATTCCTTCAGGATTTTGCTGATGACATTGAGGAGGTGTTGGCACTAGAGCAATCGGGCGTTTAAATAATACTAGACGACCAGACTTCTTTTGTCCGGGAAAATATAGCCCACACGGAAAACGCCTACTTTTCCTTCTTTGATTTTCCCCTTAGTAGCCGGAAACCCGACAACCTAACGAGGTGGTGCTTTACCACAGCTTTTTACCAAAAGTTGTTTGGTTCGGAAAATTATGATTTGGGAGGAGAGCTTGTTTTTGACACTAACGATACCACTTATCTACTGAAAATAGCGGACGTGTTAGAAGATTTTCACTACCAGTCACTCCGCCGTCAGGTAGAGCCCCTTGTGCTTGTTTTTTCGGATCGCCAGGACTTTATGGAGTTTAGCCTGGTTTCTGATGATTTGCCTCAAACGATAGCGAAGATTGACGCATTGGGGAGGGAGTAGACTGGCGGACTTCCCCTGGACTATAGTTTTGTAGACGAAACTTTGACGCGCTTTTCCGAGCTGACCAGCGATTGGGTATGATTTTCGGGAACTTCACTTCTCTGGTCATCCTGATTGCCTGCCTAGGACTGCTGGCGCGGGCCGTTTCCATGGCCAAACAAAGCAAGCAAAGAGATCGACGTACGCAAGATGATGGGCGCCTCGGTCAAGCACATTATGCTGCTACTGACCAAAGATTTTACCCGCCTCGTACTGGTTGCCTTTGTGGTAGCCGTACCTCTGGCTTACTTTGCTGTACAGCGATGGCTAGAAGAATTAGCCTACCAAATTAATATCAGCGTTGCTTTTTTCTCATTTATAGTATTCTGGCCCTATTTATTCTTAGCTGGAAGACCGTCAGTTGGCAGTCTTACAAAGCTGTTGTAACTGATCCGGTGAAGACCCTGAGGTCAGTCACAGATTGTCAGCCATCAGGTAAGAAGGTTACCATCATCGTCCCACTCGGCGATATCCTCACGCTTACTCTGGTCCACGCACTTGGCAAGCCACTCTTGTTCATACTCCATACCATGCTCCTTGAGCACGTCCTCTGGTATACCATCCCAAACGTTGGGGCGGTTGCCCTGATATCCCAGGTCTTCAATGCCCATTTTGGAAGTATAGTAACCGGTAAGCGTAAGGTC
>CAZZGE010000009.1:0-36546 GCA_964653665.1 uncultured Porifericola sp. | reverse complement strand
GCAGGTAAAATCAGGTCGCAAAGCGTTGCGATCGCAGTAAGCTCGGCCTCATTGAAGAATTCAGCATCAAATAGTTTCTGGTCGCGGGCTTTTTCTTCTTCCGTACGCCCGTATGCTTCGGGTACAGCCGGAGGGTTCCCCGGCGCCTTTTCTTCAGGAGCACAACCGTTGATAATCAGGCCACCGGCCAGTGAACCAAGCAGCATGGATTTCATGGATTCACGTCTGTCCATAATATTTTCAGATTAGATATTTTGCTTTTTAAACTGATCAATAATGTAGTCGGAGGTTCTCCAGGACAATGCCAGTATCGTCCAAGTAGGGTTTTTGTCCGCCTGTGATACGAACGGTCCGGCGTCTACGACAAATACATTCTTGGCCTCGTGTAACTGCTGGTGCTGGTTTACGACCGAGGCTTTAGGATCGTTACCCATACGTGTCGTACCTACCTCGTGAATAATCCTGCCGGGAGCCGCCAGTCCGTAATCCTGATCCTTACCCGGAGCATCGCCCAGAACAGTAGCACCCATACCATGGAAAATTTCTTCAAAGGTCTCGTGCATGTGTTTTGCCTGTAAACGCTCATAGTCCGACCAGGAGTAATGGAAGCGAAGGACTGGAATTCCCCACTCATCAACTACATGCGGGTCAATTTCGCAGTAGTTATCTTTCATTGCTACACTTTCCCCGCGTCCGGATACGCCTAGAAAAGCTCCGTAGAATTTCTTGACATCATCTCTGAGTTGGTTACCGTATCCGCCGGTCTGTCCTCCGATGAATTTATTCATTTCGGTTGCGTTAAACCCAAAACCGTAGGACGGCATACTCATACCTCCCCATACCTCAATGTGGTAACCCCTGGGGAAATCCAGATTTTTGTTATCCAGCCACCAGGGGCTATACACGTGCATGCCCCCGACCCCATCTTCATTATAGCGTTTGCGATCCATGAGCTGGGGTAAGAAGGCACTCCGGCTACTACCAGTAGAGTCATGCAGGTATTTTCCTACTATGTTAGAACCGTTCCCCAGTCCGTTAGGATGCTGGGCACTCTTGGAATTCATCAGGATGCGGGCTGAACTACAGGCTGAAGCAGCCAGAATCACTGTTTTGCCCTTAAGCTGATACTCCTGCCGATCTTCTTTGTTGATATAGGAGACGCCGGTAGCAAACCCTTCGTCGTTCGTAACCACTTCACGTACCACGGAGTTGACAAACAAATCTACCTTTCCGGTCTTCTGTGCAGGAAAAACCAGGGCGGTGCCGGAAGAGAAGTCTGCTTTGGCAGAACAAGCCCTACTGCACTGACGGCAGTAGAAACAGATGCCTCTCTCATTATTAATCCGTTTGGTCAACATGGACATGCGGGAAGGTATTACTGTGACGCCTGCTTCACGAGCGGCCTTGATGTAGTACAGCTCGTGCAGACGAGGTTTGGGCGCAGGCAGGAAGAAGCCATCTGGTTCACTCTGAATACCTTCTTTACTTCCAAAAACACCCACGAGTTTGTCTACCTTATCGTAGTAGGGCTTTACATCATCGTAACCAATCGGCCAGTTTTCACCCAGCCCGTCAATATCTTTACGCTTGAAGTCTTTGGGTCCAAAGCGGAGTGAAATTCTGCCCCAGTGGTTGGTTCTACCGCCCAGCATATGGGAACGGAACCAGTCAAACTGGGTACCTTCTGCCCGGGTATAAGGTTCACCATCTATTTCCCAACCACCGTAGGCAGCATCAAAGTCGCCAAAGGCGCGGGTGGAGCTTGCTCCCCGGCGAGGAGATTCCCAGGGCCATTTGAGCTGCGTCATCTGGGCAGGGTCGGTTGGGTCAAAGAAAGGGCCCGCTTCTACGATGGCAACATTAAGGCCGGACTCGGCAAGAACTTTTGAGGCCATACCACCTCCAGCCCCTGAGCCTACGATGATGGCATCATAGACCTTGGATGATTCAATGATCTGCATTGATTATGCGTATTTGAGTGTAGGATTTAATTGAACTGGAATCCGGTTGGTGTGTAACAAAGACACAACCCAGAGACATCTCTAATTAAGCAGGATTTTACTAAAAAACATAAATATTACCCGGAAAACTTTTCCAGCCGTACCACAATTACGAACCCAACTCCCATAAAACAAAGAAGCTGTTTCCGTGGAAACAGCTTCTTCACAAAAAGTTATTTCAAATACTAGTAAAACTTGTAGCGCTCGTCTTCTATCTGGGCAAACTCTCGTATCGCTTCGGATATGTTGAACGTAGAGCGTTGCTGGGCCTGCTGCTTAAGTTGCTCCTTGTAGCTGGAGTAGTCAGCAATCTCGGCTGCTTCTGTGAGTGCTTCCAGTTGGATCATTACCACTCCGTTTTCGCCTTCAATCGGGGCTGAAACTTCTCCTTCGTCTAGCGCAAAGGCCTTACCCACAGCTTTGGGAGCAAAACCTACGTTGGGGAGCGTGTTACTACTGAGATTTAAATCACTGCTGCTGTAGACACTAGCGTCCTGGCCAAAAGCTTCCGCAATTTCCTCAAGCGTACCTGATAGCCCCCTTAGCTTCTCGGCGATTTGCTCACCCTTTATCTGGGCTTTAACTTTGGCTTCAATTTCATCTCTTACTTCATCCAGTTCCGCCGTTCCTTTTTCAGTCACATCCGTGAGGACAGCAACTACATAGGCATCATCCAGTTCAAAAACAGGAGAGATACCTCCCAAAGAAGCGTCGTTGTATGCCCAGCGAACTACCTGCCTGGCATCACCTAATCCACGAATATTCTGAGCCGTACTGCTGACGTCTACGGCGGTATTCACGCTGAGTGAGTCTTCCTGAGCCTGGGCCATAAAGCTCTCCACATCGTCTACCGAACTAGCGAAGAATTCTGACCTACGGTAGGCTACGTCGCGGGTAGCGTCACTGGGATAAAGCTCTCTTTGCACAGTAGCTATTTCGTAAGCCTGGTTGGTAGGAGCTTCTGTCACCTGAATGATATGATAGCCGTAGTCGGTTTTGATGGGTCGTGGAATCAGGCCAGTCTGGTTACGCGAGAAGATAGCATTCTCGAACTCCTGAACCATGCGGCCTTCCGGGAACCATCCCAGGTCACCTCCACGGGAGGCCGTTACATCTTCACTGTATTCACGCGCCAATTCGGCAAAATCGGCTCCATTACGGAGTTGTGAGAGAACATTCTGGGCTTGCTGGCGTGCCTGAGCTTCTGAGCCTTCTTCCTCGGTTTTAAAGAGCACGTGGCTGGCTTTGGCGTAGGATACGGTATCCTCAGTAATGGCAGAAACTTTATACAGGGTGTATAGACCGTTATTGGTGAAGGGTCCGTAGACATCGCCCTCCTGTAGATCCAGGTTTTGCAACTGAGCAGGAAGTTCACCAGGTGCGTACGTGCTATATGCCTGATCTGTACCATCTGTGTTAATAGAGGCAAAAGAAGAATCGTTAGCAGCGTTGACAAAATCAAGCCTTAGTTGATCCATTTCCTGCATAAAGTAAGTAGTGTCTTCAGCAGAAGGAGCTACTGAGAAGGGTACGTACCGTAAAGTGCGCCCTTCTTCTACCTGGTACTCATCTGCGTTTTCATTAAGGTAATCTATCAACTGGGCATCTGTTACCGATACTGCAGTGTCGCTGATGGCGTAGTAAGGGACATAAAGGTACTTGACCTCAGCCACAGTATTCTCGGCCATATACTGCTGCTGAGCTTCCTGCTTGGTTACATAGTTAGTGGAGGCCAGCAGATTGTCGTACTTGATCCTGCGTCGACCAGTTTTCAGGTTATTTTCAAAAACTTGCCATGCTACCTGCTGCTGTGGGGGCAACTGCGGGAGTGAGGCCAGGTAGTTCAGCACCTGATCACGGCTAAATTCGCCTGTCTCTGGATTAGAAAAAGCCTGACGTATTTCGGGCGTAATATTGTTACCCTGTACCATGTCGACCAGCTCATTTTCAGTAACTTCAATACCTAATTCCTCAAACTGGTTGGCAAATGCGATATCAGCAATCATCTTATCCCAGGCCTGTTGGCGTATGGACATCATTTCCCGCTCTGAGGGGTTTCGCCCGGTATTGGCCGTAAAATTATACTTAATTTCTTCAATGGCTTGCTGATACTCCTGTATTGAGACCTCCTGCCCGTCTATCTCGCCGACATTGGCATCCTCCTGTCCAAACAAACCACCGCTGGACGTGAATACGTCAGCTGCAATAAAGAGGAAAAGACCCAGGGCTACAAAACCTACCACGAGCGCTGTCCTTTCGCGAATCTTACTTATCAATGCCATCTTATATTTGCTTTGTATGAAGAGAACTTCAAAATAAATGGTTTCACTACTATTTTCAAAGCTAACGCCTATCTATGAGCGATGATTCCTGAATTAAATAAGGTGTGTGGTTGCCTATCCCGATCCTTATTCTTCCCGTTGCTCGCTTTCTACGGTTACTTTAACGTTGTCTATTCGGTTTTCGCGCATGGACATAATCGTAAAAGTAAAAGGCGGGGAAGTAATGACGTCTCCGTTTTGAGGTATTTCTCCAGTAATGGAGAGAATATAGCCTCCCAGCGTATCATAATCCCCGACAGGTATGACCCAATTAAATTTTTCATTAAGATAATCGATCTCGTGACGAGCACTGATCAGAAAATTGTGTTGATCCAGTTGGGTTTCTACCCAGTCCTCAACATCGTGTTCGTCCTGTATATCACCAAAGATCTCTTCTATAATATCTTCCATGCTGACAATTCCAGCTGTGCCGCCAAACTCGTCCACCACCAAGGCCAAACTCTTATGCTCGGTGATAAACTGAATCATGAGTTCATTGGCAGGAATCGTTTCAGGTACAATGATAATGGGAGTAAGGATCTGGTTGATAGACTTAGGTTTTTTAAACAGCTCCAACGAGTGGCAGTAGCCGATTACCTCATCAATAGACTCCTTATAAACAATGATTTTGGAATGTCCGCTCTGGATAAATGACTCTTTGATCTCCTCAATATCATCTTCAATATCCACAGCGATTACTTCGGTACGCGGGATCATACACTCCCTGACCTTCACGGTCTTAAACTCCAGGGCGTTGGTAAAAATTTTAGTATCTACTCGCGGGTTACTTTGCTGAGGATTACGATGCTGGCTTTCCTGCAGCACTTCTTCGCTAAGAGTATTCTTGATGTAATTATTAAGATCGGTCAATCCAAAAACCGGTTTATCTTCCCGATATCTAAACCCCAGAATCTGAATGAGGATGAACTGTGATACCTTATCAATGATCCACACAAAAGGATACATAACATAGTAGATCAACGTCATTGGTATAGCAAAAGCAGAAAGCAAACCGTTGGGGTCAATAAGGAATGTACTTTTGGGGGTAAATTCTGCCAGTATCAGTACTACCAGAGTCGCCAGGATGGTTTGTAAAATTAGGATGGTACCGTCGTTATTAATAGGGGCTGGCAGTTGACCTGCCAACCAGGGTTCCAACAAATTGGTCATAAAAATGCCGTAGAGCACTAGCGCAATGTTGTTACCTACCAGGGTTGTACCAATAAAACGGGCAGGTTTCTGTAAGAAGCGAGATAGTAACCGGCCGGCAAGCGTTCCTTGTTTGCTGGCTAGCTCTATTCTGAGTTTATCTGCAGAAATAAATGCGATCTCTATTCCAGAAAAGAAGGCAGAGAACAAAAGACAGACGATGACTATGGTGATACTGTAATAGTCCATATGAGACATTAGCATGCACAGACGTGCATGTAGCACAAAAGTATCAGTTTCATCTTACTTTGGACGTCTTTTCTTATTGTTTTTAAGCTTTTTACGCTCTTCGTCTTTTTGTTGATGCTTACGACGTACCCGGAACCAAAACATGAGCAGCAGGGAAATCATGTAAAAAAAGTATGCGTTTGCTACTCCCTGTGCTACGGTCTCTCCCGCTAGCATAGTCTGGTGCACGCCGATGATAAATGATGCAACACTAAGCGATAGTAAAATGGAATCTAAAAGCTTCATACATTATTGGGCAGAGGTTTCGCTCAGAGAAAAAGTACCCTTGGGTTTCAATATCTCATAGGAGTTAAACGATTCATCAGAAACGAGGCCTTCCCCCATAAGCACTTCATCGCCACTGATAATTTCCACGTAGCGGTTGGTATAAATTTCTTTTTTGTTAGGTTCCCAGTAAAGTAGTTCTGTTTCAAGCTTTTCGTCTGACTGGTAATTGATTACTACTACATCCCCGGTGGCGGTATACTTGTTTTCTTTTTTATTAAAATATCCGTGATTGGCACGAATTGAAGAACTTCTGACCTCATCCTGGTCGAAAAATTCAATGTAAACACCTTCGGGAAATTCTCGATCTCCACTCTCGAACTCCAACTGCCGATCAGCTATCAGGCGTATCCTGACCACTGCCGAATCACTGTAGAATAATTCTACATCGGATGCTTCCATTACTGGGCCTTCAAAATCCTTGAAGTCGTCTGGACCCTGGCTGTCTTCACTACAGGCTGCCAGCAGCACACTACTTACTATCCAGTAAATCAACAATCGCATGATAAGAACATCGTGTACATAATTCTATACACGTATTATTTTAAAAAAGTTGGTTTTTGCACCCAATACCGCTCATATCCCTCGCAGGTTTTGTAGTTGGTAAAATGAAAAAGCCATTCTCACAGTTGAGAGAATGGCTTTTGAAGGAATGTAATTATGTTTAATCTCTAGTCTGAATGGTGACCGTTTCGCCAATCCAACAGTCCACTTTAATTTTTCCCCCTACTTCATGGTTAAAGGTGAATACTTCCTCACGGGAAGGGAACTGAGCTTTAGCAGCAGCCATACCTGACTGGTTACCTGCTCTCCTATACATATCGTAAGCTGCGATGTATACGGCACGGTCTTTTACCGGATCTTCACCAGCCTTGCACTCTGAACCACTTGAGAAGTATATGTTACCGATCATATTATATGCTTTTTTAGCCTCGTCTTCGCTCAGAGAGGCTGCATCCAAAGCATACTTACATGCTGTAGGCTTTGCTCCCTCCTTCTGGCTAATTCTAGCTAAATCCATATAAATGTCAGCCCTCTGGGCATCATCATCAGAAAGCTCAATGGCTTTATTAAACCATTCTTTGGCCAATTCATAGTCTTCGGCCTGCAGCTTACGATTGGCAATTGTTTTGGCGAGTCCTGCGTTAGGCTCTATATTAAAAGTAGCTTCAGCGGCTGTAATGAAGAATTCTTCGCCGGTACAATGAGAAGCCAGCGATAGGGCGATGATCTGATTGGCAAGGTCAATGTCATCAGGATTCTGTTCCAACTTAGGGATCATCTTCTCTTCAATATATTCGCAGCTCACAGTGACTGTGGAAGTAAGAATTGCATCTATTTTTTCCTGCTGATCAGCATACTTATCAGCGTACTTGCTACCTGCCCTGATATTATTCTGAGCGATCTCACTGAGTTTATCGTAAATCTCAAGCACGTCTTCTGCCTCAAACTTACCACGCTCATATTGCGTCTTGGCAATACTCATCATCGGAGTAATATTGTAATAAGCAAACTTGTCACCGCTTACTTCCATAGCTTTGCTAAAGATATCATAAAGCTGGTCATACGCACTTTTATCCCGGTACAAAAGCCCCATGGCAGCAATAGCCTTACGGTTCATCACATTAGCTTCGCCACCAAAATATTCAATGCGCAGGTCGTACATCTCCATAGCTTTGTCAATATACTCCTGCTTCTTAGCGGCATCTTTAGTCTTCTTCGCTAGTTCCTCATAGATATCAGCACCATTGATGTACAGCGAACTATTGAGGTCAGGGGCATTTTCCAGCAGCCAGTCGTGTGGTGCTATGGCAGCTTCGTAATTGCCAGCTTTCTTCAAATCGGTGTACATTACTTGCTTTTCCTGAGCAGTAGCTTTGTCTTCAGGCCAGTTCCACCCGTTTTGAGCGTTTGCCGCTGTAGCAAACATGACGAGCAGAAGGCAGGCAGACCAGAGAGATTTTTGATTCAGCGTAAAATTCATGATTCCTTCTTTCTTTAATTGGTGAACAGATCAGTTTGAGAGTTACGTACCAAAGGATGCCATATCAACGAAAACCAAACAACAATCGGAATGTAAAGTTCAGTACGTCATCAAAATTTTAATAGAAGCACTTGATCATAATCATTATGAAAAGGTACAAGCACATAATTTATTAAAATACAAAAATAAGACCGAAACCTTACAAATTCCAAATAAAAAACGATAAAACAGCTTCATTAAATCCTACTTTACACCCGTATGCTTAAATTTTACCTAAATATTTTTTAGTCAACGGTATCAATTCTGCCATACTTTCTTTCAAGTAACTTTTACTCGCAAATAAATTTGGAAGGACCAAAAGTGAGTTAGTTAAATTTCCGGCGTATGAACCACTGATCGTTGAAAGCAATACCCAGCGTTCCTCTGAAGTAGTTTTCTCTCACCAGATTACTGTCAGTAGTGCCCCTTATTCCTGCCTCAATAGCCAGATTTAAGCTTGAAAGATTGCTCATGGGCAATGTAAGCCCTAGGCTTATTGCCATATCAGTGATCTGGGTATCATTGACCTGGAAGGGTGTCATCTGGTAGCGAAATCCGGCCCGGTACGTCATACGCTTGAGATAGCTGGAAACCGAAGAAATGTCCGGTATGTACTGACTACCAAAAGCCAGCGTGTAGCTGTCCTGCATGCCATCGTTGGAAGTATTACCATTATCGGTGTCCGCGCGGTATGTCCCAAAACTACCCCACTGCTGCATGGTAAAATCAAAAGCGATGCTGTACTTCAGATATTCATCCAGTGCCAGGCCAACGCCTATCTTCTGCGGCAAGACCGTATTTCCATTCTCATCAAAAATGATAGTATCGTTGCTGATAGGCTGCCCACCAGCGTCAAGGTTTTCAAAATTCACATTACGAATGGCATTCAGTTCAGTTTCTGGCTGATAGATACCTCCCAGGTTGATGGTTGTATTTTCTCCTATTTTTTGCGAATAATGGATAGCTGGCTCAAGGACAATACCCCGGTAATAGATATTGTCAATGTAGGACGTTACCAGACTGGCATTATCCCCGGTCTCAGGAATGATACTCAAATCTTCATTGATAGCTCCGAATAAGTAAGAAGCCCTCAGCCCCACCGAAAGGCCCTTGAATAATCTTACCCCATTGGAAAAATGTACTCGGGAAAGCCCGCCATTACCTTCCTGGCTGAGCCGGGCAGTTTCAGTGTTGTTATTGATATTACGGGTCTCTTCAATGCTGTAACGAACCTGAGAGTAGGGAGAAACCCCCATGCCCAACGACCAGCGATTTCGCATGATGGGAAAGGCAAATGCCCCATAGGCAAATCCACCGTTCCAGCCTGAGACAACCTCATCGGCCTTGGACATATCTTTATATTCCAGGCTGAATGCAGCATCGAAGGCACTGAGGCTGTTTTGATACAACAGCGCAGGATTCACATTATTGATGTTCAGTCCATTACCAATCGCCAGACCAACTCCTCCCATGCCCATATTATGAGCCAGTGAAGGGCGTACCAGGTTACCCAGCCCCTGCGAAGAGTAAGGAGTAACCTCAATCTGAGCCTCCGCTGCCACCGAAATGAACAGGCAGAGTATGATGATTTGAAGATATTTACTTGACATTATAGTCCAGGATAGCATTTAGTCCTATTAATAAGAGTTCTGGCGCTATTTGATGCGCCACTTTGAGGCCTTTACCAAGCAGAGCAGCATCCCCTCCACAAATTACGACCTGTAAATCTGCAAATTTGTCTTCATACATCCGAATCATTTGAGTGATTTCTGCCAGTGTCCCGTAGTATGCACCGCTTTGTAATGCGCCCACAGTATGATTACCTAACAGCGATATGTCGTCACTTTGCTCTGGCTTTATATGAACCAACGGCAACCGGGCGGTAAAAGTATGCATAGCCCTGCATCGCATCTGTACACCGGGAGATATAGCACCGCCGTGGTAACACTGTTGATCATCCAGCATATCGTAAGTAATACAACTACCGGCATCTATGGCCAGGGCACATTTTCCGGGAAAAAGCTTCATAGCACCAGCTACGGCAGCCAGCCGATCTGTGCCCAGGGTTTGGGCAGTCAGATACAGGTTGGTAAAGGGTAAGGGTGTGCTGGCATCCAGCAGCATGTACTGAGCATTTCGGTCAGTGAGCGATTTCAGCCAAGCAGGAACATCCACCACTGATGATACCAGCATAGCATCAAAAGTATTTTCCTGGACGATCTGCTGAAGCTCTTCTTTATCCTTTACACTGAAAGTCTGGCGGATTGTACCTTTCTCGAAAAGGCCTGCCTTGGTCAGCGTATTCCCCATGTCAAGCACCAGATTCATCTAAAATATTGGCGGTTTGTCAAATTTAAATTCAAAAGATTTGTGATTATACTATATTTACAGACGCTTTAAACAACTACACTAGCCGTCAACGCTTACTTTTGGTTTTCGGCGGCTGTTTTGGGAATTGTCGCAAAACCTGTACTTTGCAAAACTACACAAACTAACTGATCTAGATGAGCAAGGGAGCTTTTACTCTACTTATAACTTTCCTCCTACTATCCATTTCTACCCATACTACGAAGGCTTCGGATTTTGCTGAAAAAGACAATTTATACACTACAAATACTGTCATAGCCCCTCAGCAAGATCATAGTTCAGATCATTCTGGTGAATCTACAGGACATGAAGCCGGAGAAGAAACGGAAGCCCACGCAAGCGCCCCTGCCTGGACGGTCATTCCCTTCGTGCTGCTGCTCCTGATGATTGCAACGGGACCGCTGTTTTATGAACACTTCTGGCATAAAAACTATCCTATCGTTGCTGTATTATTGGCAGTGATCGTCGTTTCTTACTACCTTTTTGTACTACATAACCACCATGAACCAGTACATGCACTAGCCGAGTATATGCAGTTTATCGCTTTACTGTCATCTCTCTACATTGCCTCAGGAGGCATTCTGATTAAGGTTGATAAAAAAGCCACCCCCATGGCCAACTCCATACTACTGATCATCGGTTCGGTATTCGCCAACCTGATCGGGACTACCGGGGCTTCCATGCTACTGATACGACCTTTTATTCGCCTTAATAAGGATAATATCAAGCCTTACCATATTGTTTTCTTTATCTTCATGGTCAGTAATGTCGGAGGTGCCCTGACTCCCATTGGAGATCCGCCTCTCTTCCTCGGGTTTTTGCGCGGCATCCCCTTCTTCTGGACGCTGGAGCATAATTTTGTAGAATGGCTGGCCGCACTACTGGTCATTGTTACGGTATTTTACGTCATTGACATGCGCAATAAGCCAGAAAACGGAGAAGAAGAAAAAACTGCTACCTATACCAATAAAATTACGCTGGTAGGTATGCGTAATTTTATCTGGCTGGGTATTGTAATCATCGCTGTATTTATAGACCCAAATAAGTTTGATTTTGTGCCGGGTATAGAGTATGACGGTGCTACTTTCTCCTTTGTGCGAGAGCTAATCATGTTCACAGTAGCTTTCCTTTCTTTCCGATTTGCCAGCCGTGAGGCCATTAAGGGTAATGATTTTAGCTTTGAGCCCATTAGGGAAGTGGCCTTCATATTTGTAGGTATCTTTGGTACCATGATGCCTGCACTGCAGTTAGTAGGGGACTTTGCACGCTCTGATGCTGGCGCTGCCCTGATTACACACAATACACTCTACTGGGGCACTGGCCTGCTCTCGGGCTTTCTAGACAATGCCCCTACTTATCTGAACTTCCTGGCGGCCGCGATGGCATCACAAGGGGCCAGTATTGGTGATTCCAACGAAGTTATTGGTTTTGCCCTGGGAGATTATAAAGATAGTGTCATCAGGCTTACGGCCATCTCAGTCGCGTCAGTATTTTTCGGGGCTATGACCTATATTGGTAATGGCCCTAACTTCATGGTAAAATCCATTGCTGAGCAGATCGGTATCAAGATGCCCTCGTTCTTTGGTTACATCATCCGATTTTCGCTGCCTTTCCTGCTGCCTACCCTGATTTTGATATGGATCATTTTCTTTGCTTTTCAGCCGGCGTAACTACATCTCTACTTCTTCTACCAGTTTTCCCTTGTGAATAGTAAATACCTTTCTATCAGCATCTATGGGTTCAAAAATCTGGTAAGTACGCTCGGGTCGGGCATCTGTGACGAAGAGTTGACCAAACGAACGGGCCGCTACCATTTCACTTAGCTTGGCAATCCGAAAATCATCCAACTTGTCAAAAACATCGTCTAACAGCAGCAGAGGCTTTACACTTTTAGCTTCTCGTATGATATCAAACTGGCTGAGACGAAGTGAAATCACAAATGACTTTTGCTGTCCCTGAGAGCCATATTTTTTGATTGGATGTTGATCAATTTCAAAAAGATAATCGTCTTTGTGCACGCCTAATGTAGTGCGCTGCGCCTGCAGATCACGGCGATAATTTTGGTGAAAAATCTGGGCAATATTAGGGACATCAAAATCTGACTGATAGTGAATAGCAACCATTTCTTTCTGACCACTCAGGTTGTTGTAGTGTTTAATGAACGACGGAAAAAACTCATGTATGAATTTTTTCCGATAGGCATGAATAAATACGCCACTATCCACGAGTGGCTGGCTGTATGAGTCAAGCAGATCTTTGTCGTATCGAAGACCTTCAGCGAATTGCTTGAGCAGACTATTTCTCTGCCTTAGGTTGTGATTATAGCGAAGCAAATGCTCAAGGTACTCACCACTAATCTGAGAGATGATACCATCGTAAAATTTTCTGCGAATCTCGCTCCCCCCCCTGATTATATCAGTATCGTTAGGTGTGATCAGGACTGCCGGAAAGAGGCCAATATGTTCGCTTAATTTGTCATAAGGAACACGACTATTTTTGAATTGCTTTTTTTGGCCTTCCTGTAAGCTAAACTGGACTGTGTAGTTTTGTTCTTCTTTTTCAAATGTTCCTTTTATCAGAAAGAAAGACTGCTGATGACGAAGGTTTTGGGCCTCGTTGCTACTAATTGCACTTTTGGTAAGTGACAGGTAGTAGATAGCATCCAGCAGATTGGTTTTACCACTGCCATTTTCACCTACTAGGCAATTGATCTGCGGAGAAAATGACAGCTCAAGTTCCTGATAGTTTTTGAAGTTAAGCAAACTGATATTTTCAAGCCACATTAGTTCGTAGTCGAATGTTTTTGTATTATTTTGCAAAGGTAAAACAGTCGTACACAGCGTACGTTTACTTTCCAGAAAACTCCATTATTTAATTAAATTATTATGGCAGTAAGTAACACAAAGGAAAAATCAAAAACCAAAAAAACATCTTCAAAAGCTAAGAAGGCAGAATTTTCTAAAGAAACCTATATGTGGTGGTACGAAATGATGTACCTGATGAGAAGGTTTGAAGAGAAGGCTGGCCAGCAGTATGGACGACAAAAGATCAAGGGTTTCTGCCACCTCTACATTGGCCAGGAGGCCTGTATTGCTGGCGCCGTTACTGCACTTAAAAAAGGAGATAAATACATCACTGCCTATCGCGATCACCCGCATCCTATTGCCTTAGGCACTGACCCTAAATATATCATGGCAGAGCTTTTTGGTAAGGAAACGGGTGTTTCCAGAGGCAAAGGCGGCTCAATGCACATGTTTGACGTTAACAATCACTTCTACGGCGGTCATGGTATCGTAGGAGGCCAGATTCCACTGGGTGCTGGCCTGGCATTTGCCGAAAAATATAAAGGAACCGATCACGTGTGTGCCACTTTTTTGGGGGACGGAGCTACCCGTCAGGGATCTTTCCACGAAACCCTCAATATGGCCATGACCATGAAACTTCCGGTGATATTCATCATTGAAAATAATGGTTACGCCATGGGTACCTCCGTAAAGCGTACCAGTAACGTGACTGAGCTTTACACCCTGGGAGAGTCCTACGATATGCCTTCTTTTCCGGTAGACGCTATGAAGGTAGAAAACGTACATCATGCTATGGCCGAAGCAGCAGAGCGTGCCCGTAAAGGTGAAGGCCCCACGCTACTTGAGTTTAGAACCTACAGGTATAAAGGCCACTCTATCTCCGACCCGGCCAAGTACCGTACCAAAGAGGAGCTTGAAGATTACAAGCAACAAGATCCGATTGTACAGTGTATGAACTCCATCCTTGAGTATAAATTTGCCTCTGAAGAAGATCTAAAAGAGATTGAAAGTAAAGTGAAAAAGCAGGTAGAAGACTGTATCAAGTATGCGGATGAAGCTCCTTTCCCTCCGGCTGAAGAGGCGCTTAAGCACGTGTATGCACAGGAAGATTATCCCTTCATCCTGGATTAAGGAACATACATCATTTTTTTGAAAGAGCTTTGCTGAGAACGTGAAGCTCTTTTTTTCTGTTTAAAAGAAATTAATGTAGGTTTGCATTCTTAAATCATTTAAGATGGCAAATAGAGTAAAAGGAATCAAAGCAAAATCTGGAAAGGGGGCCCAAAAGCAGGATAATTCAGAGCTACTGGAGAACCCTGATGCTTTGCGTGACACCCTGGTTGGTAAAACCGGATCCTTTTTCAAGAGCAAAAAAAATCAGAATATCGTCCTGGGTTTAGGTATCGCATTGGCACTCGCTATCGCTAGTGCTTTTGGCTACACCTATTATATGGAAAGCCAGAATGAAGCTGCCCAAAATGATATGTTTCAGGCTATCTTCTACTTTGAATCTGACAGCCTGAACCAGGCACTGAATGGTGACGGTAACAACTACGGATTTCTGGAAATCATCGATGCGTATGGAGGCACAGAAGCGGCTAACCTAGCTCACTACTATGCCGGTGTTTCCTTTCTGAAGCAAGAGCAATATGATGATGCCATAGTACACCTCAGTGACTTTAGCTCATCTGATTTACTTGTTCAGGCCAGAGCTTATGCTCTGATTGGCGATGCTTACATGGAGCAGGAAAACTTCCGACAGGCTGCTGATTATTACGAACGTGCTGCAAACTACAAGCCTAATGAGTTTTTTACCTCGCAGTACCTGGCTAAAGCCGCATTGGCGTATGAAGCAACGGGCGATTACTCCGCGGCTGCCGAAACCTATAATCAGATTGTAGAGGAGTATCCAGAATCAGCTGAATATCAACAAGCTCTCAAGCAACAAACGAGGCTGGAGAGTATGGCTGTAACCCAGTAATTCAAATACCAATAATAAGCGCATAAGGATAAGGCCAAGCGGCAGTGCCGTAGGTTGGTCTTATCCTTTTTGCATACCAACTCATCTTTCACATGTCTAGTGCAAATAAAAACCTTAGCGAGCATAAGTCAGAAAACCTGCCGGACATTACCAAATGTAAGTTTGCCATTGTTACTTCCGAATGGAATGAAGAAGTAACTGGTGCTCTTTACCAAGGTGCCTATGATACACTGCTAAAAAATGGGGCGAAAGATAGTAACATTATTAGTAAGTGGGTACCGGGGAGCTTTGAGCTGAGTCTGGCTGCCCAGTGGATGGCCAAAGATGCTACGGTAGACGCTGTAATTGCCATTGGTTGCCTTATCCAGGGCGAAACTCCACATTTCGACTACATTTGCCAGGCAGTAGCCCTGGGACTCAAGGATGTCAATCTTAAGTACAATAAACCTACTATCTTTGGTGTACTCACTACACTCAATGTACAGCAAGCGCTGGATCGTGCCGGAGGTAAGCACGGGAATAAAGGAGACGAAGCCGCTTACACTGCCATCCGTATGTTGGGCTTACGGTAGCTGAACCTATAAATTCCGATTTTTTTGTCTGATAAACCATTTGTCATGAAAATTCTCAAATTTGGAGGTACGTCCCTGGGTACACCTAAAAGGATGAAAACCGTGGCTCAGCTTATTTTTCAGGAGCCGGAAGAGAAAATTGTGGTTCTCTCTGCCATATCTGGTACTACCAATACGCTGGTCAATATTACCCGGGCAATCTCCAAACACGACCAGTCCGAGGCTAATGCGCTGATAGAAGAATTATATCACTCTTACCAAGAATTTTGTCAACAGTTGCTCAGCCAGGAGGCAAGCCAGCGCCAGGCTCTGCAAATCATCGAGGTTCATTTTGCTGCATTACGGTCGGTAGCTGGCAGTGTCTACTCAGCTGAAATAGAGAAGGAAATTCTAGCGCAGGGAGAGCTGTTATCTACCAAGCTTTTTGTAACCTATCTGGAGCAAGAAAATGTAGCTGTCATATTACTACCTGCCCTGGAGTTTATGCGTATTGATGACGAAAACGAGCCTGACACGGCTTATATAAAGGAAAAACTAGAGGCTAGTCTCGCCCGAAATCCTGAACAGCGACTTTTCATTACACAAGGGTATATTTGTCTGAATAATAAACAAAAGATAGACAACTTGCAGCGAGGAGGAAGTGACTATACAGCCTCTCTGCTGGGAGAAGCCGTAAGGGCTACGGAGATACAGATATGGACAGACATTGACGGTATGCACAATAACGACCCTCGCATTGTTAAGAATACATATCCTATCCCTCGCTTGTCTTTTGACGAAGCAGCCGAGCTAGCTTACTTTGGTGCTAAAATTCTCCATCCGTCTTCCATCAGGCCTGCCCAGCATGCCAATATCCCGGTGAGGCTGCTGAATACATTAAAGCCTGAGGCAAAAGGCACTTCCATCACTGCTGAGGCCGATGCCCGTCGGGAGTTTACTGCAGTGGCTGCCAAAGATGGGATCACGGCCATCAAGATCAAATCTTCGCGTATGCTGCTTGCCTACGGCTTTCTCCGGAGAGTGTTTGAAGTATTCGAGAAATACCGTACCCCGGTAGACCTGATTACCACCTCGGAGGTAGCCGTATCGCTGACCATTGATAAACTCAACCATCTCAGTCAGATAATTGAAGAATTGCAAGCTTTGGGTAACGTAGAAATCCACCAGGATCACACGATCATCTGTATCGTAGGTAATATGCCGTTTCACAAAGTAGGCTTGCTCACCCGGTTGATGGATGCATTGAATGACATTCCCATCCGGATGGTTTCTTACGGCGGGAGTAAGTTTAATATTTCTCTTCTCATTGACAGTCGCTTCAAAGCAGAGACACTCATCCGGCTAAATGAAAAAATTTTTGGCCAAAAATCTGAGATAACTCGTTGATAAATAGGCATTTGGCAAAAATGATATTTTTGAGCCTTGCGTAAGCATGGCAATGCTACACGATCTTTCTATATTTAGTCAACTGCATCAATCATAACGTCATGTCTTACAAAAAGTGGAAAGAAATAAACTCGGGTCGGAAAGCGGATACTTCAACAGTAAGAGAAGCCATGCGCGAACTGTTGGATGCTTATCAACTCAAAAATAAATATGAGCAAACCCAGCTCATTAACTCATGGGAACGCCTGATGGGGGCACCTATTGCTCGCCGCACAGATAAGCTTTCTATCAGTAACCGTAAATTATACGTAAAGCTTAACTCGGCAGCCCTTAAGCAAGAGCTTAACCTATCAAAGTCAAAAATTCTTTCTCTGTTCATGAGGGAATTTGGAGAGCTGATCGTGGATGATGTAGTATTCTTGTAGCGGAAAAGGCTACAGAGGCTAGCTGAGGGGAAACTTAGGTGTAAAAGTGATGCTTTTACGCAGACGGTAAATGTTGTGGTGTTTTTTGTTACAGCAGTCAAACTCGATCTTGTCCATAATCCTCCTAACGAGCATAAGTCCTACGCCTCCTTTGCGTTTGGTGCCAATAATTTCATTAAGATCAGGCTCCTTGTACTCGCAGAAATTAAAGCCAGTACCTTCATCACGGATTTCAAAGATGATGCTACTTCCCTCTTCTACACAAATCCTCAGCTCAATACTTTCATCAGGATTACAGTGATGAGAATGTATCATGAGATTAGCACAAACTTCATCTACTGCCAGTACGAGCTGATGTGCTTCCACATCAGAAAGATTGTAGTTTGACAAAATATTAGTTACAAAATCCCTAATGCTCTGAAGTTTATCTTTACAACACGGTACTTTGAAACTATAAGTCATCCTACTAAATCTTTCTTGGCTTCTTCTTCCGTCTCTACAATTGTCAATAACTGGTGGAGCCCTAAGATTTCAAAAACCTTGTGCACTTTTTGTGACATATTAAAAAGTACAAGTTTTTTTTCTTTCACTTCAAACTCCTGTATATAAGACATAAAGACACCTAAACCAGCTGAAGAAATGTAATTAAGATTAAAGCAATCAACCAATACATGCGGACAATCAGCATCAACAGCTTTTTGCATTGCCTCGTCTAAGTGTATGGAAGAGCTTGCATCAACTTCACCATCTACTTTAATCAGGCAGTAGTTTTTCAAATACTTGACACTGACATCTACCATAACTACTTATTAATACGCCACTTAGCGTTTTATGTTCTCTTAGATTATTTAAACTTGATAAACAAAGCCGTGTAATCATCATCCAGGGATTTTCCATCGCAGAAATTATGAATTTGCTGAAGTAGTTTTTCCTGCATCTGGTTTGCATTCTCAGAAGCATGCTCCACTACGAAGCACCTGAGACGATCGTAACCGTACTGTTCATGTTTGATATTGGTAGCTTCAGTGATTCCGTCGGTGTAGAGTAGTACGACATCACCCGGCGAATAGTTTACTTTTGTGACCTCCACATATTCATTAAATTTTTCATTTCTGATGATGCCCAACCCCAGTCCCTGGTTTTCTATGTAGGTAGCCTGGTTTTCACTGGCCTGATAATATAATGTGGGGCAATGCCCTGCGCGGGCAAATTCTATCGTTCCTGCCAGAGTATCTACTACGAAAAAGGAGGCAGTGATGAAAGAGGTTCTCTCTAAACACCTGCCTAGTGCCGCATTGGCATGTATTAAAAACTGATCCGGTGTCAGGTCTAGTTGGGCCAGGCTGTGAAAAACACCCTTCATCTGTGACATGTTGAAGGCTGCCGAAGTCCCCTTACCAGATACATCGCCAATAATAATGATATACTTATGCGCGCTGATCTGGTGTATATCGTAGTAATCCCCACCTACCTGATCGGCGGCTTCTGAAAAAGCCACAATATCAAAGTCAGTATTAGAAAACGGTTCTTTAGGCAACAGACTTTGGTGGACCCGGTTCGCAATTTCTAGTTCTTCTTTGTAGCGCTCATTCTCAATAGTTTCGCTGAGAAGCTGAAAGTTTTCAACCGAAATACAGGCCTGACTGGCAAAGGTTCCGATGATACTTACCATCTCTTTATTAAAACCATCGGCTACTTCTTTAAGTATGACAAGCGTGCCGATGGTCTTATTCTTCACCACCAGTGGTATCCAGAGGACCGATTTGTATTCGGGGAGTTTCAGCATCCTATGTTTTTTACGGCTATTTTTGTAGTCCTTCCGTTGCAGCCTGGCTGAGCTGATACCGCGTGTCCCGTCGGATTGATTTGCACTTTCCTTAAGTCTTTCTTTGAGTACGTCTACTTTCTCCTGCTCTAACTCTTTCGTAAGAAGTAGCTGCCGGTTTTCATCCTTGATCTCGACCCAGGCGGCATCGGCGTAGACTGCCTTGACTGAGCTCTCCAGTAAAATTTCATATATTTGATCTATTTTATAACCTGCCTGCGTAGACTGACTCAACCTCTGAAAGTTAATGACCTCTTCCAGCTTTTGCTCAAATACTGAAGAGGTAGGTAGGTTAAAAAGGATAACTAACAAAGAAAAAATGCTGTAGACAAACGTAAAACCAAACATCACAATGATGTACACCAGGTTAAGCAAATTTACCGGCAGTAGGGGGGTATTGAACTCGGTGTAGTAGTAGAGGGCTGAGACGAAGTATATCAAGAAAATGACAATCGCCAGCATGATGATGATACTTTTCCACTTTTGCTTAAAATCCAGATAGGCCACCCACTTCAGGTTAACAGAGAGTACCAATCCCAGCAGGAGCAGTAGCGAAATAACGATAATGTAGGCCGTCATGAATTCGCCTCTCGGGAAGAAATTCATAAGGATACTTCCTAGCAGAGCATACTCAAACAGTAACCAAAGGCGAATCAGTTTTTTTGATTTCTGGTAGAGAATCAGCTGCTTCCATACCATCAGGGTAGAGGTGAGAAAAGCAGTGGTAAGCCCGATATTGATATGATAAAAGAAGTTATTGAGGAAAGGATTATTGGCCAGTTGGCTATCGCCCAGCAAGTTGTAAAACAAGAAAATGGTCAAGGATACAATTGCAGCCAGTAAACCTGTAGCAAAAACACGCCAGAGAAGGTCAATAAAATTGACTCTTTCAGCCTTGCCTGTGATGTAACGATAATAAAAAAATAGCGCGACAAAGAAAAGATCAAGCAAAACCAGCCGCAATTCTGCTGGTATACCTGACTTCATGTCATTAATATCTGTAAATAAAAGGATAATATCTGTAACAACTAGCGAAAGCCAACTGATGATGCCAAGGAATAGCGTAAAACGGATGACATTCTTATGGAATTGCATGCAGCATCTGTACTTGAACAGAGGATTATAGCTCTTTCTTTACGATAAAAGCCACAAACCGACTAGCATAAAGCTAATATAATATTTGATACCACGAGTAGTATCAGAATGTAAATATCAACGGCAAATCAGGGACTGTAGTTAGGAGCCTCCCGCGTGATCGTAATGTCGTGTGGGTGGCTTTCCCGGGTTCCTGCGTTGGTAATTTTGACAAACTTAGCTGCCTGCAGGCCGGTAATGTCAGGTGCTCCACAGTAACCCATACCGGCTCTTATACCGCCAATGAGTTGGTAAATCACTTCGTCTACCCGGCCCTTGTAGGGTACGCGTCCCACGATACCTTCCGGTACCAGTTTACTGATGTCATCTTCGGCATCCTGGAAATAGCGGTCTTTAGAACCTTTTTCCATGGCTTCTACTGAACCCATACCACGGTATGATTTAAATTTTCGGCCTTCGTAAAGAATCACTTCACCAGGCGCCTCATCTGCACCGGCCAGCAAGGAACCTATCATCACACTGCTGGCCCCTGCGGCGATGGCTTTAACTATATCTCCTGAAAAGCGTATACCTCCATCTGCAATGACAGGCACACCGCTATCTTTAACCGCTTTGGCTGACTCATAAACAGCGGTGAGCTGAGGCACCCCTACTCCTGCTATGATACGGGTCGTACAAATACTACCTGGCCCCACACCAACTTTGATAGCATCCGCGCCGACACTAACCAAGGCCCGGGCTGCTTCAGCAGTAGCTATGTTGCCCACTACTACTTCCATCTCCGGATAGCGCTGCTTGACCTTCTGGCAGGTCTCAATGACCCCCCGTGAGTGCCCATGTGCCGTATCTATGCTGATAATATCTACACCCGCTGTTTTCAACATTTCTACCCTCTCCACGATGTCATGAGTGACACCTACGGCGGCTCCTACGCGCAAGCGCCCAAATTCGTCTTTACAAGCATTGGGTCGGTCTTTATTCTTCAGAATGTCTTTATAGGTGATCAAGCCATGCAGTCGACCGTCTTTATCGGTAATGGGGAGCTTCTCAATTTTGTGCTCCTGCAGAATATCCTCCGCCTTCTCTAGGCCTACACCTACTTCAGCAGTAATCAGGTTTTCCCTTGTCATAATTTCCCGGACAGGCTGATTCATGTCCTTTAAAAAGCGCAGGTCACGATTGGTGACAATACCCAGTAGATGCCGGTTTTTGTCTACTACCGGGATACCTCCGATCTTATTTTCACGCATGATGGCCTTGGCATCGTACACGGTAGCCTCATAGTCCAGCGTAATCGGGTCCAGGATCATACCGCTTTGTGAGCGCTTTACCTTCCTTACCTGGTAGGCCTGCGCCTCGGCAGACATATTTTTGTGGATAAACCCTAAACCGCCGACGAGGGCCACTGCAATCGCAAGCTCAGTTTCGGTAACGGTATCCATGGCGGCCGATACCAACGGAATGTTCAGGCGAATGTTCTGCGTTAGCTTTGCAGAAGTGTCTGTATCACGTGGCAAGATTTCAGAATAACCAGGAACGAGTAGCACGTCGTCGTAGGTGAGTGCCTCGAACAGGAGCTTTGAGGAGTCGTTGATCATATGCAAATAAGAAGATTTATTTGCCGGTTAAAGTTACTCACATTCTCTGTAAAATAAAATATTATTTTTCCAAGCTCAGGTATCTTTCGGGTATCATCAAGTAATAAAAGCCTCAGTGATCATCTTGCCTCTATTTCTGCG
The DNA here is from genome assembly GCA_964653665.1 of uncultured Porifericola sp. Taxonomy (GTDB): domain Bacteria; phylum Bacteroidota; class Bacteroidia; order Cytophagales; family Cyclobacteriaceae; genus Catalinimonas. Next base: position 14,286 of record CAZZGE010000009.1, on the reverse strand, counting down.
CTGATTGCTGGAAAAGTTGTGAAGGCTTTCCTATATTGAAATTTAATTTCATATCTTGATCCGGGAAGTATTCGCATTGGTATTACTTCCTATATCGGCTACACTTATGACGACCAATCCTAACCCTGTTGATAAATTTGCCGTCAGGCATTCTTCCCGTATACTGCTGAGCCAGTCTGCACTGCAGAATAATGTTGCTTTTGTAAGAGAGAAAGTGGGAGAAGAGCCTATCATTTCTGCCATTGTAAAGGCTAATGCTTACGGGCACGGTGTAGATCGCTTTGTGCCGATGCTTTACAACAGTGGTGTCCGGCATTTCGCAGTAGCTTCGGCCTACGAAGCCAGCCAGGTATTGAAAGCTTGCCCCGATGGATGTGAAATCATGGTAATGGGAATTTTATATCCGAATGATTTGGAATGGATCATCTATCATCGTATCCAGTACTACGTGTTTGACCTGGAGAGACTGAAGCAATCTATCATTACTGCTCGAAAAGTGGGTAAAAAAGCCATCATCCATCTGGAAGTAGAAACGGGTGGCAACCGTACCGGCCTCCCCATCAAAAAGCTGGATGAAGCGCTGAAGCTACTTAAAAAGAACCGTAAATTTGTTGACTTCCGGGGCATGTGCACACATCTGGCAGGCGCTGAAACCGTCGCTAACAACTTTCGAATCAGACGACAAATTATACGTTTTCAGGAGGCTTACGAACTGGCTACCAAAAGAAAATGTACGCCTCAGCTAAGACATATTGCTTCCTCGGCAGCAGCCCTGACAATTCCTGAGGCAAGAATGGATCTGGTGCGCATAGGAATCGCTCTGTATGGTCTGTGGCCTAGTCCTGATGTGTACAACATGCATTTGGTAGAACTTAACAAGATGAGCGATAATCCTCTTCACCGGGTACTATCCTGGAAAACTGATATCATGCACGTTAAAAAGGTAAAAGAGGGTGAATTTATCGGCTATGGCACCAGCTTTCAGGCGCCTGATAAGATGAAAATAGCTATTATCCCACTGGGCTACGCAAATGGCTACGCCCGAAGCTTGTCCAACAAAGGATTCGTACTGATCCAAGGAAAAAGAGCGAATATCTGCGGGTTGATCAATATGAACCTTTTCATGGTAGATGTCAGCCACATTCCCCGCGTGAAGGTCGGAGACGAAGTAGTACTGATCGGGCACCAAGATAATAACAGCATTACGATCAGTTCTTTTTCCGACTTTGCGAATCAGCTTAATAACGAGCTCATGAGCCGTTTACCTTCTGATATTCCCCGGCAAGTAACCAAGTGATCCTAACATTTCTAAGATACCAGGGTTAGGAGAATACTCTTTATTTTTTAGTCTATCGTTATGAGTATAGCAGGTAAAGTTAAAGAGAAACTCAAAGAACGGGAGCAGCAGCGAAGGCAGAGTGTTTGGGTTTTTATCATCAGTGGTAGCGTCATCTTAAGCCTGGCATTATCTTATTTTTTAATCCCCGACGTGCAGGCATTTCTTACTAACGCCTATGACGTGCTTACTAGCGACGATAAACAGCGTATAAAAAAGTGGGTCAGTGGCTTTGGCCTCTGGGGCCCTCTGGTTATTATTGGCGCCATGATTATACAAATGTTTCTGATCGTAGTACCTTCTCCTTTATTGATGATCGTGTCTACCCTGGCATACGGCCCCTGGTGGGGATCGCTCATCTCTTTAGTTGCTGTACTTTCTGCTGCTACCATTGCCCACTATATTGGCTATCATGCCAGCAATGCATTTGTTGACCGCCTTATCGGTAAAAGTTCTGCTCAGAAAATAAATTCCTACATACAACAATACGGCGTTTGGGCTGTAGTCCTTTTCAGAGTATCTCCCTTTCTTTCCAATGACGGAATCAGCTTTGTAGCCGGTTTGGGCGAAATGAAGTTTACACGTTTCATGCTGGCAACGATAGCAGGCATTACTCCGCTCATTGGTATGATTGCTTTTCTGGGAAAAGATACTGAAAGACTGAAGAATAGTATGCTATGGGTTTCCGGCGCGACGGTTTTAGGTTTTACTCTTTATTTTTTGATCAAAAGGTATCGCAGGAAAAATAAGCACCAAACAGTTGATGAATAAGCCCTCCCTCTGCCCCCTTTGTAGCAGTCACAGTGTGGAGCAGATTCGCACCCAGAATCAGCGCGTTTATTACCTGTGCCATAGATGTTCCCTGATCCACCTGGAAAGTAGCCAGCATCCCAAGCCAGAAGCCGAGTCAGCCCGTTACCTAGAACACCATAATAGCTTGGATAACCAGGGCTATGTGAATTTTCTCATGGAGGCAATCAACCCGTCCCTGGCTTACTTTCAACCTGGTATGAAGGTACTGGACTTTGGTTGTGGGCCAACGCCGGTACTTTCCCAGATTCTGAAGCGCGATTTTGATACAGACTGTGAAAACTACGATCCTTTCTTTTATCCTGATCTCCCCTCAGTTCGCTACGATTTTATCTTCTCAACGGAGGCTTTTGAACACTTCTTCCAACCGGCTGATATGCTCAATAAAATTACCGGTATGTTGAAGAAAGGGGGCTTCCTCTGCATCATGACTCATCTCTGGAATGCTTTGGAAAATTTTGAGCTTTGGTGGTATCGCAGAGACCCGACGCACGTTTGTTTTTACCACCACCGTACCTTTGGCTGGATTTGCGAGAAATGGATGTTTGACGTACGCTATCAGGACCGAAAGAGGGTATTTGTGCTGCAAAAACTGTAAATCCTGTACTCAGCCACCTGAAATTTGTAAATTGGCTTTCGATAGATAACAACAGCACGAAACTGATCAAATCAAGACATTTATGGAAAAGCGCTTTCAGGGTACATACACAGCCATCATCACACCTTTTACTGAACACGATACTATTGATTGGGCAGCCTTTGAAAAGCTTGTAGAACACCAGATTTCCGGAAGAGTAGAGGGAATTGTGTTTGTGGGCACTACCGGCGAAAGCCCTACCTTATCGCATCAGGAGCACGAAGAGATACTGCGTTGGTCAGTGGAAAAGGTATCGGGTCGCTGTAAGGTGATCCATGGTACTGGCTCCAATAATACCCGCGAGAGTATGGCGTTTGCCAAAGTAGCAGCAGACTCAGGAGCTGACGCCCACCTAGTCATCAACCCTTACTACAACCGCCCCACGCCGGAAGGCCTTTATCGGCACTTTAAAGCTATTGCCGATGTGGTAGACCTACCGGTTATTATGTATAATATCCTGGGGCGTACGGCAGTCAACCTGGATACCAATACACTGCTCAAACTGGCAGAGCATAAAAATATAGTGGGAGTGAAAGAAGCCAGTGGCAACATTAGTCAAATGATGGATGTCATACGCCGTACCAGCAGTGATTTTAGTGTATTGGTGGGCGATGATGCGCTTACACTGCCCTTTATGGCATGTGGTGGCGACGGGCTTATCTCGGTAGTCTCGAACTGCCTGCCTCGTACTACCTCCAGCCTGGTACGAAACTGCCTTTCTGGTAAGTGGCATGAAGCACGGAGCAGTTTCTACAACATGCTGGATGTGATGAATGTAACTATGCTGGAGTCTAACCCTATACCGGTGAAAGCCATCATGGCAGAGCTGGGATACTGTCATGCGCACATCAGGCTACCCCTCTGTGAGCCCTCGGATCAAACGATGAGAGAAATGCAAAAAGCTGTCACTCTCATCCATCATCTTGAGAACTAACGGGGCCTGATGTCTTCATTGACAATAGCACCTTGATGTTCTCCAATTTGCACCTGCATACCAGGTTGTATGTTTTAATGAATAGGCAAACTGCCTTTACATAGTGTCTGGAAAACTGTTTGTCAGAAAACTGACCTTGTTATTGTTTAAGAGGATAAAGCAGCAGATAGCTGGCAAAAGACGCTTTGCAGAATGTCTGTAACATGCTAATTACTTTGAGCGTTATCTACTTACCAAATAGTAATCGGTATGACCGAAAAGATCACACTTTCTCCTGAAGTTATAAGAAAACTAGAACAGCTTTCAAAAAAATTTGATAAAGAGGGACAAAACTTATCAGATTATCTGGAGGGCATGCTTCATACCAATTATTTATCCTACTGGGACTATATTGGACTGGAGACACTGCTTAGTTTACAAAAACCGCGTACCGACCAGAAGGATGAACTGATCTTTATAGCGTATCATCAGATCACAGAGCTTTACTTCAAACTTATCCTCTGGGAGCTTGAGCAAATCAATCAGGGAGAGGTAAAAGAGAGCACTATATTTTTAGATAAAATTATTCGTATCAACCGCTACTTTAAGCAACTGTCTGATTCATTCAGCGTCATGACCGAGGGACTAGATCGTGAGCAGTTCGCCAAGTTTCGGATGTCACTAATGCCCTCTAGCGGCTTTCAGTCCGTACAGTACCGCCTCATCGAGATCCTATCTACAGATCTGATTAATCTTGTTCACGCAGACTATGTACTTTGGCTCTCGTCAGACGACCCCGTAAACGCTTACCTTGACAATCTATACTGGAAAGCCGGCGCTCGGGATATAGAAAGCGGTAACAAGACACTTACTTTACGGCAATTTGAGTCTAAGTACGATAAACTTTTACTGGAAAAGGCTCAGGAGTATCGTAAGAAAAACCTGCGCAAAAATGCCAGTACCTTTATTAAGGAAGGTAATATGGATATCATTACGGCATTACGCGAGATGGATCAATGGGCAAATGTCTTCTGGCCATTGGCGCATTTCCGTGCAGCTGTGAGGCACCTGGTATCCAATAATAGCGTCAAAGGCGCTACCGGCGGCACGAACTGGCGAAAATACTTACCTCCTCGCTTTCAGAGAGTCATTTTCTTTCCGGAACTCTGGTCAGAAGAAGAGAAAGAAAACTGGGGAAAGTCCTGGGTGATGAAACAGAAGAAAGGCTAAGGGTACTATCCTGATCTGCTCTCTCAGCATTCACGCATTTTTCCATTCCTAAAAAATACCTATTTTTCAGAATTGAATCAGTATAAGCTGACTTACAATTTTTCTTTATTTTATTTCTGAAAATTAGGTATATGAACCGAAGAATCTTTATCAGGCAGATCACTGCCATCTCTGCCGGCATCGGTATTGCCGGTATCGGCGGCTGCACCAATACTAACCAGTCCAATGAGGAAGCACAAACTACGCAAACCGCGGCTCCCTCTTCTGACGAGCCTATCTACAAAATTTCCTTAGCTGAGTGGTCGCTGAACAGCCTTCTCTTTAATCCAAAAATCAGATCCATCCCGTTTGAGGATATCATTGGCATGTTCAGAAACGACTACAATAGTGTTATTGCCGATGCAGAAATGACGAACCTGGATTTTCCGGCCAAAGCCCGGGAGCTGGGCATAGATGGGGTTGAATACGTAAACCAGTTCTTTTTTGACAAAGCGAAAGATACGCAGTATCTCAACGAGCTGAAAAGTCGCTGTGACAGCGAAGGAGTTGAGAGTGTATTGATCATGTGTGACCTCGAAGGCGAGCTAGGTCACCCCGATACCGCTGAACGCCAGCAGGCTGTAGAAAACCATCATAAATGGATTGATGCCGCTAAATTCTTAGGTTGCCACTCCATTCGGGTAAATGCTAGCAGCCAGGGAAGCTATGAGGAGCAGCAAAAGCTGGCTGCTGATGGACTCAGTTCCCTAGCTGAATATGCTGACGAGGTAGGTATCAATGTGCTGGTAGAAAATCACGGTGGCTTTTCTAGCAATGGTGAATGGCTGGCCAGTGTTATGCGAATGGTGGGTAAAAAACGAGTGGGTACTCTACCTGATTTTGGTAATTTTTGCATTCAGCGGGAAGGCTACTCACCTGAGAATCCAAATCCTGAATGCCTGGAATCTTATGACCGCTATAAAGGAGTCAGAGAACTGATGCCCTACGCCAAAGGCGTCAGTGCCAAAACACATGACTTCAATGCTGCGGGTGAAGAGATACATACTAATTATGAGAAAGTGATGCGCATTGTCTTGGATGCAGGTTATCGTGGTTATGTGGGTATTGAGTACGAAGGCAACAGCATGGAAGCCATCAAAGGTGTAAAAGCGACCAAAACACTGCTAGAAAATGTAAGACAAAAGCTCGCTACAAAATTCGCATAAAACCAAACCTCGGACTGTTTAGACCCAGGGTTTTACCCCTAATAAATGAAGTTAGAAAACAACTATGCTCTGGCCTTAACCCCTTTTGGGTTGAACCTCTTGAGTTGCTCTTCATACAACTGGAATATCAGGTTGTCCTTTGGATACTCAATGTCATCAAAACTTAGCGGTCTGTCCTGGGGTACATCCTGCTTCAGTGTTACTCCTTCTGATATTCCAATAGGAAGAAGACTTTCAGAACGAGCAGTATCGTAGTTTTCACAAATTCCATAAGATAGGTATCCACCGTATCCGTCAAGTGTTTCGCCTGCTTTAAGGTCCTGCTTTGCCATTGTAATGACCTCGACCGTCGGACCTCCCACAGGATACATCACAGGATCATTAAAATGGAAGGCACGAGCAACGGAACTCGGTATATCGAAGAAGCAAAGATGGTAGGGAGTATAAAAACTGTAGAGAGGCCCCGGCCCCATTTTCAGGTATTTCAGGTAGTCCTTTACCATTGGATCGTCAGTAGCTCCGTATACGTAAACACCCGGCCCTGGCTTAGCACCAACTACAAAGTCTACAATACCCCCCAGAGCTTTCAGATTATCAACATCGTGTAGATCGGTGAGATCATCAATATGTTTTTTGGTCCGGTAAGCACTCATGCCGCGCTTAGCTATGCCCATGCCAGTCGCATTAGCAACCGAGGCCTGCTCAAAAGAGAGTTTAGTTCCATCGGTGAAGTTGGTAATCATACGCGTACCCTGATTCACATTCCGGGCAAACTCCTCCATATCGGTGGGAGTTTTGTGCTCATCCAGAAAACCCTTGATGTTTCCACACACCAATGGTTGAAGTCCTAAACCTTTTACATAGCGATACAGATTCATGATCACACCGGGTTGATCACCATCGCTCTGACTCAACATAACCCCAGCTTTATCAGCGTAGTGTTTTAGGATAGGTCCCACTGTAGCATCTAACTCGGGATTCAGCATAAGAGTAGGCTTGCCGTACTCGATGGCTGTCAAAACTACCCTGGCACCAAACTCAATTGCTCCCGTTGCTTCTACAATGATATCGACCTCCTCTGAAGCACATAGCAGAGCCGGATCGTTACAGATACCGTACGAGCCTGATGCGATTACATTGTCTAACTGATCCTGTGTCTCACAGATCGTAATATCTTCAACACCTGCCTTACGGTAGCATTGTATAGCTCTTTCGGTAGTTCGGTTACAAATGGCCACAGTCTTCATGCCCTTGGTATGCCTTTCTATCTGATTTACAATACCGACAGACATAAAACCAGCGCCCACGATTCCTACCTTGATGGGATTGTTAATATCCTCTCTAAACTGGAGTGCGTTATCTACAATAATCATTTTTTGTCAGTTAGTTTTTACGAATAAAGCACAAACGAATCTTTTTTCCAAAAATAAGACAAATAAATATATCAATTTTTAAATTTATTTACATTCTGCATGCTAAGCCGCATTAAGGTAAAAGGTAAAAAGCACTCTTTTGACCAAAAATATAATCTCCAAGTATGATAGAAATCTTGTCACTTTTTTCTCAAAAGTGAGCCTGTATTGCAAAAAAGTAATATATCAGGTCAAATATTTCAAGGCAATAAGATTCAATAACCTTATATTTAAATACCATTATTTATATATTTTTTCCCAACAAATCTGAAGCTACTATCCTGCTTATAGTGATGCACGCTAAGCTTTACATCCCTACTGGGTAGTAGCGCAGCCATACCAATAGGTTGTACGAACCATTGTCACCAAAAAGGAAAGCTTGAGATTAGCTGATAATGATCTAGAGGAAAGACAGATTTTTATATTGATTATCGCAATAAAAAAGCCCTGCACGCCTGCAGAGCTCTGTATTGGTAGCGTCCATTACTATCATACGTCACAAATTTGCACTCCCTGCTGCAATGAAGTTAAGGGATCTCTTTTGGGTACAAACTCTTGTCCTAGAAAACCTTTGTAACCAATATCAACTATCGCTTTGACGATTGCCGGATAGTAAAGTTCCTGCGTTTCATCTATTTCTGCTCTTCCCGGAACACCACCTGTATGATAGTGCGAGATGTAAGGGTGATACTTTCTGATAGTAGCAATCACATCTCCTTCCATGATTTGCATATGATATATATCGTACAGCAGCTTGAAGTTTTCTGAACCCACCATTTTACACAACTCTACACCCCACTCTGTACGGTCACACATATAATCCGGATGGTTTACCTTACTATTGAGTAGTTCCATAGATACTGTCACACCGTGCTTCTCTGCGAGAGGTATAATTTGTTTTAGTCCTTCAGCACAGTTTTTCATGCCTGTTTCGTCATCCATACCATCCCGGTTTCCAGAGAAGGTGATGATCTGCTTTACGCCTGCCTTAGCAGCCAGAGGAATAGATTCTGCATAAAGTTCTTTAAGCCGTGTATGATTTTCTTTACGGTTATAGCATTTTGCTATGCCCAAGCCATCTTCCCAATACATGCCCATAGCACATTTTAGTCCATGCTTTTGTAGGATAGGCCAGGCGTCGGGTCCTACAATCTCTACTGATTGGATACCCATTTTCTTAGCTGCTACGCAAAAATCCTCAAGGGGAATATCACCGTAGCACCATTTGCAGACAGAATGTTTGATGTTCCCTTCTAATAAGGGCACCTGCAATTGGTAATCATTTAGTTGAAAGCCCGCTAGAGGAGCTATGGCTGCGCTGCTTGCCATTTTTTTAAGTGCAGATCTTCTGTTTTCCGTTTTCATAGTTTAAGATTAAGGCTGTCGCAGTCAAAAGATAAAGATTTTGACGCTTATCAAAAAGTTTTAGGTTTATTGAGTTCACTTTTTCTACTCAAGCGAAAGCTATATTGATTCATGTAATATTCTGGAAGCTCTAAAAAAGCATATACAGCTAATAAAAGCAGAAAACTACTCTATATGGTACCTGAAAAATTATTAATAATCATGGTGATAGGTAGCTAAACGTAGTAAAAAGCCAATGGAAAAAGAAAATCTGTTAGCTTATACTAGAAAATAAAGACGGTCAATGACTATGGCGCTCGATGATTTCAGAAATGTAATGTTGCTTCAGTGGCTTATCAAAATACCCCTTTACTACCTCGTATTCCTTTGATTTTAGCTTGTCGCGGGTATCTAGCGATGAAGTAAGGATGTAAACGCTGGCTTTAGGAAAGCTGAATTGTTGATACTCGTCCAAAAACTCCCAACCATTCATTTCAGGCATATTGAGGTCCAAAAGTAGCAAGTCAAACTCTACCTTTTCCTGCTCCCTCAAAAAATTAATGGCTTCGGTAGCACTATTGAACTCCGTAAATTCAAGAGACTCATCCTGTTTGGAGATCAACTTTCTGCTGATTAATAGATCAAGGTCATTATCGTCTATCATTAATACTCTCATGGGCGAATAATCGCAAAAATACTATACCAAACCAAGCCCAAATTCTTCTATTCAAGGGAATATAATACCTAAACCTTACGTAGGAACTCCTTACTAAGAGCCAAAAATTAAATGATCATCCTTGATAAGGTTGGTACCAAATTTTGTAGCTCAATTGACAGTGATAAAAGCTAAAAGTACAGCATTGAAAAAGGAAAAGGGGGTGAACTGCTCGACTTACCCCCTTTTCTACTTTTTAGCGGGTCTTATTTAAAAATTCAAACCTAGTGTGAGGATGATACTCGTTACACTATTATCCACTTCTGGAATATCCTCTGTCGGAAAAAACGTAGCTCCCTGGTAGGGGAAAAAGTCTGCCTGATACCGGGTATTGATAACGCCCAAATCAGCAAAAAACTTAGGTGTACTAATACCAACACCACCACTAATTACCATTCGGTCACGGTTCAGCCCATCGTTAGAATACTGGGTAGGGTCAGCATACATGGCATATCCACCCCGTAACCGCAATATTTTGTATCGAAACTCGCCTCCTACTTTATAATTGATTACCGATTCTAGGATATCATCAATGTTTTCATTGATTCCGCCTGTGTTGAAATCATTAGAGTTGAAAGCGTTGGCAGCATAGTTTACATACTCTACGTCAGCAGTAATAAACCCATACTTCTCAAAGAAATAGGCAAAGCCACCGCTAATACGTGAAGGTGTGGATAACGTATAATCGGAGAAGTTTTCATTACCTACCACACGGTCAGCCTCGGTAATGTCAAAGGGCTCACTATCATCCGTTTCCTGTATTCCTTCTACCTCAGATACAAGGTCAAAGAAGTACTGTTCTGTCAGACTGTAGAAGGTGGGAGTCACGTAAGAGAACCCGAGCGTCAATTCATTGACCGGCCGGTATATAACGCCTAGCGAAGCGTTGATTCCATTTCCGTCAATGCGCAAGGTCTCATCCAGTGTTACTGAACGAACATAATTAATGGAAAGCTGGTCATCTACCGGAAAATAGGGGAATCCGTCTTGTACATCCTGTACATACTGGTCAGTGTATTGGGGTTGCTCGTTAAAGCTAATAACTTTTTCATACGTGAAATTTTTAAAACCCACACTCGCTCCAAAGTACACTTTATCCCTGAAATTACCCCCATAAGCAAAATTCCACTGACTCTGTCGGCCATTCTCTTCTACACTGCCCTGCTGCAGAGCAGTTGTCCCAAGCGGGATAGAAGCAATGTACTCAACCCCATTGGGATTGGGGCTAATCAGGTAATTATCAAATGCTGCATCAGGGTATCCGATAAAGTTACCATCAATGGCATTCTGATTTAGTTCGCCGGCCGGGATACCTTCTGACTGAAGAGCAAATTCATCCAGAATAGAGAAGGGGTTTTCTCCCTGGCCATAATTATAATTAAAGCTATAATTATTTGTCTGGTTGAAAGTAATGGCAAACGAACCACCTCGATAGTCTGCCGGAATAATGTCATCTTTGGTATTATTGATAACTACCCCAAAGTTTCCAAGACTAAAATTGGTATCAAATGTACTTGACTGGCTGTTAAGAAAGTTAACATCCGAATTAACATTTAAAAACTTGGGAGTAAGCACCGCTTGTGACCTATTGTAAAAACCAAGACCGGCCGGATTTATAAATGCCGATGTGATGTCACCGCCTAAGGCTACGCCGGCTCCACCAATGCTCTGAAAGCGGGCAGTACCTGCTAGCATACTACGGCTTATCAATAAGGCATCTTCAGCTACCTGACCAAACGTAGCGGGAACAGCTATAATGCATAATACTGGGGCTAATATGTATTTCTTATAAGTATGATTCATAGCACTTAAGATAGGTATTGACAAAAAAATAGTGTAGTAAGATAACGCCTTACTACACCACTTATTATTCTGTTTAAAACCGATCAGGTTGAACGGTCAGGCTAGGCTATACTAGTTACCCCCACCTCTTGAGCCACGACTTCCACCACGGCTGCCAGATGAAGAACCTCGACTGTAGCTTCCACTACTTCTGGAGCCTCCGTAGCTACCGCGGTTGTAGCTTCCACTGCTGCGTGATCTTGAACTGCCACGACTATAGCTTCCACTGCGAGATCTACTGCCATAGCTACCTCGTGAGTAACTTCTGGAGGGGCTGGTACTGCGTGAACGCGTGTACGAACCATTGCGGCTACTGCGCGCGGCATCAGTACTGGAATAAGATCTACTATTACGACTAGCAGGAGTTGTGCTTTTGTATGCTCTGCTGTTAGATGCCGAGCCGGTACGAGCCCGAGAACGCTGGTAATATTCATTTTGAGAACTGGTGAAATCACGTGTATCTCTACTTCGTGAGCGAGCATTGGCTGCCTGAATACCTCTGGTTCTAGATGTCACTACATTTCTATCAGCAGTAGTTCTTCCTCTTATTACTACAGCGTCATTCCGATCAGCAGTGGCACGTGTCACACGCTGTACGTTACGACCATTGGTAACTCTGCGACGACGATTTACTCCCAGGTACTCATTGTTGTTGATAACTACTACATTTGGACGATTTAAGAATCTGCCACCATAGTATCCGTTGTAGAATCCCAGAGCATAAGCGTTACGGAAGCCAAAGGGCCTGAAAAACGGATCTCTCCATGGATGAAATGCCAGGGAATTACCAAATCCGAAAGGACGATTCAAGCCAAAACCAAAACCAATACCAACGTTGAATCCACTCCTAAAGCCAAAACCCGGACCAAATCCATAACCAGAACCTGCAAAAGCAGTAGGTCCAAAGAACGGATCGTAGAAACCACCCCAACGATTAAAAGCAGGGTTGGAAAAATTGCTGTATGGTCCTGCACCGTAAAAATTGTTAACGACTTGAGGTTGGTCTGCCTCGCGTAGATCCTCACGCTCAAATTCCTCTACGTAATACTCATCATTCAATGCATTATCCTCCTGAGGAAGACTTTGCTGATTACCTGCATTGTTGTATCGGGAAATATATTCAGGGTTAACATTCTTGGAGGAGAAACTTTGTTGATCAAAAACATATGATCCACGCTGATACTCAGCTTTCTCAGGATCATTAATCTTGGTAAACTCTACTGTGTTACGATCTTCCGACGTAAAGTAGAGATCATCGTACTCCTCAGTCTGGGCAATCTGGCCTGTAGTAGCGCAAGCGCTCAACAGCCCCATCACTACCAAACCAAAGGTTAACTTTTTCACATAGGTTTTCATAAGTATCCTCCCTTTCATTTCTATATATTATAATAATTATACGGCAAAGTAAGAAAATAGATTTGTAATAAATATATTTGCTTGTCTTAAATATACTGAAACTAAACAAAATTTCGCAAATACAGTACCAACTACAAACTATTTATGAGCAAAGGACTCCCTAAAAGAAGTGAAGACTATTCTGCCTGGTATAATGAACTGGTGAAGCGTGCAGATCTTGCCGAAACTTCTGCCGTAAGAGGCTCAATGATCATCAAACCCTATGGCTATGCTATATGGGAGAAAATGCAGTCAGAGTTGGACCGTATGTTTAAGCACACTGGTCATAGTAACGCATATTTTCCTCTTTTCATTCCAAAATCTTACTTAAGCCAGGAAGCCAGCCATGTAGAGGGTTTCGCTAAAGAGTGTGCTGTAGTCACACATCACCGGCTCAAAAATGCAGAAGATGGCAGTGGTGTCGTGGTAGATCCTGCCGCTAAACTGGACGAGGAACTGATCGTACGCCCTACTTCTGAGACTGTGATTTGGAATTCATACCGAAACTGGATACAGTCATATCGGGACCTGCCTCTCCTGCTCAATCAGTGGGCCAATGTGGTAAGGTGGGAACTCCGTACCCGGCTTTTTCTTCGTACTGCTGAGTTTCTCTGGCAGGAAGGCCACACTGCTCATGCTACTAAAGAAGAAGCCATAGAGGAAACTATCCGCATGATGAACGTGTATGCCGAGTTTGCCGAGGCACACATGGCAATGCCGGTAATTAAAGGCATAAAAACCGAAAGTGAGCGTTTTGCCGGTGCGGTAGATACATACTGTATAGAAGCCCTGATGCAGGACGGTAAAGCTCTACAGTCTGGCACTTCGCATTTTCTGGGACAGAATTTTGCCAAAGCTTTTGATGTTAAATTTGCTACCAAAGAGGGTGGTTTAGAACACGTATGGGGCACTTCCTGGGGAGTGAGCACTCGCCTGATGGGCGCACTCATCATGGCTCACTCTGACGATAATGGCCTGGTACTACCACCAAAACTCGCTCCTGTACAGGTCGTGATTGTGCCTATTTTCCGCAAAGAGGAAGAACTAGAGTCAATCCGAGAAAAGACGGAACTTATCAAAAACCAACTGGAAGATCTCGGAGTCTCTGTTAAATTTGACGACCGGGATACGCATAAGCCCGGCTGGAAGTTTGCCGAATACGAGCTCAAAGGTGTACCCCTCAGGTTGGCTATGGGGCCTCGTGATCTTCAAAACGGCACAGTGGAAGTAGCTCGACGTGATACCCTGGAGAAACAAAGTTATCCGGCAGATGAATCACTGCCCAAAAAGCTACAAGCTCTGCTAGGGGAGATCCAGCAAAGTATTTATAACAAAGCGTTGAACTTTAGAACCTCAAGTACCTATCACTCAGATGACTATGAGGAGATGAGAAATATATTAGACCAAAAGGGAGGTTTCGTACTGGCTCACTGGGATGGCACTACCG
>CAZZGE010000008.1:46649-58112 GCA_964653665.1 uncultured Porifericola sp. | reverse complement strand
TGGGAATAAAGCCGGGACATTCGGCGTAGGCTACTTCAATGGTATCACTGATCAGGCAGTTTTCTAAGGGGATGCTGACGTGGTAAGTCCCGACCTCAGTAACTCCCAGCGTAGAAGCCGTAGAGCCATCATTCCAGAGATACGCTTCATTGGGGTGACTGGCATCCAGCAGTAAGTTTTCTCCTTCACAGAGCAGTGTATCCGGCCCTAGATTGATAGCCAGTTCGTAGCTTACCGTAATACTGTCGCGGAAGGTGCATTGACCATAGTTGATATCTACCCAGTAGGTACCGGCTTCTTCTACCAGGAAGGTAGGCTCGTCGAGGAAATCCAGCCAGGTTTAGCTGACCGCCCCCTCGCTTGTAGCATCCAATAGTAACGTTTCTCCAGCGCAGAGCGTGGTATCATTACCCAAGTCAACTACAGGTGCCACTTCGCCCACATACACGTCGTCTATGAAGTAGTACGCACTAAATTGACCACTTTCAGACAGGAAAGCTGTTTTGGTCTCTTCAGTTGTGAAGAAATTGCCAATAATTAAATGTGTAGCTTCAGATTTTGCCTGGAAACAGCCTGAAATTTTAACCCATCTTTGTTCTTCAAAAATAATCTCCTTTTCTAAAATTTGAGGTGTAAAGTTTAATACTTCTCTAAATTCAGTTGATTTTTGTATAGCAGAATCAGAAAAGTGTATGCCTAAATTGTTACCTGCAAATGGAAACAATGGATTACGTCTTACAAACATTTCTGTATAATAAATTTTGTCTTTTTCTGGATGCGAACTTAATTCAACTTGTAAATATTCCCTATAATTGCCGCTAGCTTCTACAGTGTAAATGCCTATACAATTACTACCTGTTCGTGGGAGAATATTTAATTTTGCAGGGTTCATTAGGCAGGAATCTGGTAACAAAAGACTATGCAGATCAGAAGTACCACCTGTTGGTGTAGTCCATTCTTGAATGTAATCATCTACAAATGGGAAGCCTATATCACCAGTAATAAAAGAACAGTGCAGTGAATCTACCTCTTCAAAACTAGGGTTGGGCACCAAATTCTGAGCCTGAATATTGTGTATTAAAAATACCAGAATAATATGAGAGAATACGCACTTCATACTAAGCGAGGACTTAAGTGAAAGAAACAAAGCCAGGTTACCGAAATAACCTGGCTTTCATTAAACCATAATCCATAAAACTTTTCTGTGCAGGAAAGTCTTTGGAAATTTTGTCGCTGATTCGCTGAGTACTTCATGATTTGGATATTTAGTTGTGAAAAATTTACAAGTCAAAATTCAGTCTCAGGGTCAATAAGAATTAATCAGAGGAGGGTAGGGGCTTGGCCTTCAATCAGTCATGATTATTAATGTAGAAATAAAAAATGCACAAACCAATGGCCATGCTTATTTTTTCAGAGGTTTATTCCTGTTTGTATAAATTGTGTTTATAGATGAAAAACACTCAGCCCCAAATTCTTCTTTGCTATTACAGGTATGCAGTACTGATACTATTGACTGAGTATAGGCCACTACTATCACAACACCACTGAAAAGATGGCTCCTCTGGCTTCGGCATGAAACCTTAAATTAAGGTTTTTTTATGAATACACTAAAGTTTTAGCTTAAGGAGCCGAAAGCCTTCAGGCAAAGAGTAGCTTATAATAAGAAGCACTATAGCTTGAGTTTACTCCTACAACAAGCAATGATCAACCCTATTTGATTACTACCTTTTACCCTAGACTGCCTTAGACTTTACTTCTTTCACGCTTTGTTTTCAACATTTCGCACACTGCGAAATTACGATACGTAGGCTACGAAATATCTTTTCGCAGTGCGCGAATTAGATTTTTGCAGCCTGCGAAAACTGCTTGTGTACGTTGCGAATTACTGGATGATAGACTGGGAAAGCGGTAGGTCTTACACTGCTTTTACCTTACTACTAGCGTTGTTAAAGTTCTAAACTTTAACCGTTATCGTGTTTTATATTCCAGCAGCAACTCCAACGCCACTTTATCGTCCTGCATAGCCTGAGCGGCGGGTAGAAGAGGCTACACCTCAAATGCCTTAAGTGCATTATAAGGCTGAATAATGATAAAGCTTTTGTTGGTCTCCCCGGATTGATTCTGAATGCTGGATAAATCTAACCCCAAATGTTGCGCCATAAAAGCGTACATACCCGCTATTTTGCTAATGCTGTGATTGCAGCCTTTATTAGGTAGCTGGATGTAACTTCCAGTCCTGCTGGGCCAACGCCTGGCAGATATCGGAAGCCTTGGGTGAAATATAACCAGGCAATATCACCCAATATGGGGGAAATCCCCAAAAATCTTTAATACCTGATAAATTGAACTCCCCCCGAACAGGGGATATTCCGTCTCGGTACTTATCTTTAAGTATTTCATTATCAGAATAGTAGTATGCGATTCCTGTTTGTTTTGCTTGGTTTGGTAATGCTCTGGGAGGCTGAGGGGCAGAGCTATAGCTTCAGTCAGTATGAGGTAGAAGACGGACTGGTACAGTCATCGGTTCACTGTTTCCTGCAGGATCATTTTGGAAACCTCTGGGTAGGGACTTCTGCAGGGCTGAGCCGCTTTGATGGGCAGCATTTTAAAAATTACAGCCAGCAGCAGGGTTTGGTCGGAAATCACATCAATGATTTATACCAGAGGGGTGATTTCCTACTGATAGCCACCCGTCAGGGGCTCTCGATATTTGATGGCAGGACCTTCCGTAATTACCAACTCCAGGATAGCGCCGAACAGGCACTGGCTGTCAATCAGATCATAGAAGATCAGCAAAACAGTATCTGCCTTATTTTGGATCAAGACCGCCTGGCCCACTTTGATGGCCAGCAGATTCACTATTTGGAAGCGGGAAGGCTCGCTGGATCTTTTTCAGGAGCCGCCCGCGGTCAAGAAGGCCAACTATGGTTGGCTACCTATAGCGGACACATCTACCAGCTTCACGATTCGGTATTGTATCCGGTAGCGGGAGGGCAACCTCTGTCTTATAGGATCCGAGACATTTACATTGACCGGCAAAACCGGTCCTGGGTAATCACTCCCCAGGAGATACTTCGCTATAAACCTAAAAGATATCAACTTTGTAATCCCGGCCAAAACTTTCCCCGTTTCGGACAGGCCTTTGGCATCCCACAGGATGCCGAGGGCATGCTTTGGGTGGCCACTTCCAATGGTACTTTTTGCTTTGACCCGGAGACGCTTCAGGCTGACCCCAAAAGTATTGCTCTTCCGGGCTCACTCATTCGCTCAATTTACCGCGGTCAGGAGGATAAGCTGTGGTTTGGTACTTTTGGTGACGGTTTTTTCAAATTCAAAGGACGTCTGATTACCAAGCTCAAAAAAGAGGAAGGGCTGAGAGGAAAAACCTTTATGTCACTTTTTAAAGACAGCCGGGATAGGTACTGGTTTGGTAGTTATGGGGGAGGTTTGAGCAGCATGAAAGATGGTGTCATCACTCATTTTGGCGAGCAGCAGGGACTGAACAGTAACTTTGTTTCCTCATTTACCGAAGGTTCTGACGGTAAATTGTGGGTCGGTACGATGAATGGTCTTAACGTTTACGATGAGTTCACTTTTCGGCACTTTAACGCTAAGGAAGGGCTGCCTTCCAACGCTGTTTACCGGGCACCATTCACACCCGAAAATGATTTACTGGTCTGCACCAGTGGGGGCGTAGTTCTTTACCAAAACGAGAGATTTCTTCCTATCTCAGACTATGCAGGAAACCACTTTAAAGAGCTGATCCTGAGTGTTAGGCGATGGGGTCAAGACCGCATTCTACTCATGTCTGAAAAGTATTTATATGTACTGAAAGACGGAAAAGTAAAGGATTTTCTTTCATCAGACACTTTTGATTATCAGTCGTTGACGGCCATTGAGTGGGACAGACACGGTAAGCTTTGGATATCCACCCTACAGGGAGGTTCTTATGATTATGATTCGGCCTCAGGAGAGATCCACAGTATCAACGAGCTATACGAACTTTCGTCTATGATGATCTTTGCGAATGACGGTAGCCTGATCCTTGGCACCCAAAAGGGCTTAACCCGTCTTTTTTTCTATGAAAACGGTGGGCTATGGCGTCTCCAAAACTACAGAAAGTCCGATGGTTTGCTGGGGGTAGAAGCTGACGCTAACGCTACATACCGGGATGATGACGAAAGCCTGTGGTTCGGTACTGTCAATGGAATATATCGCTTTCATCCTGTCTACGAGAAAAAGCAGCCGGATGAAGTGATACCCCATCTGACGGGATTAAAGCTCTTTTACGAAAATGTCAACTGGGCTACCATGGCTGATTCGGTTTCCAGCTGGTATCAGATCCCCCAAAACCTACACCTTAGCCACCAGCGGAACCACCTTATTTTTAGCTTCATGACAAACCAGTTGAATAAGCCCGAGCAGATATTGTATAGTTTTATGCTGGATGGCTACGAAGAAAACTGGTCTCCTGCTACTAACCGGAACGAAGCGGTATATCCTAATCCCCCCTCTGGCGATTATACCTTTAAAGTGGGAGCAAAACGTCCTCGAGGTACTTGGTCTACAACCCCTTTGACATATACCTTTTACATTGAGCCACCGTTTTGGCAAACCTGGTGGTTTTATCTGCTGTCCTTTCTTCTGGCGCTTTTACTGATACGCCTGTACGTTTACTGGAACCTGAAAAGAGAGCGTGAACAGCGCGTACAGTTAGAGCTGGAAGTGAAAGGCAGAACCCGGGAAATTCAGGCGCTGAATAATTCGCTGGAGAAGAGAGTACAGGCAAGAACCCAGGAATTGGAATTGACCAATAAAAAGTTTGAGGTTGAGTTTGAACTGCGCAAGATGGACCAGGATAAGCTGGCCCGTCGGGAAAGAGAATACCGTCAGCTGGTAAACAACCTGCGAGAGGTGATTTTTAAGACTGATACGCTGGGTCAGTTTACCTTTTTCAACGACCGCTGGCAGGAGTACATGGGCTATTCGGCACGTGAATCTATCGGCCAACATTTTACTACCTACCTAAAGAATACTGAAGTACAAAAGTTGCACTTTGCCAAGATTTTTGACGCTATCAACAGCAAAGAGCTTCCTTACTTTGAAGCAGAAGTGCGCATGCAACGCAAAGATGGTATGAGCTTCTGGGCTAAAGTATCTACCCGGATTGAATACGATGACGAGGGAGAAGTGATCGGTATCAACGGCAGTCTGGTAGACATAGATATGCGCAAAAAAGCGGAGTTTGCCTTGCGAGCCAGTGAGGACCGCTATAAGTTTTTGATAGAAAATACCCAGGACGTCATTACGCTGCAGTCTCCCGACCTGATTTACTTTTACGCCTCTCCCCGAATTTATGAAGTTGCTGGGCATGAGCCGGAAGAAATGGTGGGCAGATCCAGCCTTGACTACCTGCATCCTGACGATATTGCTACGTATATGCAACTAAAGAAAGAGGTGGTTGCCAGCCGCAAGAGCAAGGGTATCGTGCTTAGATTTCGTAACGGCCAGGGTGAATACCGCTGGTACGAGACTTTCCTGAAACCGATTTTGGACGAAAATGATGCATTACAGAGTTACATTTCTTCCTGCCGCGACGTGACCGAAAAAGTAGAGTTGTCCAAAGAAATTGATAAAGTAAGAAAGAAAGTAGCGCAGGACTTTCATGATGAAATGGGAAATAACCTAGCCAGTATTTCAGTCCTTTCGCAGCTGATTCAAAATAAGCTGGGTTCAGCGGGGCAGGAAGTAGAAGCCCTGCTTAACAAAATTGATACTGCCTCCAAAAACCTTTTCAGCGGTACCCGCGACTTTATCTGGGCGATTGATCCCAAAAACGATAACCTCAAAGAGGTATACTATAATCTTAAAGATTTTGGTGAGGAACTGTTTGATAACACAGGGATCAGTCTTTACGCAAGCTTTGATGAAGCCGAAGAAGATGCAGCACTTCAACTGCCTTCGGGGTGGAGCCGACAATTGGTGCTTATATTCAAAGAAGCTTTCACCAATGCGCTCAAGTACTCAGAAGCCGGTAGCGTTTACATCTATTTCAAGGTGAAATCCGGTAGCTTTCTGGTAGAGGTTTCGGATGATGGTAAAGGCTTTCCCAAAGATCAACTGCAAAGTCTGAGAGGAATTAAGAATATGCGGGAGCGTGCGGCTAAGCTCAAAGCCAGATTAGAGATTGAAACGCGGCCCGGCCAGGGAAGTAAAGTGCGTTTAAAACAAAAAATCACCCAAAAGAGGTTAGTAAATGTTAAAGCGAAATACTGATCGCTTACGTATAAGTAGTAGATGAAACAACAACATTATGCCCAGAACAACCAACAAAATAACCATCGTGGAGGACAATGAGGTGGTCAGAGATGGTTTTGCCTTACTCATTGGTAGTGTCAGCGAATACGATGTTGTAAGTACTTACGACAATTGTGAAGAGGCGCTCAAAAACCTGGTAAGAGACCGTCCCAACATCATTCTAATGGACCTGGAGCTACCTGGTATGCACGGGGTAGAAGGTATCCGCAGAATCAAAAAACAATGTCCTGAAGTGTACATAATCGTGATTACCGTACATGCCAATAGCGAACTGGTCTTTGATGCATTATGTGCCGGTGCTTCTGGCTACATCACCAAAAACGCGGGTCACAGCAAGCTATTGGACGCTATTGCCGAAGTACAGCGGGGAGGTGCGCCGATGAGCAGCCAGATTGCCCGTATGGTGGTACAGTCTTTTCAGAAAAATACCGACTCTCCACTCACCAACCGGGAAACTGAGGTGCTGGAACTGCTGGCAAAAGGTAAAAGCTACACTGTTATTGCCGACGAACTTTTTGTGCATAAAGAAACGATTAAGTCACACATCAAAAATATTTACACCAAACTTCAGGTAAACAGTAAAGCGGACGCTATAGAAAAAGCTTTACGGGAACGACTGATCTAAAGTCATTGTGGTAGTGCTACTTTCTTATTTTTTCAGAATCCTGGGCAAGTGCCGGTTTGAACAGCAGGTATTCCTGCAAATAAAATTTCTCGTTGGCATAGTCTAGTACTACGCAAAACTGCTTGAGCAGTGCATTGCCTATGATTCCGTCCCGGCTAGAATAATTTTTTTCTACCTCCTTCCTATAAGAATGCTTTGAGGGAAAGTAAGTATCAATATTAAATATCTGCCGGTTAGCCAGCTTAAGACTGTTGACGGCCACTTTGGAAGCTTTCAAATTACCACTATAGCCTTTCCCGATGAGTTTGAATCCGCTGGGATAATAGTTTACTGTCTGTGCATCATAGATCAACATTTTGTTGTTGAAGCCAGTGTCAATCATCAGTTTCAGAGGGTAACTGGATTCTTTAAAGTCAACCTCGGTGTGCAATAGTGGGCGGTTGAATTCAAGCTCCATAGTATGCGCTGAGTACGAGTGTTCATTGAGAAAATCTTGATTATTATGTAGCCTGAGCATTTGCCTTACGTAATCTATCTCTACGGCAAAACTACGAAACAAGCTAGTTCCGATAATCCCATGAATTTTCACACCCTTCAGGTAGAGATTGGAAAGTGGGTTTCTTTTTAGCAGTACTCCCCCGATATGGCTGGCATTTGCATCTCCAATTTGCAGACTCATGGATGAAATAACCTGCCCTTCTACCAGTTTACCACTGCCGGCCCCCTGAAAATGAATCTCACGCGCTGACTGGATATCCAGTCCTTTCACAAATTTACTGTTTAGGATAATTGGCGAATGTGTACCGGTATCCAAGATGAAATTGAGTTTTCTCTCTTCATTCACCAAAACCGGGACGACGATGAGACCATTGAGCAATTGAAAAGGGACCTCAGAGAAGGATTGTCCGTGGTTCAGGTCAAAAATGCCGTTAGCCGCAGGCTGCTTGGCCTTTGAAAAATGAAAAATGCAGAGAATAAAGCATAGTAAGCTTACTTTGCTGTGGGATAATGTCATCAGTTTCATGATTCGGGTGATTAATGATGCCTGAATCTAGGTCTGAGCATCATGAGAAAATATCGCCCGAATTGTGGGTTTTTACCGATGATAACATTCCCCCGAAAGAGGTGATTATAGTAGGTTTGTTGTAAAAACAGTCAATACATGGTATGATAGTCTACCCCGGTCTGCGGGATATCAGTCACCCTCAGATAGATAAATTTTTGTTGATTGATAGTATTTCTTAAGGTAGTGAATACCATCATGGTGCCTAGGCAATTCCCCTCTATTGGGGGATACCTGATACTATTTATGATACACTAACGCAGGCTAACTGGGCGAGTGCTTTTACAGAAAGCATTAATTTACCAAAAATTTCTGACTTTTCAGCTTCTCCATTGCCACCAGACAATGTTGGGACGAAAGTAACCTCCCTCTGTCAGAGGGGATTATTATCTTAATAGTAAGTGGCGAGGGTATTCTTATTCATGCAAGATGGTCGTGAGTCATCCAAGTATCCCCTGAAATACGATGTGGAAAATTCTTTGCTAGAAATTAAATGGATAGGAAAAGTAAAAAGAGTAAGGGCAGAATACCTGTATCGCTTTTGATGGACTAACAAATTTGCAACAAAAACCATAATTTTTTTGAGTAGTCAGGATTATCAACTAAGTCAAGCATCCGTAGTAGGGTTCGTTGAATTGGCATATGCCAATCGGGATAGTTTGCTGATACAAAACGGTACTGTTCTTAAAAAACCTAATTATTTCGCTGGGTTGGATATGGGCAAGTCCATAAGACCAAAAGCTACTACATAGTTTTCATTGAGAACGCTAGAAATATACTTCAAAAAATCACTGAAGCGTATACTCAGAAAAAGTAAGGCATAAAACAAGAAACTATTGTACTTATCAGCTTTCTAGAACTTTATGAGCAATGGCTCATCAAAGACAAATAAAGTTCATTTTTGATTGGGCGCACATCCTAAATACCCTGAATTATTATATTTTTCTGAATAATATTGAGAGGAGCGATTTCGTTTTTGTACAGTGAATACAATCATTTTTCTTACAGTTTTAGTGTTTTTATTATCAGGATTTCAAAAAATACCACAAAAAGGGGGATGGTTCCTTAGCCGAAGAATACCAATATTTGAAATATATCAACATGATAGTATGTTGCTTTTTTTAACTTTTATTAACCCAACTTTATTAACATGATTAGAATTGAATTTAGTGAGGAAGAGCAGGAAGCTCTCCGCTACGAACGCTATCACAACCCCAGCGTACGGGTACAGCAGAAAATGGAAGCACTCTTTTTAAAGAGCAAAGCACTTCCTCACAACGAAATCTGCCGGATATGTGAAATATCCAAAACGACCCTGATCACATATTTGAGAGCGTACAAAAAGGGAGGCATAGAAAAGCTGAAAAGTGCTACCAAGTACAAAGGAAAGACCAAAAGTGTCAAGCCCAGCCGTATGGGCTATCGGCACATTTCTGATGAAGTATTCGCATAAAACCTTTTCATAGATTTTTAAGATAGGTAGCAGTTTATGACGGCTGCCTTACTTTTTTCCATCGGTTGTGCGACCATAACCACTCTGCAGGCCTTTTTCGGATGGCCATTTCTACCTTTTGGACATACTGTTCTGTAATGTAATTTGATTCATCCTGAAAGGGGGGTGCACCTATCAAATCAAAGATTACATCGTAAAAGCCTCTTTTTCTCCGCTGCATACTGACGAATAAAACGGGCTGCTTGAGCTTAAGGGCAATACGCTCAGGGCCACTGTAGAAAGCAGTAGGTTGGTTCATAAACGTTGTTTCGTACCGATGTTGTAAATTTCGGGTTATTTGATCAGCCACCATCGCAGTAATGCAAGTCATTGGCTTATGCTGGATCATTGTACGAAATGATGTCCTTTTTTCTACTGGCTGGGCACCAAAGCGGCTTCTGATCTGATGCATGAGCTGGTTAAAGAATGCATTGTTAAGCTGCTGGTAGACCGCATCCACCTGAAAGGGTAGCTGAGAACTACAGGAAACCAGCATCCACTCCCAGTTGCCCTGGTGCGCAGTGGCTGCGATTACTGACTGTTTTTTGTCATAGAATTGATTGATGACTTCCGGTTTGACCAGCCGTACCCTCCGGTTGAGTTCTTTCTCCGTAATGGTCAGGGTCTTCAGAGTCTCTACCACGATATCTCCCAAATGGCGGTAAAACTGATTCTTTATGTGTTTGATTTCCTGTAGCGTTTTCTCCGGAAATGAAGCATGTAGATTTTGCAGGATGGTGCGCTCGCGGTAGCGGATCACAAAATGCAGTAGCAGGTATATCAGATCGGAAATCCGGTACAAAACCCAGAAAGGAAGCTGCGATATCAGTTTGAGGATGATCATAAAAAGCAGCCAAAATTATAGGTAAATAACGGAAAAAGCTGAACTTTGTAGCGTAAAATTGCGCGTAAACGAACCTTAGTAAGCAAAGATAACATTGAAGATTTCAGCATCTTTATACTCAAATAAGAACAAATCACTGGAGGAACTGATTGGTGAGCTGGATGCTCTGAAAATAGATTCTTTTCATATTGATTGTAACGACAATCCTGCTGTTTTTGACGACATAGCCCGAATACGTCATTTGAGCCGCACCCCGATTGACCTGCACATCATTTCGCCACAACCGGAAAAATACCTGGAGCAGATTGTTAATTACCGTATTGAGTATGTTCAGTTTCAGTACGAAGACATGCGGGAGCGTCATTTTGATTTACCTGTTCATGATACCAACTACGGTTTGGCCATTGTTTCGGATACGCCAATAGAGGTTTTTGAGCCATACAGAGAGAGTTTTGGCTTTATCCTTATGATGACGACTACGCCGGGTATGAGTGGTGGGGTTTTTCGTAAAGAAAATTTCAACCGCATCCGGCGATTCAGCAAAATGTTTCCTGACAAGAAGATTCACGTTGATGGAGGGGTGAACGATGAAGTTTCATTTATTCTGAGAAGTATGGGAGTAGATTCAGCAGTCTCCGGATCCTTTCTGGTGAATCATACCTCCATGGGGGCTGCCCTGATGGGTCTCAAAATGCAGGATGTGCAGTCTCATTATTTAGTCAGAGACATGATGATTGACAAAAATGATCTGCCTGTTTTGCAGGCAGATGACTGTAACTTCCAAGAAGTATTGCAAGTGATTGAAGACTACGATCTGGGTTTTGCCCTTTTTGCTGATCAAAACGGAAGACTCAGCGGCCTTTCCAGTAATGCTGACGTTCGTCGGGGGCTGATTCGCAACATGGAAGATCTCAACCAAGCCCGGATTTCAGACATCATAAACACGCAGCCGATAAGCATTCAAGATACTGCTACAGTCTCCGATATGCTATCTTTGGTGACTTCTAAATCTTTTCCTGTCCTCTTTCTGCCAGTGATTAACCAGCACCATCAACTGGTGGGCGCGGTAACTTTTAATAACCTAATACGCGGAGAAGTATGATCGTACATCTGAAAGAAAA
>CAZZGE010000008.1:0-46549 GCA_964653665.1 uncultured Porifericola sp. | reverse complement strand
GTAACTTTTAATAACCTAATACGCGGAGAAGTATGATCGTACATCTGAAAGAAAACATCCAAGAAAAAGAGGCCGTCAAGCTGGCAAAAGCTACTCGGGCGGTTTTCTATAAAAAAGAAGACCAATACATCCTTATTACCCCTTCTGCCGATAAGCAGCTACCTGCTGTACTAGAGTCTGTGGCGGTTGAGTATTTCCCTATGGATAGCGATATACAACTGGCCAGTCGTAATTACCGCTCTGAGCTACGTGAAATACAAGTAGGTAGCAACGTTAAACTGGGTAAGGATCATCATAATACGCTGCTGATCACGGGCCCTTGTTCTATTGAATCCAAGGAGCAGATCATCCAGAGTGCGGATTTACTGAAGGAGTTAAACATCACGACGCTGAGAGCAGGGTGCTTTAAGCCACGTACATCACCCTACTCGTTTCAGGGACTGGGACTGGAGGGGCTGCTTATGTTGGCTGCTGTTCGTGAACAGTATGGTCTCAATATCATCACCGAGGTACGCGATGCTACACACGTTGATGCTGTAATTGAGCATGCAGACATTGTACAAGTCGGATCTAAGGCCATGTATGATCACGGAATTCTCAAATCCTGTGGGAAAGCCTATAAGCCGATACTACTGAAACGTCACTTTGGAGCTACACTGCAGGAGTTTGTTCAGGCAGCTGAGTTTATCCTGTCGGCTGGTAATGAGCAGGTGATGCTGTGTGAAAGGGGTATTCGGACCTTTGAAAACAAAACTCGCTTTTCACTGGATTTATGCGGCGTTGCTTACTTGAAGGAACACACCAACCTTCCCGTAGTACTGGATCCCAGCCATGCGATGGGGATTGCTTACGGTATTCCGGACCTGACCAGGGCCTGTGTGGCCATGGGTGTAGACGGACTGCTGATAGAAACACACCCTACGCCCAAGATTGCTAAATCGGATGCGGCCCAACAGCTCAATCACGATGAGTTTCGGGAAATGTATCGCACTTTACAGCCGATTGCTGAAGCAGTGGGGAGAAAAGTAATTTAAAAGATGCTCAATCTAAGCCATATCAAACTTATCGTGCTGGACGTTGACGGTACCCTGACTGACGGCGGTGTTTATATTACTGAGCAAGGAGATGAGTTCAAGAAATACAATACCAAAGATGGCATGGCGATCAAGCGGCTCCTCAAAAAGGGAAAGCAGGTTGCTTTCCTGAGTGCCAGTAGTAGCCAAATGACGGTCAGAAAAAGGGCCGATATGTTGGGTGTCAAGCTTTGCTACGTAGGTAAGGAATCCAAACTGAAAGTGCTAAAGCAATGGCTTACTGAACTCAATCTCTCCTACGAACAGGTATTGTTTATGGGTGATGATCTCAATGACTTGGACATCATGCAAAGCGTAGGTGTGTCGGCCTGCCCGGCTGATGCTGCACCGCCTGTCCGTGAAGCAGCCCAGCTAGTACTCACCCGTAAAGGAGGAGACGCCTGTTTTCGGGAGCTGGTAGATTTATACTTCCCCCTGTTGGATTAGCTTTTTATTTGTATCTTTCAGATAGCTTACTTTTAACCCTTCAAAACAATAAGGCTGCGATAGTAGCCTTTTATCTTTAGTAAGCAAAAGCTTTTTCTTGGAATAGCCCGTACGCTAATTAATTGCTAATGAACTTTGTATATCCACAGTTTTTGTGGGGACTTTTAGCGCTGAGTGTCCCCATCATTATACACCTATTTAATTTTAGAAGAACCCGAAAAGTATATTTCAGTAATAATTATTTCCTCAAAAATGTAAAAGAAGCCACTACCTCTAAGCTTAAAATCAAGCACCTGCTGATACTCCTGGCTCGGCTGCTGTTTGTTACCTTCCTGGTGATCACTTTTGCGCAGCCTTTCCTGCCGGGCGAAGAAAATGCTGACAGCAGTAACAATACTGAAAAGCTCGTCTATATTTACCTGGATAATTCGCTCAGTATGTCATCCGAGCTTTCTTCTAATATCCGTGGAATAGATTTAGGGGTTAATTACATTGAAGAAATTCTTTCGCTGTATCCCCGTAATACCCAGTTTAAGTTTCTTACCAATGAGTTTGGTAGTTTTTCCCGCGTACCCAAAAGCAGTGATGAACTCGGTGAGCTCATTGCCGGGGTTGATCTGACGGGTGTATCGCGCAGTGCCAGTGAAGTATTGGGGAAAATCCAGAGCGATATAGCTGCTGATGCCTTTGGATCTGCTAGCAGCCGGGAATCAGATATTTACGTCATCTCTGACTTTCAGCGATCTACTTTCGGCGATCCAGAGGTTTTTGCTGAGGATACGGTCAATACTGTTAAGTTAGTGCCCATTACGACTTCCTACGAATCCAATGTATATATTGACTCTGTCTACTTGGCAAATCCGTTTGTGCTGGCCGAAGAAGCCAACGAACTGGCTGTTATACTGCGAAATGACGGAGAGCAGGATATTTCAGACCAGATTGTCCGTCTTCTGATTAATGAGGAGCAGGTAGCCAGTGCCAGCCTTGACGTTTCTTCCAATGCGAGTGGCATGGTTCGTTTTACCCTGAATTTCCCGTTACAGCAAAATAACCGGTGTCAGCTAGTTTTTGAGGATTACCCGGTTACTTTTGATAACCAGTTCTATTTTACCCTCAACCTGAGCGATAAAATTTCAGTTTTGGAAATAAGACCAGGGCTGCAAAACCTCGGCCCCGATCAGCGTTCCGGTATCTCCCAGGTGTATGCCAATGAGGATATTTTTGATTTTCAGTCTTTTAGTCTTGACAACCTGGATTACAGCTTAGTTGAAAGCTCAGATATGGTAGTGCTTAACGAGCTAGGCGGTACCAGCGATGAGGCTAACCGTGCTGTAATTCCTTACCTGAGAAATTATCTGGCCAATGGAGGGCATGTGTTGTATATTCCGCCGGCCACGGCTGATCTTAGCTTTTTGCAGCAGGTAACTGGTAACCTGGGCATCAGCGGAGAACGTATCTCTGTTCCTGATTCGGTAGAAGGGTCGGCCATGCCTCTGTTCAATCCAGATTTGGCTAATCCTTTCTTTGAGGGGATGTTTGAAGGTAAGAGTGAAAATTTTGCAATGCCCGCCGCCAGGCAGATGATGAGGCACAATATACAGGGGCAACCATTATTGCGCTATCGTAATGGTGAACCCTACCTTATGGTAATGAGCGACCGATACATCACCAGCGAATTACCAGCCAGTGATCAGTTTTACTTTTTTGTGACTCCCCTCCGTGATGAATTCACAAATTTGCACCGGCATGCGGTGTTTGTGCCAGTTATGTATCGCCTGGCTTCCCTCAGCAAATCAATGAATAATGAGCTTTACTATTACATTGATAATCCTACCATCGCCCTGGAGATCTCAAGTTTTGAAGAAAATGAGCTAGAAGAAACTGCCGATGCTCCTTCCCGCCGCTTCATCTACAAATTGCGGCAGGGAGAGGAGGAGGTGATTCCTACCCAAAGGCTGGTCAGTGGACGCTTGTTGATGGAGATACCTCAGGATGTTGTCAAATCAGGATTTTATGATCTGCTTAGAACTGAAGAGAATGGTGTTGGTGACAACGAGGCAGTGCGCGTGATGACACTTTCTTTTAACATTGACGAAAAAGAGTCTATGGTAGAACAGTATACGCTGGACGATCTTCAAACGATCTTTGCATCAGCCGAGAATGTAGCCATCTACGAAGCTGAGGACGTAGAAGAGTTTATCAGTTTGATTAGTAATGAGCAGACGAGTATTGCGCTTTGGAAATACACCCTACTCCTTGCACTCTTTTTTCTACTTACTGAAGTTTTACTGATTCGTTTTTTGTAAGCTTGTGGCAGTTTTTACTAATCCATTAAATTACAGACTGTCCGAATCTACTAAAGTTCAGTTAGCATATGAACGTCCTTCTTCGCTCAATAACCATCATGCACAAAGCATCTCCCTATCATTTACAAAAGGTAGATATGCTTCTTCGTAATGGCATCATTGAGCGGATTTCCCAAGCTGGCGAAGGGGGAGATTTTGAAGATGAAACGCGGGTATTGGATGCCGATGGTAAATACATTTCAGCCGGATGGTTTGATATGCAGGCGCATTTTGGCGACCCGGGACAGGAGCAGAAAGAGGACATTTTTACCGGAGCTGCTGCAGCCGCAGCAGGTGGTTTTACTGGCGTAGCCCTGTTATCCAATACGCAGCCGGTAGTACAAACAAAAAATGATATTCACTATCTGAAACAGGATAATGCTCAACCCCTGGAGCTGTATCCGATGGCCGCTGTCACACGTGATACACAGGGCAAAGAGCTTACTGAGATGATTGATTTGGCTCGTGCCGGGGCAGTGGCTTTTTCGGATGGTATTCATCCGCTCTGGCACACGCAGGTGATGCTCAAAGCCCTGCAGTACATGCAGAAGCTGGACACATTACTCATCAATCGGCCTGAAGATCAACACCTTGCTTGCTTTGGCGATATGCACGAAGGACTACAGAGTACAATTTTAGGGCTTAAAGGCATTCCTGTATTAGCGGAAACAATTGCCATTGAGCGAGATCTCCGCCTGCTAGAATATGTGACTGAGTTTACTGTTGGGGCACTTCCAAGACTCCATTTTAGCAATATTTCATCTAAGGCTTCGGTATCTCTGATTAAGCATGCCAAACAAGAGGGATTGCCTGTTAGCTGTGATGTGGCGGCGCACCACCTGGCATTTACCGATGAAGATCTGGCTGATTTTGATACCAACCTTAGGGTAAACCCACCTCTGAGAACCAGGGATGATCAATGGGCCTTACACGAGGGCCTGCGAGAAGGTACGATAGACGTTATCGTTTCATCCCATCAACCCCATGATGAGGAGCAAAAGAAATGCGAGTTTGATTTAGCAGCCTTCGGTATGATTGGCTTACAGACGGTCTATCCCGTTATCAACCAGGCGCTGTCCCGCAAACTGCCGATGGAGGATTTACTGGAAAAGATATCAACGGTGCCGCGCTCACTCCTGGGCATAGATTCTCCCGAAATACGGGAAGGTGCCCTGGCTGAGCTCACGCTTTTTGATCCAGATGCAAACTGGGTTTTGGATCATCATACAAACCGGTCCAGATCTAGGAATTCACCTTTCTGGGGAAAGGAACTAAAAGGACGGGTTTGTGGTACTTTTTACCGAGATAGGTACTGGACGGATCTGTCATAATCATGACCCAACAATCAGCTTTTAAAAATCCCTACCTGTTCGTTCCTTTTAAGTATGGAATGGTTGGGGGAATATTATCAATTTCGCTTTTTGTAATCTTGCTTGTCCTGGGAGAAAACCCTCTGATCAACGGCACCCTGTTCAGTTTCTTTTTCATTCCGATATTTGTGTTCTTTGCTATCAAAGAGTTTAAGAAATACTACAATGCTTCCTATTTACATTTCTGGCAGGGAATGACCATTGGCTTTGGTACATACATGGTCTTATCAGTGGTTTCAGCTCTTTTTATCTGGGTGTACCTTGACCAAGTAGATCCGCAGCTACTTACCGATTACATTAATGACCGGGTAACACTGATGCAGGATTCAAGCGAAAACCTGATTGAAAGACTGGGTCAGGACACCTACGATAATTCTTTGGCAAGTGTTCGGACAGCCACAGCCTACGACCTAGCTTTGGATGATTTTATCAGAAAAGTGTTGGCTGGATTCTTTATTACTACCGTCATTTCGGTGGTCATGCGACAACGCCCACTGACTGTAAACAACTAACCTATTAAGCTATGAATCATGACCTCAAATACGGCCTCTTACTCGGCACGATAAGCGTAGCCGTCAGCGCGTCTATCATTATGATTGACTACACATTGATCGCCAGTGCCTGGTGGGTAGGGTTCATGAATTTTGCCCTGACCATTACGATCCTTCTAATGGCCGGCTATCGCCTGCGTTCGGAGCGAGGAGGCACCTTATCATTCAGAGAGGCCTTTCTCTCAACCTGGCTCATCATCGTCATTGCTGGCGCTATTAGTACGACTTACAGTATTCTGCAGTACAATGTACTGTCGCCGGAGCTACCCGCCCAGATACAGGAAGCTATTATTAACCAGACAGCTACAATGCTGCAGAATTTTGGTGCGGATGACGAGACCGTTGATGAAACCGTAGCTCAACTGCAAGCAGAAAACTCTTTTAGTGTCAATAATTTGTTGATGAGTTTTCTTTACACCAGTATCCTGGGAGGGGCTGTTTTAGCAGCCATCATCGGTCTGATTATCAAGAAAACCCCCACACCTGAATTCAGATAATGGAGTTTGTGTCAAAAAAAGATATTTCGGTGGTGATCCCACTTTACAACGAAGAGGAATCGCTGCCTGAGTTGTGCCAGTGGATACGGCAGGTCATGAAAAAGCATGGTTATCATTACGAAATATTGCTGATTGACGATGGTAGCCGCGATAATTCGTGGCAGGTAGTCTCCGACTTAGCTAAAAATGATCCCTATATGGAAGGGATTCGCTTTAATCGCAACTACGGTAAGTCGGCTGCGCTCAATACTGGTTTCTATCATGCTCAGGGAGACGTGGTGATTACCATGGATGCTGATCTGCAGGATAGTCCTGATGAAATTCCCGAACTGTACCGTCTGATCAAGGAAGAAAACTATGATCTAATATCAGGTTGGAAAAAGGAGCGGCATGATCCCATCAGCAAGACAATTCCCTCTCTGTTTTTTAACTACGTGACCCGCAGGATTTCTGGCATTAGCTTACATGACTTCAACTGTGGCCTGAAAGCTTATAACCTACAGGTAGTGAAGAATATTGAAGTATACGGTGAAATGCACCGCTACATTCCTATGATTGCCAAGCGACACGGCTTTGACAGAATCGGTGAGAAGGTAGTACAGCATCGTGCTCGTAAGTACGGAAGTACGAAGTTTGGACTGGAGCGCTTTGTTTTTGGCTTTTTGGATCTGCTTTCTATTACCTTCGTTTCCAAGTTCAAGAAACGTCCTATGCACTTCTTTGGCACCATTGGAACGTTGAGCTTTCTTTTTGGCCTACTTGTGGCCATTGGAATTATTGCTGATAAGCTCTACAAACTCTACTTCAACCTTAAAGTGCGGGAAGTGACTGACCAGCCTTTATTTTTTCTGGCGCTGGTGGCTGTAATCGTTGGGGTTCAACTGTTTATGGCGGGCTTTGTAGCTGAAATGATCACGATGAACTCGCAGAAAAAAAATGACTACATCATTTCAGAAAAGGTAAGCTACCCGCGAAATAAAGTATTCTGATATGTTTTTCTCCCTCATCATTCCCGTCTATAACCGTCCGGACGAAATACGTGTGGTTCTTGAGGGGCTGAGCCAGCAGTCTTACCGTAATTTTGAGGTGATAGTTGTAGAGGACGGCTCAGAAAACAAGTCAGATCAGGTGGTGGGGCTTTTTAAACATCAGCTGGATGTACATTACTATTACATAGAAAATGTGGGGCAGGGCCTGGCACGCAACTACGGATTTTCTAAATCACAGGGTGAATACATTATTATTCTGGATTCAGATATTATTCTACCGGAGCACTATATGCAATCCGTAAATGAGTATCTGCAGCAAGATCAGTTGGACTGCTTTGGTGGTCCGGATAAGGCCCATCCTGATTTTACCAACGTACAGAAAGCGGCAGATTTTGCGATGACCTCTTACCTGACAACCGGCGGAACGCGTGGTCGCTCCCAGGTAGTTGCCTCCTATTATCCCAGGAGTTTCAATATGGGTATGAAACGAGAGGTGTATGAAAAATCTGGTGGATTTAAGATACCTGATTGCGGGGAAGACCTTGAATTCAGTATACGTATTGAAAAGTTAGGTTATAGGATAGGTCTAATTAGCAAAGCATCTATTTACCACAAAAGGAAGGGAACGCTCAAGTCATTTTTTGACCAGATGGTATGGTTTGGCAAATCCCGTATCAACGTACAACGTTTTTTTCCTGATAGTTTTAAACCTATTCATCTAGTTCCCCTTTTTTTTTACGTTTACCTTCTCTGCATGCTGATTACAATAGTACTGTCCCCACAATTGGGAATACTTATGCTAGCTGTTTTGACTATCTACTTTCTTTTGTTGTGGTCGGAATCTCTGTTTCGTTACCGTAGTGTATCAGTTGCATTTTTAAGCTTGATTACTTCTGCTATGGTTTTTTTGGGCTACGGTTGGGGCCTGATTTGGTATCATTTTCAACAAAAGGAGCCCTACATCAAGGGCAAGACCGTCTAGCGATTTTTAGTTTGTTAAAGGCAAGAAGCTGATGACGAAACAAACATTCGCCGGGGTGCTATGTTTTTATAATGAACTAAATAATACTTTTTTAACTATGAAAACGACAAAATTTTTTTACTTTTTAGGATTATTCTTAATAATTCTAGTATCATCCGGATGTAATTCAGGTACACAACAAAATGATTCAGGGGTTGCCGATAATCTGGAAGTAGATCAAGATACCACACTCGTAAAAGAGGGAGATGAAGAATTGGCTGCAACTGCTGTTGACCTTGTATTATTAGCATATATGAACAACAGGATGCAGTATCGCATGGGAGAAATAGCCCAGCAACAGGCCCGATCCGAAGCCGTACGGAGTTATGCGGAATCCATCATTACTGGCGATAAAGAGACTCGCCGGAGAATTGAGGATATGGCAGAAGCTTCTAATGCTAATCTCCCGGAAGTCATAGGTGCCACTGAGCGCGTTAAAATTGATAGTATTCGACAGCTTTCTGATGACAAATTTGACCAAGCTTACATGCAAGAGGCCATCAAGCAGTATCGTGAGAATGTAGGTCGCTTGAATGAATTAATCTTGGAAGCAGATAACCCCATGATTGAAGGGCTTGCCGCAGAAATTATTGATACTCAGCAGCAACATATGGAGCGTGCTGAAGGCGTTTTGCAAGAAATTAGTTAATTTAGGTTTTACTCTTTTTGTGGTAAAAAAGCCGACCTTCATGTGGAGGTAGGCTTTTTTTGATTCAACGGATTAATAGAGATTTTTTAGTGAGCAAGGGAAGCGTCAATCAGTTTTTTTCGCAGAAATAAATGATTTCACCTTTCATCAAGCTGTACCACTTGATCTGTTCTTCGGTGAAGGTATTGATATAATCATCTTCAGTAACTTTGAAACCTGCACTTCTCAGTCTATCCGGATAATCCAGCCCGTACATCCGAACGTGGTCTCTTTGCCCAAATAGCCTTTCTCTTTTAGCTGGATCTGTGACATTTGGGTCCTCAACGGTTAGGGGTATATTGTAGACGGGAGACTGAATGATAGCCCAGCCTCCGGGACATAAAACCCGAAAAAGCTCACGCATACAGTGAATATCATCATCCACATGCTCCATCACATGATTGCAAAAAATCACATCAAAAGTATCATCCTCAAAGGGGATGTCGTGCAGGTCCATTTTTACTTTTGCCCAGGGAGATTCCAGGTCAGCGGTAATGTATTCTAAATTTTGTAATTGCTCAAAGCGATCAATGAAACAGATTTCGGGTGCAATGTGCAGCACCTTCTGAGGCTTTGTAAAAAAGTCAGTCTTATTCTTTAAAAACAGCCACATCAGGCGGTGACGCTCCAGGGTGAGCGAACTCGGGCAAAGTGCGTTTGGACGGGAATCAATACGGCCGTAAGGCAAAAAGCGGCGGAAAGTCTTGCCATCTACCGGACACTGCATACGATAGCCCTGAAGAAAAAATGCCAGGACGTTAAGTAACTTTTTCCCGAATTGTTGTAAAACAGGCCGGGGTATAAAGCGTATAGCCCATTGAATCATGTACTTCATAGCGCAAAGATAAGGTGCTTTGCCTACGAATAAAGCGCTATTTTATTTTTGTAGATCTATTTGAAAGATGGAACTATAATCTAGTCAAGACTATTCTTTATATTTGTATTTCACTGATAACGACTTATCTGCTTATGAAGACCTATAAGTTTAAAACTAACATCAAATGTGGTGGATGTGTAGATACAATTTCATCCTATCTTGACAATGCACAGGAGATTAGTCAGTGGGACGTTGACACATTAAATAATGATAATATCTTGACTGTGTCAGGCCCTGAATCCCTGGTAGCACGGGACGTAATAGATATTGTGAATCTGGCTGGATTTACGGCCAAGCCAGTCAAAAAAGGTATTCTCACAAAAATCTTTGGCACCTGAAAATTCATCAGTTACAACATGTGTAAGGACAGTCGTCAGGCTGTCCTTTTTTTATGCATCATAAATTCCTGGTGCCTCTTTGTAGAGATCTGCTTTTTTCTCCTCATCATCTGACTTGCACAAAGACTTGAGTAGAGTAATATCCTGGTTCCACTTTTGGCCATCAAAAAACTCGGCTCCTTTGTGATCCCGCACCTTGTATAGGGATTTTTCCCGATAACAGGTGCCTATGTAAACGTGCTGGAGTTTCTGCTGCTTTGCCCAGTCTATCACTTTCCACATCATCCATTTTCCCAGCGAATGGGAGCGCATGTATTGCGTATCATAGAATGAGAACCAGTAGTGTAACATACTACCTTGTATGACAGTAAATACGTATCCATAGATCTCATCCTCGGAACGAAAGCTGATTATATGTGTAAGTATCTCTCTGCCAAGCACGTAAACCAGCCGATTCGATGCCATATTACCGCCACTAAATCTCTCTTCTGCATAATCCCGGCAAAATCGCATCAATGAAGGGTCATTCAGGTCAAAATCATTCTTTTCGTGAACTTTCATGCTGATGGCGAGAGGTTCGGCTTTACGGTGTACACGACGATTTTCAGAGCTACTCTCAAAATTTTCCAGGTTGACCCTCAGACTTCTGGCTAGATAAAAGGTGTCTTTTTCTAGATTCGTATTGCCGGTATACGGCAAAAATCCTTTTTCGTAAATATGGCTCAGTTCTGACTGATGCTCCTTGATACAGTAAATTGCATAAGAAAAAGTATAGCTGTTGTAGTCCGCATTGTACTCTGAGAAAAAGATATTCATATTAAGATTGGTCTCTTCTGTAAAAAATGTAATCAGTATTTGGCGGTACTATGCCTTCCTTCCGAATGATACGGCTAAGTTGTCCCCGGTGATAAGTTGAGTGATTAATTACGTGCATGAAAATATCACGATACGAATTTTGGTATTTATCACCTTGAGAAGTTGCATAGGCTACTTTATCATCCAGGTCCGGCAGGGTTTTCAATAGTTTGAAAGATACACTGTGGTTCTCCTGATCTATCCTTGAAAAATCATTAACTTCATGGAGTTCCCATATAGCATAACTGGGTTCTGTCTGCTGTACACGCGCGAGCCAGTGATGGTGAGCATTGATCAGATGACTAAATAATTTTGCACCCTCTAAAGCCCTAAATCCATCTTCAACAAAAGAACAGATGACTTGTTGATTGGCATAATGGTTATAATCGAGTAAATCTGACAGCATATTTTTCAATTGTCAAAAGCTCATATTTATAAAAATTTAATCCATTTGTGATGTTGGACACCCGAGAATCGTTAATCTTGTTTGTTTAGAATAACATGCATTAGCTTTCCTTGTAGCAAACATAATTTTCTATATTTGATCTGTCAAAAAAACAAACAAGTATCGTGAGATTAGAAGAAATCCGGCACCAGCTTCAGCAGTATCAAAATAATGGTAAGAAAGTTTTTACAACTTCTTCTTTTCAAAGCCATAGCCTTGTTCTACTCCATATCATCAGCAGGTTTAATAAAGATATTCCCGTGTACTTTATTAATACTGGCTATCACTTTCCAGAAACTGTGGCATTTGCAGAGCAAATATGTGATCGACTTGGACTTAACCTCGTACGTCTGAATTCACTTGTGCCGAAACATCAGCAAAGAGACGACCAGGGAAATCTATTATTTACTTCCGATCCGGATTACTGCTGCTTTTTAAATAAGACGCAGCCGTTGGAAATGGTGCTACGTGATTATGATGTGTGGATCAATGGCGTAAGAGCCGAACAGAGTAGGGTACGGAAAGCTATGAAAGTTCATCAGGAAGCCCCGCACGGTGTGGTTCGTTTTCATCCGATGCTAGATTGGAATATTCGGGATATCTTTGCGTACCTGAGGGAACATGATCTACCACGTCATCCTCTGGATGCTAAGGGTTACATCAGTATCGGCTGTGAACCCTGTACAAAAAAACCTGACCCCGGGCTGCAGGAGCGTGAAGCACGCTGGTATGGCATGAATAAGACTGAATGCGGCTTGAACACTGACCTGGCAAAATCATAACTGATGACAATACTAATTACCGGTGGTGCTGGTTATATCGGCACACAACTGGTTAGCCAACTTATTCATGATAAGTCTGTATCACGGATTATCATCTATGATAATCTATCTCGCGGAAATCATAATTTTTTTCTAGGGCACTCGCTCTACGATCGTGCTGACAGATCAGAAGTAAAAATTGAATTTGTGCAAGGTGAGCTACTTAATACTCGTAAGCTCCGCCAGTATGTAAATGAAGCAGAAATTGTGTATCATTTAGCCGCTAAAGTGCTTACCCCATTTTCAACCACCGACGGCCATGCATACGAGCAGACCAATCATTGGGGTACGGCTGAACTAGTGTATGCCATTGAAGATGCACCCGGTGTCAGTAAGCTTGTTTATCTTAGCAGCACCTCTGTTTACGGTTCAGACTATGCCGATGAAAACACAGATCCTGGTCCGGAGACCATTTATGGTATCTCTAAGCTGAGAGGAGAAGAGCATGTTAAACGGCTTTTCCCCAAAATTCCTACTTATGTTATTCGGTGTGGTAATGTGTATGGATACAATAAAAGCTTGCGCTTTGATGCGGTGATCAACCGATTTATGTTTGAAGCCAATTTTAGAAGGCGAATTTCGATTCACGGTGATGGCAATCAATGTCGGGCATTTATTAGTGTAGATAGGGTAGGAGAGGTACTAAAACAGCTGATTCACTCGGATATGCCATCGGATACCTATAATCTGATAGACAAGAATTTACAGATACTTGATATAGTAGACGTAGTAAAAGCAATTTATTTTGATCTGGAATTTATCTTTGTCAATCAACATCTCAGTCTGCGACAGCTTTCGGTAGACACTGATCTTAAGCTTTTCAGGCATCTGCCTCGGTGGGAGGAAAGTTCATTGCTGGATGAAATGGAAGCATTTCGTAACCGATTTTCTTTTTAACAAAAAAGGAGGGATTAACCTCCTTATCTCTGTATTCCCACAAAGTAGTGATCAACAAAATTCATTAAAGACATCCACCAAATGGTCGGCGATCATTTCAGCCGGTCTTCCTTCAATATGATGTCTTTCTACAAAGTGTACTAATTCTCCATCCTTAAAGAGTGCAATAGAAGGTGAAGAAGGGGGATAGGGAAGTGTGTACTCCCGGGCTTTGGCTACCGCCTGCTGGTCTACACCTGCGAAAACAGTGGCTAAATTATCAGGTTTTTTTTCTGAGGTTTCTACAGCATGTTTCACACCTGGGCGCGCTGCTCCTGCTGCGCAGCCACACACTGAATTTATGACGAGTAGCGTAGTTCCTTTATGATCACTTAGATGATTTTTAACATCTTCTGCGGTGCGGAGTTCCTGAAAACCAGCTACCGTAAGGTCTTGGCGCATGGGAGCAACTAATTGTTCTGGGTACATAATATATATATTTAGTGTTCAGTGTTCAGTTCAATTTACATAAAACCTAGTTCCAGCTTAGCACTTTCAGACATCATGTCCTGAGTGTAAGGTGGGTCAAAGGTTAATTCTACTTTTACATCGTTAATCCCTTCTATCGCTTTAATTTTCTCCTCTACTTCAGAGGGTATTGCTTCGGCAGAAGGACAAGCAGGTGAGGTGAGCGTCATCAAAACATATACATTGTTGATAGGGTAGACGCTGATCTCATAGATGAGCCCCAGTTCATAAACGTCTACCGGAATTTCCGGATCAAATACTGTTTTGATGGCATTTACTACCTTGTCACGAAGGGCTGGTATTGTTGCTGTGTTATTTTCACTCATGATGATCTGTGATTATTGGTTGGCTTCAATTCTGTCTTTTTGTACTAAAGCAAACAGCTTCATCTGTTTGATCATAGCAGCAAAGCCGTTAGAGCGTTGAGTGCCAATGAAGCGGTTCATACCAATCTTGTCAATAAAATAAAGATCTGCATTAAGAATATCTTCGGCTTTTTGATGGTCAAATACCCTTATCAGTAAGCTAACAAGACCTTTGGTGATAGCTGAGTTGCTGTCGGCAGTAAAATGAAGTGAATCATTATCAACGCTGGGCACTACCCACACCTTGGATTGACAACCCTTGATGATGTTATCATCAGTCTTTAAGTCTTCACTCATTTGGGGTAGCTTTTGACCGAGTTCCATAATATAAAAATTGGTCATTTCCTGGTCACCGTCCAATAAGTTAAATTCTTCTATGATCTCGTCCTGTGTGTCTTGTATAGATTTTGGCATATTTATTTACGCATCATTGTCACAATTTTTTCTAAGCCCTCTACCATAATGTCTATCTCTGAAACTGTATTATAAACAGAAAAAGAAGCCCTGGCTGTTCCTTCAAGGCCGTAATGCTCCATAAGTGGCTGCGTACAATGGTGTCCCGTTCTGATGGCAACACCACGAGCATCAAGCATTTGCCCGATATCAAAGTGAAAAATTCCATCCACTACAAAAGAAACGACACTTACTTTGTTAGCAGCTTTACCAATGATCCTGAGTCCAGGAATTTGCTCCATGGCATCGTGAGCATGAGACAGCAAATTTTGCTCGTGTGCATGTATATTGACTTTATCCAGCTTATTTACAAACTCCAGTGCTTGTCTGAAAGCAATTACGTCAGCGATATTGGGTGTGCCAGCTTCAAATTTATAAGGAATATCGTTGTAGGTAGTTTTTTCAAACGTAACATTACTGATCATTTCTCCACCGCCCTGGTAGGGAGGCATTTTCTCCAACAGTCGTCGTTTACCGTATAGCACTCCGGTTCCGGTAGGCCCAAAAACCTTGTGCGCGGAGAATACAAAAAAATCACAGTTAAGTGCCTGTACATTGATATCAAAATGTGCGGTTGCTTGTGCACCATCAATGAGTACCACTGCTCCCTTTGCATGAGCAATATCAATGATTTCTTCTATTGGATTAACGGTTCCCAAAGAGTTGGAGGCGTAGACGACACTGACAATTTTCGTCTTTTCATTCACTATTTGCCGGAATGCGTCCATCATAATTTCACCTTGCTCGTCAACCGGTACTACTTTAAGGTGTGCGCCTTTCACTTCGCAGAGC
The DNA here is from genome assembly GCA_964653665.1 of uncultured Porifericola sp. Taxonomy (GTDB): domain Bacteria; phylum Bacteroidota; class Bacteroidia; order Cytophagales; family Cyclobacteriaceae; genus Catalinimonas. The sequence continues at coordinate 31,218 of CAZZGE010000008.1, read as the reverse complement.
ATTTGCCAGGGTACAATGTTAGAATGATGCTCCATAGCAGTGATTACAACTTCATCACCTGCCTGGACGTTGGCTCTTCCGTAACTGTTAGCCACCAGGTTGATGCTATCGGTAGTACCTTTAGTCATTACGATTTCCTCTGCCTCCCGGGCACCCAGGAAGGACTGGACGGTACGTCTTGTCTCTTCAAAATCAGAAGTTGCTCTTTCCGCCAAGGTATGGATACCCCGGTGAATATTGGCATTGTCATTTTCGTAATAATGCCGGAGCGCGTCTATGACAACAGAAGGCTTCTGGGTAGTAGCAGCATTGTCAAAGTAGATGAGAGGTCTGCCATTGACCTCCTGATGTAGCACAGGGAACTGAGCCCGCACCTCGTCAATATCAATATTCTTATTTAGAATTATATCTTTATCCGTAGTGTCCATAGTTGCTTTATTTATTTTCTAGGCGCTCAGTAATTTGCTCCTCTACCAGTTCTCTCAAAGCTCCAATACCTATGTGCTGTATCACATCACCGGCAAAGGCTTTGAGCAAGACTGCCCGAGCTTGTATTTTGGAGAGTCCCCGTGTTCTTAGATAAAACATTTGCTCTTGGTCCAGTTGACCAGTAGTTGCACCATGTGAGCACTTGACATCATCTGCCCAGATTTCAAGCTGAGGCTTAGTATCTACCGAGGCATTATCGCTAAGTAAGATATTGGCATTAGACTGAAAAGCGTTCGTTCTCTGGGCATCAGGGCGTACGTAAATTTTACCGTTAAATACGCCGCGAGCCCTATCGTCAACTATGCCTTTGTATAGCTCATTACTAAAAGCGTTTGGCTTTCGGTGGTCTACAATAGTATGGTTATCTACGTGCGTGTTGCCATCAAGCATGTACAGTCCATACATGTGCGACTCGCAGTGCTCGGCATCAATTTCAATGTTTAGATTATTACGAATCATACCTCCCTGAAGCGAAATTGTTACAGCATGAAAATGACTATTGTCGTGCTGCTTTACCTGTGTAGTACCTGTATGATAGGCTTTTTGGGTATCATTTTCATACTTGTAGTAATGTACATGGGCGTACTTATCAACAAAAATTTCAGTGACAGCATTGTTATAGCTAGCCCCTTTACCGATTGTCAGGAATGTTTCACTCAACTTTATTTGAGCATTCTCTTCCACGATACATAAATTGCGAGGATGCAACATCACATTGTCTGATGATGCGTCGGTAAAAAAATATGTAATCACAGGCGCCTCTACTACTTCACTTTTGGGAACGCGCAAAAATATGCCTTCCTGTGAGTAAGCAGTGTTCAAAGCTACGAAAGGGTCGCTTTCAACATGAGCAACCTTAGATAGGTATTGTGCTATGGCATCCGGATACTTTGTAAAAGCTTCACTGAGCGTACAAATACAAAGTTGATTCTCTGGCGAAATGATCGTTGATAGATCTTCAATGTATTTTCCGTTGATAAATACCAGATGATTCGCCTCAGTATCTAGTAATTGTTCTTTTACCTTGTTCTTAATTGCTTCGGCAAAGGGCTGCGTTGATTTTGCATGCACTTCACTGAATTCTTTCTCAAGCGTCTTGGTAATTGGGGTATACTTGTATTCTTCGTTTTTCTTTTCAGGTAGTCCTACTTCAGAAAAACGCACTATAGCACCTTTCCTCAACGTACCGATCACATCATCCTGTAAATTCTTGGGATCAAAGCTTTCAATAAAGGCTTCGGTTAGGGGTGTGTTTTTACTTTTGATTACCTGACTCATCTTAATCGTTAACGTTTTAAATTAGGCAGTCGCCGAGTTTGCAGTCTCTTTTATCCAGTCATATCCTTTATCTTCAAGTTCCATAGCCAGTTCTTTGGTACCGGACTTTACAATTCTGCCGTTGTAAAGGACGTGCACATAATCAGGGATTATGTAATCAAGCAAGCGTTGGTAGTGAGTTACAACAATCATAGCATTATTTTTAGTTTTGAGCTTATTGACTCCGTTGGCTACAATACGAAGTGCATCTATATCAAGACCCGAATCAGTTTCATCAAGAATGGCTAACTTAGGTTCAAGCATAGCCATCTGAAATATTTCATTCCTTTTCTTTTCACCGCCAGAGAAACCTTCATTGAGAGATCGGTTGAGTAAAGACTGATCAATATCAACCAATTTCATCTTCTCTTTCATCATTTTTAGAAATGATACAGCATCTAATGGATCCAAGCCTTTATGCTGGCGAATCTGGTTGATAGCGGTTTTTAAAAAATTGGTAGTAGTTACGCCAGGAATTTCAACAGGGTACTGAAACGCCAGAAAGATACCTTCACGTGCACGCTCTTCGGGATCCTGTTCTAGCAGGTCATTTCCCATGTATTCAACCTCGCCTTCGATCACTTCAAATTCTTCTCTTCCTGCCAGTACCGAAGCCAGTGTACTTTTTCCAGACCCATTGGGACCCATGATGGCATGCACTTCACCAGCCTTAACCTCTAAGTTGATACCTCTAAGTATCTCTGTATCTTCTATTTGCGCTTTTAGATTCTCTATTTTGAGCATTTTCTATTTTAAATTAGTATTAATGTAAAAATCAGAAGGTAAAGCTTCTGATTTTTGGTAAATGACATGTCGTAGAGAGGAAATTATCCTACGCTACCCTCAAGAGTTAAGGCAAGAAGCTTTTGCGCTTCAACCGCAAATTCCATTGGCAGTTGATTGAGTACCTCCTTGCAGTATCCGTTGACTATCAATGCAACTGCATCCTCTTCACTAATGCCTCTCTGGTTACAGTAAAAGATCTGATCCTCACCGATCTTAGAGGTGGTAGCCTCATGCTCAATCTGTGCACTGCTATTACCAGACTCGATGTAAGGAAAAGTATGTGCGCCACACTTGTCCCCCATCAGCAAAGAATCACATTGTGAAAAGTTACGGGCATTTTCTGCTCTTTTCATAACTTTCACCAGTCCTCGGTAGCTGTTTTGACTCTTGCCTGCTGATACACCCTTAGATACAATACGACTGCGGGTATTTTTACCAATGTGGATCATCTTCGTACCTGTATCGGCTTGTTGGCAATTATTGGTAACGGCTACAGAATAAAATTCCCCAATAGAATTATCCCCTTTCAGTATACAACTGGGGTACTTCCAAGTAACTGCAGAACCAGTCTCTACTTGCGTCCAGGAAATTTTAGAATTGTCTCCAGCACAAATACCTCGTTTGGTTACAAAATTGTAAATCCCACCTTTACCATTTTTGTCTCCAGGGTACCAATTTTGTACGGTTGAATACTTAACTTCAGCATCTTTAGCAGCATAAATCTCTACTACAGCCGCATGCAGTTGATTTTCGTCACGCATCGGAGCCGTACATCCTTCCAAGTAACTTACGTAAGAAGCTTCCTCGGCTATTATAAGAGTCCGCTCAAATTGGCCCGTATTGGCAGCATTAATCCGAAAGTACGTGGAAAGCTCCATAGGACAACGTACACCTTTGGGTATGTAACAAAATGAGCCATCACTGAAAACCGCAGAGTTGAGTGCAGCAAAGTAGTTGTCGTTTTGTGGGACAACAGAACCAAGATATTTCTTAACAAGATCAGGATGATTATGCACCGCATCGCTGAAAGAGCAAAAGATGATACCCAAATCGCCCAACTTATCTTTGAAAGTTGTGGCCACTGATACACTATCCATTACCGCATCGACAGCCACACCTGTGAGTCGCTTCTGCTCTTCCAAAGAGATACCCAGTCTTTTGAAAGTATCTAATAGTTCAGGATCAACCTCATCCAGATTTTCAGGCTTAGCTTTCTGCTTGGGGGCAGCATAGTAGATAATGTCCTGATAATCAATCTCAGGATAACTCACGTTATGCCACGAAGGTTCTTTCAGTGTCAACCAGTTTCGGTAAGCCTTCAGGCGCCATTCAAGCAACCATTCAGGTTCATTTTTCTTGGTAGAAATGAAACGAATAGTATCTTCGTTGAGACCTTTAGGTGCAGAATCTGATTCAATTTTAGACTCAAAACCATACTTATAATCTGAACTGGTAAATTCTTCTAAAATCTGATTGTCTTTATCCATAATATATTTCAGTAACTAATAAACAGAGATTACGTGCATTTAATCTTCAAATAACAACATTAAACAATGCTAAAAGTTCTCAGGCTTATTTGAAAAATTTGAAATACTGAGAATTTATCATAACGAATGTAGGAAGATAGACGACTCTTAACAAAGAACGAATTTAGACAGACAGAGTTACAGTTAAAAGTTTATTCTCCTAGTTGGATATGCCTGTTTAAACTTTCTTCTAGTGAAATAAGTGTTTCTGTGCGAACGATACCATCAATTTTTTGAACTTTATCGTGCAGCACTTCACGTAGGTGCTTAGTATCTCTGCAGTGAATCTTGGTAAAAATACTGTAGTTACCAGTAGTGTAATGAATCTTGACGATTTCTGGAACTTTCTTCAATTCTTCAACAACCTGGCTATAAAGGGAACTTTTCTCGAGGTAAATGCCCAAAAAGGCAGTTATGTCATACCCAAGTTTTGAGTAATCCATATTAAGGGTAGTGCCCCTAACGATGCCCATTTCTTCCATTTTACGCATTCTTACGTGTACTGTCCCTCCAGATACATATACTTTTTTGGCGATCTCAGTATAGGGAATTTTGGCATCTTCTGAGAGGAGTGCAAGAATTTTAAGATCAATGTTATCAATTTCTAAATTTTTGCTCATTTTGATGCGGCAAATTAGGTTTGGTTTAAATAAGTTGAATGAAAATTACGACTTATATAAATTTTAATCAAATTTATTAAATTTTTTTTAAGTTAAAATATAATAGATTAATTTAGCTTAATAAAATTTTAAATACTTCAATACATTGTAGGGTGTTGAAATTGGCAGACATGCCCTCCTGTCTCGAGGGTGGAGACAACGGAATAAACTCACTTTTGGTGGACTAACTGCTCCTTGGAGGTTCGATTCCTCCCCCTACAGCACTTCATTTTTTGGGTTAATGTTGTTTTCAAAAAAGGTCACGAGTTTTCGTGGCCTTTTTTGATTATATTCTAGTGCTCTATGTGTCAGTCTCCAATATTCTATTTTTTTGCCATATTTCCGAATTTATATATTGCAGTTAGAAAATTTTAAATAATATTCATATAATTGAGTAAAAATTGTATTGTTTAAAAAGACTCTACTAACTGATGAACGTAAGAGAAGAGTATCCCTGGTTGAGAAATTATCCTGATGGAGTACCCAAAGACATTGACCCTCATGGCTATGAGTCGCTGGTACAATTCTTTGAGGAATGTTTTCGGAAATATAGCGACTTACCAGCTTTTGAGTGTATGGGTAAGGCAATCACTTTTAGTGAACTTGATCGTCTTTCCTACCATTTTGCTGCATTTTTACAAAGTGAGCTAAAGCTTAAGAAGGGCGATAGAATTGCTATACAAATGCCTAACTTGTTACAGTACCCGATCGCTGCATTCGGGGCTTTACGAGCAGGCTTAGTAGTTGTCAATACGAATCCATTGTACACTTCTAGAGAAATGGAGCATCAGTTTAAAGACTCCGGTACTAAAGCTATTGTGATTCTTGAAAATTTCGCATCTAATCTTCAGAAGATAATTCAAAACACTGAAATAGAGCATGTCATACTGACTGAGATTGGTGACCAACTCGGTGGCCTCAAAGGCAAGGTCGTCAACTTTGTGGTCAAAAATATTAAGAAGATGGTGCCCGCTTATAATTTACCCCAAGCGCTTAAGTTTAATCGTTCGCTCAAAGTCGGTGCCCGATATCCCCTTGAAAAGCCTGTCATGAGAGGAAGTGATACTGCTTGCCTGCAGTATACAGGCGGTACAACAGGTGTTTCTAAAGGGGCTATTCTTTCTCACACTAATTTGGTAGCTAACCTTGAGCAGATGTGCATATGGATGAAAGTAAGGTTAGAAGAACGTGAAGAGGTCATCATTACTGCTTTACCCCTTTATCATATATATACTTTTACTGTGAACTGCCTGGGTATGCTTAAGCTAGGGGCCAAAAATGTTCTTATTACCAATCCAAGGGACATGAAAGCATTCATCAAAGAATTAAAGAAGCATCCATTTACGGTGATGACCGGCGTAAATACCTTATACAATGCTTTACTAAATAATCCTGAATTTGCCCAACTGGATTTCAGCAATTTCAAAGTAGCTAGTGCCGGTGGTATGGCAGTTCAGAAAGTAGTAGCTGAAAAATGTGAAGAAGTAACCGGTATTTCTATTGCTGAGGGGTACGGACTTACCGAAACGTCGCCGGTTCTCACATCAAACCGCATAGACGGAAGGGTAAAAATCGGATCTATTGGCCTACCGCTGTCCAGTACCCGACTTATGATCGCCGACGACAATGAGCAGGAAGTACCTACAGGTGAAGCTGGTGAAATCTATGCTAAAGGGCCGCAGGTAATGAGTGGCTACTGGCAAAAGGAAGAAGAAAGCAAAAATGCCTTTAGCCGGGACGGCTGGTTTAAAACCGGTGACATAGGGGTACTGGAAAAGGATGGTTACGTCAGGATAGTTGACCGAAAGAAAGAAATGATTAACGTATCAGGTTTTAATGTGTATCCTAATGATATTGAAAACGTAGTATCTACGCACCCTAAAGTACTTGAAGTCGGAGCCATCGGCGTGCCTGATGAAAAGTCAACTGAAGTGGTAAAGATATGTGTAGTCAAAAATGATGAGAGCCTGACGGCAGAAGAGCTTAGGTCTTATTGTAAAGAAAACATGACAGCGTATAAAGTGCCGAAAATCATTGAGTTTCGCGAAGAGTTACCTAAATCCAATGTGGGCAAAATTTTGAGAAGGTTACTTAAAGAGGGTGAAACAATGGTATAAGTTTGATTAATCTTCACTCGTTTGTCCAAGGGCATGAGGTTTAACTTCACGCCTTTTTGTTGTTACCAAGTCTTATCATTTTACTGATTACAAACTCCCATAACTCATATCAGTCAGTAGCATCAATTTGTGCAATCATGGGCTTACTATCCCACGGTTAATAGTACCTGGCCACTGCTAAATCGACCTGCAACGACCCCTCAAAAGTTGCTAAGCCTCATTGGAAAGTTGTATGAAACAGTTATAAAAACCATTGACGAAGCTGATATCTACGGAGATTACAGCAGTAAAGAACTTACAGGAAAAAATCTTTCTCTAGAACTTTGGCTGTGCGACAGAATTGAGGTGGTTGCTAAATGTGGTGTTTAACTAGTTTCAGAAAAATGACCCAATAGCTACATCAAGCACTATGCTACCTCAAAAAGAATGTTATCAACTCGGTAGATCATTCACTGCGCAATTTAAGTATTGAACATATCGACATGTTACTCATTCATTGGCCTGACTATGTGATGTAGCCTGACGGGGTAGCCGAAGTTTTTATCTGTTCAACGAACACGGAAAAGTTTTTCATTTTAGTGTCTCTATCTTTGCCATTCAACAATTTGAGATATTACAGTCAAGATGCGAAACGCTCCTGCTTACCAATCGGGTTGAAATATCTTTGATGCAGCCAAAATCACAGTTCGTCGGAGATATTGATTACCTTATGCAACACGGAAAGTCTCCCATAGAATCGTCACCATTGGGGGGTGGTGTCCTATTGTAAGAGTTTACTGCCAACATAGCTTTGCACGACTAGATGAAAAAGATAAGCCAGGCATATGATGGTGCCAGTTATGAACAGATTGCTTGGACCTGGTTACTAAATATCTTTCACTGATGGTCCTGCACTGGGTATACGTAAAAGTAATCGCAATAAGAACTAACTGAAGCTGAGAAGATCCAATTGAGCAGGCAGGATTGGTAAGCCCTGTGGTTGTCAGCGGGGGCGAAATACATCAAGGTGCAATGTTTTTGCCAACAACAGTCTATGGTCATCAAACTGTATGACTGTAAATCATTTAGGTGAGAAAAGCACCTAACAATGTTTAATTTTCTTACGTCGACGATCGAACATTTTGTGTGATCATCTAACTTTATCAATTAAATATCGGTTAAACAAGCATGGAAAACAGTGCATCTAAGAAAGGCAGCTCCAAAACTGATAAAAAAGCTAAAATCAGAGAAGCCTACATAGATTATCTTCTGGAGAATGGACATGAACCTGCTTCAGTTTACAAGTTCATGAAGATGTTGAAGATGAAAGAAGGTACTTTCTATGACTACTACAGTTCTTTTTCAGTCATTGAAAAGGATATCTGGAAAGATTACTTTGACCAAACCATTGAGCGTATTAAAGGAGAGAGTGTCTTCAACGAGTACGCAGTAAGGGAAAAGTTGTTGGCATTTTATTACACGTGGATAGAGGTACTGAAAGATAACAGAAGCTACGTTACTTATTCAGCAAACCAAATTGAGAGAAGAGGGTTAAGCTGGAAAAATACGTCCTTTTTAAAGCCATTCAAATCTGGTTTTCTAGACTTTGTCAATGATCTCTTGGCGGAAGCCAAGGAAACAGAAGAAATTGTTGACCGGCCTATTATTGGTAGTCAGTATGATGATGGACTTTGGCAGCAACTTCTCTTTGTATTGAAATTTTGGGTTGACGATGACAGCCAGGGTTTTGAAAGAACTGATGAGGCCATTGAAAAAGCTGTCAATCTTTCCTTTGATCTCATGAGCAGAAGCGCTATTGACGCCGCTGTAGATTTTGCCCGCTTTTTATACCAGAAGCGAGGGTAAGTAATTCTTAACATAATCAGCAATAAATACATATTATGAAGGAGCAATCAAGAATACCCACTTCTAAGGTGCAGCGTGCGTCACGTTTTGTGCGTACCGGGGCCAAAGTGGGAGGCAATTACGTGAAGTATTATGCCAAGAGAGCTGTAAATTCAAGGCATACAAGAGACTCTCTGCATTTGGAGAATGCAGAAGACATTTATGAAGGCCTCAGTGAACTCAAAGGCAGTGCACTCAAGGTGCTTCAGATGATGAGCATGGATAAAAACTTATTGCCCAATGCTTACACTGAGCGTTTTACAATGGCGCAATATAGTGCTCCTCCTTTATCGTACCCGTTGGTTGTCAAAACCTTTCAAAAGTTTCTAGGTGACAGTCCTGAAAAGCTATACGATAGCTTCAGTAAGAATGCAAAAAATGCTGCTTCTATCGGCCAGGTACATCAAGCTACCATAGGAGATCAGAAACTGGCAGTAAAAATTCAGTATCCAGGTGTTGCTGATAGCATAAGTTCAGACCTGAGAATTGTCAAGCCTTTCGCGATCCGGTTATTTAATATTAACGAGCGTGATCTTGACCATTACATGGGTGAAGTGGAAACTAAGCTTATTGAGGAGACGGATTACAATCTGGAATTGCAACGTTCAGTAGAAATTTCTGAAAAGTGTGGTCATATTGAAAATCTCTTCTTCCCAGCCTATTATCCAGAATTATCCTGCGAGAAGATTATTACCATGGACTGGCTGCATGGCTATCATATGAAGGAATTTTTGTCTACTGAACCTTCTCAGGAAGTCAGAAATAAAATTGGTCAGGCACTTTGGGACTTTTATGATTTTCAAATACATCGCTTACAGCAGGTACACGCAGATCCGCACCCTGGAAATTTTCTGATGCGTGAGGACGGTAGACTAGGCATTATTGATTTTGGCTGTGTAAAGGAGATTCCTGAAGATTTCTATCAAAAGTATTTTCGTCTTATTCGTAAAGATACTCTGATCAACGAAGAAGAACTGGACAACATCTTTTATGATCTTCAGTTTATCAACGATCGGGACAGCGAAAAAGAAAAGAAGCTTTTTAAAAGCATCTTCATTGAGATGATAGAATTGTTAGGCAAACCGTTCCATCATCATGAATTTGACTTTGCTGATAATTCATATTTTAAACAAATATTTGACCTCAGTGAGCGCGTATCTAACACCAAAGAAGTACGTGAGTCTCGCACCGCTCGTGGTCCGAAAGACGCCTTATATATCAACCGTACTTATTTTGGTTTGTACAACCTGCTTAATGCACTTCAGGCAAAAGTTGTTACCCGTAAACCTGAATGGTTACAACTGGAAGAAGCCTAATCCGCAATTGGATCACTTTCAAAATAGAATTACAGATAAGGCTATAATTATTGTTACTGCTTTAATTCTTTTTTTTTCCTGCCCTACCTCTTCAATAGGGCAGGAATACATTTATTTGGACCAGGAAGGTGATGATAAAAAAACCTTACAAGTCAGTATTAGCCATTTTCGCGATAGCCTACGATTAACACTGAAATCATCTAACAAATATTCACGGCATAGTTACGCTCCACCCGGTTTTACCCAAAAGTGGCGTATGGTGGATAACGATGCTGATCATAATTTTTTAGCCGAAAGAAAGGATAATGAAATTAGCATTAGTGGTAAGTACAGCGGTAATCGTATCAGTAAAATTGTGCAGATAGATGACAAACCGTGGATCAACAAACTGGACCATGCACTTAGTGTGTGGGTAAAAACTGATCAAGAGCATACTACTTTTTGGACTCTGAAATTAGGCTCGGGCTTGGATCCGATTGAGTTTGAGGCACAAAAAACTGATATTGAAAAAGTAAGCACACCTGCGGGTGTTTTTAACACCATCAAAGTGAAAATCAATCTTGAGGGTTTTTTAGTTTCAAATTTATGGTCAGCTTACCTTTGGTATAGAAAAGAAGATGGATTGTTCATTAAATATAAAGGTGACAGCGGTCCTGGTACTTCTTTGAGGATAATTGAATTGCAGGAAATACTTTAATTTATTTCCGTGGATAGAATAGCAAGACTGGTTTTTTACCAAATCTCACTTCACTCAAGGTATAATAACCATTTTGATCAGGTGTGAATGCAATAGCTTCTCCCTGAGGCTCGGGGGGGTAATTCAACACTTTGGGAGTACTTCTGAGTAACTCGCAGATATTAGTTTGAGGGTTATCTCTTTTCCAAAAGTATACCTTGCCATAGGTTTTAATGAGTACTTCCTGTCCATTTGCCCCGATTTCACCAGCAGTAATTAGGGCTAGTGAATTATTTAGCTCAATCTCAACATTTCCGCATCTTTGAAGCGTCACCTGTTCATTTTGCTGTAGTTCATCGGCTGGTAATTTATAAATAGTCGGCGCTTTGCTGTCTTTGATAATGACGTATAAATCCCGAGTCTGAGGGTTTATGAGTAGAGCCTCAGCATTGTGATTTCCGTCGGGATATTTGAAATGAGTAGTGCTAATATTAGTAATTGTATCAGGTTGTGCTGGATCTTCTGCGATAAAATCCGGTTCTGGAAAGTAGTAAATCGTTTTTTGGTCACGTACTCCTAAGTTATCACCGATGTCAGCAAGATAAATATACGGCTGTTCGGTATTTGGTCCGGGTCCTATGGCCATGTCCTCCCAATCCCGATTCTCTATTCCTTCCAGAAAAAATCTCTTTTCCAATTGAGCTTGTTGATTAATCAAAAAGATGAATGGATCATTGCCACTGTCATTATGTACCCAAACTGAACCATTGTACTTTTCGCTGACAGCTATACCCGAAGCTTCTGTAATAAGGTCAGTTTCCAGTTTGCCCATTTGTTGAGGGCCTTCAAAAGTGGTGTAGCCTTCATCAGTAGAGGGTTCGGATAGATTATTTTTTTTTTCTATATCCTGACTACAACCGTTAATTGAAATTATGAGAGACAAAGTGCAGATGAAATGAGTACGTAGCATGATAAAGAAGTATTCTGAAAGCCAAATTGCCATAAAGTTAGGCTGTTTCTATCTAGTTTAAAGCCAAAAGGTAATAAATTATAATGAACTAAAATGATAAGATTGATGAAAGATTAGTATACGCAATTACAGTCGTATTCGCGCAAACTAAAAATATGAACCAACTATTAAACATACCCCCATATATTTGGGGTTAAAATATGATGAAGGTATATTCTGTCACTTATATTGTAGCAAAATTTCACTGTGTTAGCTATTTGCAATGCTTACTGACTGATCTTTTGCTTAATATGAACTATCACCACTCATTTTGAACTAAATACTATTAATTCAAAAGTTAATTTTGATAGATACATGAAAAATATATTTCTGTTCATTGTAAGCATGTTAATTTTGTGTGGTAGGCTGGCTGCACAATCTACACAAGATAGCCTTGCTGTAAGGTTTGCAAGTACCATTACCGCTCAAGAACTTGAACAACACCTTTTTACTATTGCGTCTGATTCGTTCAAAGGTAGAGATACAGGTTCTGAAGGTCTGAAAATGGCAGCTGATTACCTGATCAAACACTATCGTTCTAATCGTCTTGAAGGAATACTAAACGCCAAAGAATATTTACAGAGTTTTCCAGTAATGATTTCTCAATGGGCTGAACCCACAATAGAAGTTAACGGGCAAATCTTTACTTTTATAGACGACTTTTACGGATTCCCCAGCATAAATAGTATGCAGGTGACCAACCTTAATAAAGTCATATTTGCTGGTTATGGCATAAGTAGTAAGCGCTATGATGATTTTCATAATTTAGACGTAAATGGCGAAGCAATTTTAATCCTGAGAGGTGAGCCTGTAGCAAAAGATGGTACTTATCTGGTTAGCGGAAATCAGGAAAAATCACGCTTCACAACCAATTACATGGCTAGTATGCGTACAAAACTACAAATCGCTTCAGAACAAGGGGCGCGACTGGTACTCGTGGTAGATAACGACTACGCAGCCAATTCACGTCGTTACGGTGTTTACGCAAAAATGCCATCTATGCGTTTAAAAAAAGAAATGAACAAAAACGTGAATTTTGTCTTTATTTCTCCCGAGATGGCACAAGCTATTGTAGGAAAAAAAGACTTAGATCGGGTAATGAAGAAAATTAGTAAAAAGGGTAAGTCAGTTACTTTTGAAATTGGTACGGATCTGGATGTGAAACTGCAAAAAAATGACTCAATAATCCATACTGCTAATGTCCTTGCCTTTATTGAGGGAACTGATCTCAAAGACCAGGTACTCGTGATTACATCTCATTATGATCATGTGGGTGAACAGAATGACGTGATTTATAATGGTGCAGATGATGATGGCAGTGGTACCGTTGCAGTCATGGAAATTGCTGAAGCCTTTGCCGAGGCTAAGTCGGCTGGATATGGGCCCCGGAGAAGCATTCTTTTTATAAATGTATCGGGTGAGGAAAAAGGATTATTAGGCTCAGAGCACTATACTTCCAATCCGGTGATTCCTTTAGAAAATACAATTGCTAATCTCAACATAGACATGATTGGCAGGGTTGACGAACCACATAGGGATACCCCTGAGTACGTGTACATCATCGGCTCAGACAGGCTCAGTACAGAGTTACATCAGATAAACGAAGTCGCTAATGCAACATATACCCAGCTTGCACTAGACTATAAGTACAATGCTGAAGATGATCCCAATCGTTTTTATTACCGCTCAGATCATTACAACTTCGCTAAATACAGCATACCAATTATTTTTTATTTCAATGGAGTACACGAAGACTACCATCAACCGGGAGACACACCTGATAAGATTAATTATCAGATACTTGAAAGTCGCGCACGTCTTATTTTTCATACGGCTTGGCAATTAGTAAATCAGGATCAAAGGATAAAAGTGGATGTCAGTGGTGAGTAACAGGTTTTTAGGACACATATTTTTGTTCTTTTGTATCATTGCCTTGTTCTCCTGTAGTAATGATGAAATCAGAAAGAGGGATTCTTTTTTTGTTAAAGGCAATGCCAAGTTGAATACTGGAGAATATGAGGAAGCATTGAGGTACTACAATGAAGCTATCAAGATGGATTCTACATTTGCCGATGCTTATAATAATCGGGGAGTTGCCTATGCAGAAGAGGGTAAGTACGGCAGGGCAGTCATTGATTATACACAGGCTATCAATCTTAAAGACGACTTTGCAGACGCCTATTACAACCGCGCCCATGCTTACCTTCAACTTCAGAGCTACGAAAAGTCACTAGTAGACCTGGAAAGTGTAGCAGCATATTATCCAGATTCTGCCTACGTTTTTTTTACAAAAGGTTTCACGCTGGCAGAAACAGGCAGATACAATGATGCCGTTCAGGCAATGAACCAGGCTATAGCGCTAGATTCCACCAATGCTGAAGCTTTCGTCAACCGAGGGACTGTATATTATTATCAACAAAAGTACGATAGCGCTGAGCAAGATCTTCAACGTGCCCTTATTCTCAATTCTAAAGAAGCTAACGCCTATAATTTACAGGGATTGGTTGCTACCGAAGTGGGAAAATATGAGAAAGCTGTTACTGCATTTGATAAGGCTTTAGCATTAGTGCCTTATCAACCTTTTTTTCTCAACAACCGTGGCTTTTTATATCTTGAAATGAACGAAATGGAAAAAGCACTTGAAGATATCAATCGTAGCATTCAACTGGATCCTTCTAATAGCTACGCCTATCGTAACAAAGGTATTTACTACTTGCGGCGAAAGCGAGTAGACCCAGCAATCTCAAATCTTGAACAGGCATTAGACATGGATAAAAATACCAGTAAAATTCATTATTATCTAGGGCTTGCGTACTTGGAAGCAGGTCAGGAAAAAAAGGCTTGTGAGTCGCTATATCAGGCCAGCATTAAAAATACTGATGACGCTGAAGTAATCTATCAACAGTATTGTTTATAGTTTCAAAACTCTTATTTCTACCCTACGATTCTTTTGTCGTGCTTCAGGAGTATTTTCCGTTGTGATTGGCCGTCGACCTCCAAAAGCTTTGGTCTTGATGCGTTTCTTTTCTACACCCATCACTTCCACCATGTAGCGCTTAACTTCAGAAACTCTGGCTTCAGAAAGTCTCACCAGCGATCTGAGGCTACCACGATCAGTATGTCCCTCAAGGCGAATGACCATATTCGGGTAATCCTGCATGATTTCAGAGAGCGTATGCAGCGTAGGGATTGATTGATCGCTGAGTTTAAATTTCCCTCTTTCAAAGAAAATTCTGTTGGAAAATGGAAAAATTTCACCTTTTGACGGGATACGATACAGCAAAAAATCATTTTCTAAGGATTGATCTCCTTCCGTTTTAATGACAACTTCTTCAGGCTGATAGTCTTCAGATTTTACCAGTATACGGTAGCTCCTGAATCTTTCTAGTTGCAAATGATATTTTCCGTCCTGATTGGCAAACATGCGAATACCCGTAACACTGCTACCAGGTATAATCTCGTACGTTAGTTTTGCTTTAACAGGCTCCAATGTATTTGCATCCAAAATTTTTCCCTGTAATAAAACCAGCATGTTATCGCCAGGCTCAGCGACTACGGATTGGAAATGAAAGATGCAGCAAAGAATTAAAATTGTCTGATAAATTTTCCCAAAGATTAAATTCACCATAGTGGCACATTTTTATCGCTTTGAGAGTAAATATATCAATATAATAATAAAATATATTAATAAAATTAAATTTAATGTTACATAAACAATAAAAGCCTTCCCTTTTGATCAACAAGGGAAGGCTTTTGAAGGCATTGGTGCTATGCTACTATGGTAAAACTTTAAACTCTACTCTACGATTAATTTTGCGATTCCCTGATGTAGAGTTAGGAACAAGAGGATCGTATTCACCTTTTCCTACAGTGATAAGTCTGGAAGAAGCAATTCCCAGATCATTCAGAAAGTTAGCCACTGACTGAGCACGCTTTTCTGAAAGCTCCTCATTGAATCCGACAGACCCAATGTCGCAGGTGTGACCTTCTATACGGAGTTTCAGACTTTCATCTTTTTTAAGAAACTCGGCTACTTCTTCCAATTGCTGGTACGCCCGTCTGCTGAGCTGAAATTTGTTATATTCAAACAATATCTCTTCGGAAGCAATAGCCCCCATGTTACTTGATAATTGCTCAGAAATATTAATCTCAGAAAAGTCATCTATTAGATAGAGGTCACGAAGGACAGCAGAATTTCCTTCTTCAATAGTGACAGTCTGCTGTTCAACTGGTTTATATCCTTTTCTCCTCGCAAATATCTCATACTCACCGGGAGGAAGATTTAAATTGTATATGCCATCTTCCCGGCTATCTCCCAGCATTTCTTCTGCGTTATCATTCAATGGACGGATCACCACTTCAGCTGATACCGGCATGTTATTTCTAACATTGTATACCAGTCCTTGTACCGAAAACTCAGGAACAACCTCTTTAAAAATAGGCATGTTAACTCGGTACAAATCAGCATCATTTATTTTACCACGAGTTAAATAAGCGAAGTCCTCATTGGCGGCAATATTGAAGAAGGTATCATCTCGTTCAGAATTAATGATCGGACCGAGGTTTTTAGGAGTAGACCAGTTTTGCCAGGTATCATCTAAACGATGGGTTACAAAAACGTCCTCACCACCAAAACCACTGTAACCACGTGATGAAAAGAACAGGGTGGAATCGTCCTCAGCAATAAAAGGAGATGATTCAAGATCAGGAGTGTTGACCTGGTTACCGAGGTTAATAGGCTCAGTCCAGCTATTTTCGTCCTGATGAAAGCTCACGTACAAATCTCGGGTGCCTCTACTATCATCTCTTTCAACGGACATAAGCAGGTATCGCTGATTTCTGGAAAGATAATAGTTAGCCGACATAGCATAGTTATAAAAATTATCAATGTCGAGAGCCTGAGGCATTGACCAGGTATCACCGGTTTTTTTACTTGTAGAGACACCTGAAGTCATTCTGCCATCGCCCTGATAGGCGTTGCCTAGCACCAGTAAAAAGCCATCATCTGACTGACTGACAGAGCTGACAAAATTACTTCCCCGGTTATTAAGCGGCTTCCCCGGATTCTGTGGTTCACCCCAGGTATCTGTGGCAGGGTCATGTTCAAGGTACCAAATATCTTCAGGGTCAGTGGGGCCTCCGACATTTTTGGGGGACTCACGACTGAAAAAAAGTAAGTTGCCGTTTGGTGAAATAATTGGCTTCAAGCTAATATAATTGGTGTTGTTATTACCATTGGTGAAAACTTCTTCGGCAATCAAGTCAGGATTTACATCCTCAGCAATATCAATGCTCGCATCTACTGGAATAGGAGAGGAAGAGACAGCTACTGCATCAATAGCATTATAACCGGGTACTACCGAACCATTAAATACCAGTTTAACTGAATACACTTCGTACGGCGTTGGATCTATAAAAACATTAAAAACCCTGGCGCGGGCGTTAACCGGTTCAGCATCTAACTCGGCTACCAGATATTCATTTCCTTCAAGATCATAAGCATAAATTTCTGATAGTGCCCCGGGATTACGGGATTCAGCTACAGCAACTTGCTGCATCTTGATAGGGTAGTCAAAACCTAGCTTGATGAAAGAACGCCCATCAGGTCTTTGCGGTATCCAGGCGTTAGGACTATCGCCGTAATTACCGGGTAACACATCTGGTATTCCTAGAGCACGAGCCGCAGGATATTGATTGTAATTAATACCTTCTTTAAATAAAATGCCCTGGTTATACGAAGAAGATACGTCAATGATGCGGTTCGCCCACAATGTCCGATCTTCTTGCTGCTGGGCAAAGGTCATGGGAGATAGGCATCCCAGTAGTAAGGATAAGAGAAAGTAAGAAGCTGGTTTTTTCATGATCATGTTTAATTTGTAACAGGAAGATATGCGCAAAAACATACTACTTACCTGGTATCCATTCATCTTACAACCGTAAGTTTGTGCTTGGGTTTAGTAATAAATTAATCCTAAATTTTAACGAACCAATATATTAGAATAATTCAATTTATATTTAAATATAATAAAATTTGTTTATATAAAACTAAAAAAAATTAAATTTTTGTGAAAAAGTATTATTCGGTACAGGTGTAAATATATCTCGATATTCTCAAATATGTAATATTCATTTATTTTAAACTAATAGGATTGTTTCTGTATCTTACATCTAAAACAGATCGTAACAAAAAACTCCTATATGATAAGAGTTTATTTCCTGCTACTCTTTCTAGTTAATTTTTACGCTGTTACGTATGCTCAAACTTGGTCTGAGGAACACCAACACGCTTATAATGCCTACCACTCCGGCAATTACTTAGAGGCTGTTGAAGTGGCTGGGCAGAATCTCTTCAATATTCAAAAGGTGGAAGGGGTTGAGAGTAAAGCCTATGCGCAGGAGCTTCGATTGCTTACGTTAGTGTCTTATTCTTTAGGCTTATATAAAAAGTCCAGCGCTTACGCTTCTCAAGAAGTGCGGCTCAGGGAAAGGATGAATAAAGTCAATGACCCGGACTACCCCGGGGCGCTGAATAATTTAATTCAGGTTCAACTAAAATTAGGTCAATACCCGCAAGCTATTCAGGGATTACATAATGCTTTGTCTGCACTGAATATAGCTCTAGAAGATGAAGAAATTATCCGGTATCGTCTACTCCTGGTTAAAGCTTATATGCAGGTGGATTCTACTGAAAAGGCCAAATCATTGCTTAAAGGCGTTCAGAGTGATGTCAAGCAATTGAAGAGTGATCACTTTCTACTGGCGCTGTCCCACTTTCTGGATTATCAACTTACGGAAGGACTTAATCCGCTTGAAAAACTACAAATACTCAATACCATAGATCATTCTTTACAGCAACATAAATTTACCCCAGTAGATCTTCCGGAACACGCATCCTTGATAGAGTCTCTTGCGCAAGAGTACCAGGGTGTTGCTAACTTCAAAGATGCACAAAATCTATATCTCAAACTGAATGGACTGTATGAAAAAGGGTTGTTAACAGATAGCTTGAGATGGTCCGGCGTACTCAATAACCTGGGGGCGATTTCTGTTAAAACAGACCCTGAAAAAGCTTCCAAGTGGCTTAGCAAAGCATTCAGTATCCAAAAAACATTGAGTAAAAAAAAAGGGAATGTATTCTGGTCAAGTCTGGATAATTATGCTTTGTCATTGCATCGTCAAGGTGAAACACGGCGGGCAGTACAGCTTTATGAACAGTATAAATCAGCTTTTTTTGTTGAAGGAAATCACTGCAAAGCGTTGTGGATAGCTCTAAATAACTATGCATTTCTGCTAAAGAAATCAGATCGAAGGAAACAAGCCCTTCAAGTACTATGGAAAGCTGACCAGATGCTAGATCAAAATCTGGAGGCCCTCAGCCAAAAACAGCTTTTATATCTGACTACCTTACATTATAACCTGGCACAAAGCTACCAGTCATTCTCGCAGTACGATTCCGCTATATTCTTTTATAAACGGTCTACTGAGACTGCGAAATTAGCGCAAGCCACCCAAAGCGCTGAATACCTGGCGGCTATCACTGGTATGGCGGGGCTGTATCATGACATTGGGCAATACACCGAAGCCAAAATATTTTATGTTGAAGCGTTGAAAATACAGGAAATTCTGGGGGGGGTATTTTCTAACACTTACGCAAGTATTCAGAGTAATTTTGCACTTCTGTACCAGGATTTAGGTGCTTATAAGGAAGCCATTGGATTGATAGAAGAAGCATTGTCCACCAAAAGAAAAATATTAGGTATAGATCATCCTGACTACATTGCCGTGCTGGCTAACCTAGGACTTTTATATCTGGAAAAGGCTGACTACACCTCCGCCCAAAGAATACTAGAAACAGTGCTGATCAAGTACGAAAATCTTTACAAAAAGCAGCATCCGCGTCTGGCTTCAAGTTTGACAAATTTAGCTCGTCTGGAACTTGCGGTGGGCAATTATAATCAGGCAGAGCCTTTACTCAAACAAGCATTGCAGATGCAGGAAAACCTCTACGGTACGCAGCACCCCGCTTATGCTGTCAATGCTGTGGAATTAGGAAACTATTATATGCTGCTTGGTAACTATGAGGCGGCTGAGCCTCTATTAGCGCAGAGCCGGCATTTACTTCAAGAAATTTATGGTAATAAGCATCCGGCCTATGCCACTGCCACCCAAAATTTAGCAGTCTTGTCGCAGGCAAAAGGTAATCTTCAGCAGGCTGAATCTTATCTTCTGGAAACCCTGGAAATTGACCGTTTTACGTTGGGAAAGCAAAATCCTAAATACGCGCTTACCCTCAACAATCTTGCGTCATTCTACCAAAACAACGATAGCCTGCGTAAGTCCATGCCTCTACTGGAAGAGGCACTTGCCATCAGCGAGAATATCCTTGGGAAACGACATCCGTTGTATACCTCTACTTTATTAAACCTAGCACTTCTCTATCAAGATTTACAGCAATATCAAAAAGCAGCACCTCTGATTTCAGAGGTCTTGGTACTACGGGAGGAACTTTTGGGTGATAAGCACCCTGATTACGCATATGCACTATACGGGAAAGCTGTCAATGCTTATCGTTTAGAAAAATACGAAGAAGCTATACAACTTTTTGAGTCAGTAACTAATCTCTACACGTGGCAGATCAAAGAGTATTTCCCGGCTTTGAGTGAGAAAGAAAAAAGTGCATTCTACCAGCGTATTGAGCCTGTGTTGAACACTTACCGTGACTTTGTCATCACCATGAACCTGCAACAGGAACTGGAAGAGCCTCTTAAAAAACGATTAAGGGGTTCTCTGTACAATGTTCAGTTGATCACCAAAGCTATGTTGCTGGATGCTTCTAGTAAGATACGCAGGAATATTTTCCAGAGCGGGAATACCGAGATGATTGCTTTGTACGAGCAATGGCAGGGACTCAAAGAACAGCTGGCCAAGTATTATACGCTTTCTGAGCAGGAGCTTCAGGAACAAAATATTGACCTGACAACGCTGGAAACTGAAGCCAATGAGCTAGAAAAAAGATTGGCAGACCAATCACAGCTCTTTGCTCAAAGTCTACAAAACCGGGATCTCAACTGGCAAGATATCAAACAGCGACTAAAAGATGATGAGGCAGCTATTGAAGTAATCAGGGTGGATAATGAAGCAAGTGATCAGGTTTTTTACACTGCATTGATTCTGGATTCGTATCAGGATGCGCCCCGTATGGTCATTCTTCCCAGGGGTAGGGACATGGATTCCAAAAATTATAACTACTATAAAAACGCAATTGCTTATAAAATTGAGGATGAACTTTCATACGACTTGTACTGGAAACCAATTGCGGATGTTTTACCCGCTTCCATTAACAAAGTGTTTGTAGCTCCTGACGGTGTCTACAATAAGATTAGTCTTAGCTGTCTTTACAATACAGAAAATGAGACTTTTTTATTGGATGAAATTGATCTAAGGATGCTGAGCAGCACACGTGACCTCGCTGATATAGATAAAAATACCTTTCTTGATCAGGCCAAACCCTATGCTTTCTTACTAGGATACCCCAATTACAGGCTCACCGAAAAGAATACTTACCTAGCCGAAGCTCGACAATTACGAGTCAGTTCTACTTCACAGATATCCCTGGTACAACAAGTGGATAGTTCCGCAAATCAGGAGTATAGCTTTCAGCCCCTACCTGGTACCAAGAAAGAGGTTGATTTTATTGCTTCTATGATGAAAGACCAAAACTGGTACGTCGAGAAACTGACAGGTAAACAGGCTACCGAAGAAAACCTCAAGCAGATGATGATGCCCCACGTTTTACACGTTGCGACGCATGCTTACTTTCTCAGTGATTTGCCTGCAGATAAAGATCAGAAGACCTTTGGCATACATATGCAGAATGTTGAGGCAAATCCCTTGCTGAGGTCTGGACTCCTGCTAGCGGGAGCGGCCAGTAATAACCGCTCTGCTGCTGACGCCCTCAAACTCACCTCGGAAGATGGGGTATTGACTGCCTATGAGGCCATGAACCTTAATTTAAATCAGACCGAACTGGTTGTACTGAGTGCCTGTGAGACTGCCTTGGGAGAAGTGAAAAATGGAGAAGGAGTGTACGGTTTGCAACGCGCTTTTTTGGTGGCCGGAGCTCAGAGTGTCTTGATGAGCCTTTGGAAAGTCAATGATGAGTCAACTACAGAATTAATACAACAGTTTTACAAAAACTGGCTTTCCGGTCAGGATAAATTCACGGCCCTGGCCCATGCACAGCAAACCATCCGTGAAAAGTACGAAGAGCCTTACCATTGGGCACCTTTTGTACTCATCGGCATTTAGCGGCAATAAGATTTTACCGCTTCTCGGATGAGTGTAAAGGTTTTTTTGAGCAGCGCTTCATCGTTTTCCAGCAAGGTGACACGAAAGCCCTGCAAGTCTGAGCAGAATGAAGAGATAGGAACTACACACACCCCTTCGGCAGCCAGTAAGTTGTAGACAAACCTCTTGTCAGGAGCCATATTCACTTCACTTTGCAGCCACTTCATCAGTAATTGTTTGACAGCCTGATCTTCAATCTCAAGGGTGCCATCTTCAGGGAGCACACCGTCTTTGAAAATGATGGTGTTATAGAATGCACCATAGGTAACGTTAAAAGTAAGTTCTGGTAGATCATGAAGAAGATCAGTAATGATACGGCTTCGCCTGCCAATAGCGTCGTTATAGCTTTTTCGGTAGTCAAGATATCGGCTATCTGCCATGATTCTGGGAATGGCCAGTTGAGGTAATTTGGTAGAACAAACCTCAATCATCTTGGCATTTTCCAGTGTAGCACAAAAGCGGCTGAATTCTGCGGAGTTTTCACGATTATAAAATTCCATCCAACCGCAGCGACTTCCTGGCCAGGGTAGCTCTTTGGATATCCCCTTCATGGATATGCCAGGCACATTTCCTATTACTTCGCTGAGTGCTACTGATACGGCACCATTGTACGTGATATTGAGATATATTTCATCGGCTACCATAAACAGGTTGAATTCACGGGCGATCGCAACCATTTTCTCCAATATCTCACGAGGGTATACCACTCCCGTAGGATTATCCGGGTTGATCACCAATATGCCAACCACATTGGGGTTATACTTTACTTTCATATAAAGATCATCCATATCAGGATACCAGTTATGATTTGGATCGAGCTGGTACGTAAGCGGATGATTATTGGCATGCGATGCTTCAGCTGAAGAATGGGTAGAGTAGGAGGGGGAGGGGCCTATAACCCTGGCAGTTGGTTTTAGAAACTGATACAGTTTGGAAATAGCATCGCCCAGCCCGTTAAAAAAAAGAATATCTTCAAAGGTAATTTGCGCGCCTTTTCTGAGATTATTGAGCTCAGCTAAAAACTGACGAGTTTCTGGTACTCCTTTAGAATCACAGTATCCGTAGGTACCCGGGTCTTTCAGCAGGGTTGCAATAATGTTTCGGATCCACTCGGGAAGCACATAATTTTTTTGAATGGGATCGCCGATGTTTTCCCAGTAAATGGTCTTACCCAGGCGCTGTAGCTCCTCCGCTTTGCGCACAATGCCCCTTATTTCATAATTTAATTCTTTAGCGCCATCACTTAGTAATTGCTGTCTCATGTTACTTATGTTTGCTGAAAGCCTTCTTACACATGCCAAGAAATGAAAAAAAAGTGCAAACTTTATTATTCAGGGCCGATTAATTAGATTACTTGAAGTAATTTTAGCCTACAACTAATAGCAATGAACGTAAACGTATCTTTATTAAAGAAAATCTGTGAAATCGCCGGAGCTCCGGGTTTTGAGTCGCGGATCCGAAACCTGGTAATAGAAGAAGTAAGCCCACTGGTGGACCAACTGGAAGTTGATAATATGGGCAGTGTGGTGACGGTTAAAAAGGGAAATAATAATCCTGGCGCTAAGAAAGTGATGGTAGCCGCGCACATGGATGAGATTGGATTTATTGTCACACATGTAGATGAGAATGGTTTTCTTCGCTTTCATACACTGGGGGGCTTTGATCCCAAGACGCTTACTGCCCAGAGGGTAATTGTCCATGGCAAGAAAGACCTGGTAGGTGTGATGGGAAGTAAGCCTATTCACGTCATGACACAGGAAGAAAAAAATAAGAATCCAAAAATAACAGATTACTTTATAGATCTGGGAATGGGAGCCGATGAGGTGAAAGAATTGGTGTCCGTCGGCAATCCAATTACGAGGGAGCGCGAACTGATAGAAATGGGATCCTGCGTGAATTGTAAGTCTATTGATAATCGGGTTTCAGTATTCATCCTGATAGAAACGTTGCGTCAGCTACAAGACGTGCCTTACGATGTCTATGGTGTGTTTACGGTGCAAGAGGAAGTAGGCCTGCGGGGCGCTAATGTAGCCGCTCATCACATTAATCCGGATTTTGGAATCGCTCTGGACACCACCATTGCTTTTGACTTACCGGGGGCTCAACCTCACGAAAAGATTACTTCGCTGGGAAAGGGTGCGGCTATTAAAGTAATGGATGCTTCCGCCATTGCCGACTACCGGATGACTGATTTCCTGAAAACAACTGCCGATCAGCAGCAGATACCCTGGCAGCCTGAGATACTTACCGCTGGCGGAACCGATACCGCAGGTGTTCAAAGAATGGGCAAGCAGGGCGCAATTGCTGGTGCTATTTCAATACCTACCAGACATCTTCATCAGGTCATTGAAATGGCTCATAAGCAGGACATAGCATCTTGTATCCAACTTCTTTCGGCTGCCCTTCAAAATATCCATACTTACAACTGGGCACACCGCTGATTGATCAAAATTACCAGCCTAAAGGGCTAACCGTCCTCGCTGTACAGGTACAAGGCTTTTGAATTGTTACTCGTTTTAACCGGTTCATGAATTTTTGGGATCAAAAATCCGATGGTAGCACCTATTGCGTAACCTTTGCAAACGGTCTGGGGGGTACTATATATTTTGGTTATGGATCACCAAAATAGTAACGGTGCCCGTTGTACCAATGTCTAATTTCTTTCTTATCCGACCACTGGTAAATATCTTTCAGTGCGAGAAGCGGTGAAGAAGCAGTACAATAGAGAATGAGCAAAAAATACAATGGGAAAAAATCTTGTCAAAAAAAAGTCATGAAAGTGTAAAAATATTACTTGTTAATGTGAAAAAAATTGTTAAAATAATTTCCTAAATAATCCCATTGTCTACTACTCTAACCTTTTAAAAGTTCATGTTCAAAAGATTGATTTTCCTGATTGCTCTAAGCGTAATGTTGTTTGTTTTAGCCAATACAGTGGCCCATGGTACTCCAACACAAAATGCTAATTTTAAGAAACAAAGCATTAAGCAGGAAATACCAATTCACTTCCTCTTCCTCTGATACAAAAATGGTTTCTCATAGAGTATTTTCACTTCGCTACGGTGGTATCCCATCTTAGCACCTTCGTATATTTTATCTAACACTTGGCAGAATATTACACTATCAATATCGTTATCTAACATATTTTTTTATACATTAAAAACTAAGTTTTTAGTTTAAGTGCGTTTTGATAATTTCCGTATTTAATACCTCGTTTTTTCATTTAATCCACCTCTGCCAGACAGCTTATGAATTCTATCATTCAGACCAAGAATATTGCGAAGGTTTATCGTATGGGCGATGAAGTTATTCATGCCCTTCAATCCGTATCCATAGATGTACAACGAAGCGAATACGTAGCCTTTATGGGTCCGTCAGGCTCCGGTAAGTCTACACTGATGAACATCATTGGCTGCTTGGATACGCCTAGTTCAGGTACTTACTTACTCAATGACCAGGATGTCAGTGATATGTCAGAGAATGATTTGGCTACTGTTCGCAACAAAGAAATTGGGTTTGTCTTTCAAACTTTTAATCTGCTGCCCCGCTCCAGTTCCCTGGATAATGTAGCCCTGCCTCTAATTTATGCAGGTACAGGAAAGTCCGAAAGACAGGATAGGGCGATGCAGGTTTTAGAGAGTGTAGGGCTGGGAAGCCGGGCTTATCATAAGCCCAATGAACTTTCTGGTGGACAGAGACAGCGGGTTGCCATCGCCCGGGCCCTGGTAAACAACCCTAGCATTATTCTGGCAGATGAACCCACTGGTAACCTTGATACAAAAACATCTTACGATGTAATGGATCTTTTTCAGCAACTTCATGATGAAGGTAATACCATCATCATGGTTACGCACGAAGATGATATTGCTCACTATGCGCACCGCATCATCCGTCTCAAAGACGGCCTCGTTGAAAAAGACGAAGTCAATACCGATGTCAGGCGCAGCGTGAAAGAAAGTGTATAAACTAAATTCCATTCATATTTTTCAACTTCATACTATGCTCAAGAAAATTCTTATTCCTACTGCGGTCATCCTTTTGGCAGTTGTCCTTTATTTTTGGCTGGGGGATCAGGGTACCGAAGAAGCAGCTGATCTGCTTACTAATGTAAATAGAACGGACCTCAAAATTGACGTAACCGTGAGCGGTGAGCTGCAAGCCCGTAACTCAGTCAATATCATGGGGCCCACTGGTCTGCGAAATGCCCGAATTTATCAAATCAAAATTGATGACATCATACCCGAGGGTACAGTCGTAAAAAAAAGAGATTACGTAGCCCGGCTGGATAATTCTGAATTGGGCAATAAAATTCGTGATGAAGAACTAGACGTAGAAGAGAGTCTAAATCGCTACGAGCAAACCCGGATTGATACAGCTATCAACATGCGGGAACAAAGAGACCAACTCTTTAACCTTCAGTATGATTTAGAAAAGCGCAAACTGGAGCTCGAGCAGTCTCAGTATGAACCTCCGGCAACGATCAAACAAGCAGAACTGGAACTGGAAAAAGCGAAAAGAGCCCTAGAACAGGGAAAAGAAGAGTATCAGTTGATTCTTAGAAAAAGTCGCTCAGAAATGGCTCAGGCCGTTGCCAACCTGAAAGATGATCAAATGGATCTTAAGCAACTACAGGATCTGATGAAAGAATTTATGATCAGGGCACCGGAAAATGGAATGGTGATTTACGAAAGAGAGCGTAATGGCCGTAAAAAAGGGGAAGGCTCTCAGATCAGCGCCTGGAACCCAGTTGTTGCCACGTTGCCGGATCTGAGCTCTATGGTATCGCTGACCTACGTGAATGAGGTAGATATCAGTCGTGTGAAGGTTGGACAGGATGTAGAAATCGGCTTGGATGCTTTTCCAGAGAAACAATTAACCGGCAGAGTTACCCAGGTAGCCAACGTCGGGGAGCAACGGCCTAACTCCGATGCCAAGGTCTTTGAAATTTCAGTGTTGGTTAATGAAAGCGACACCACGCTGCGCCCCGCAATGACCACCAGTAATATGATCATCACTGATTATATAGAAAATGTTCTGGTAGTGCCGTTAGAAGCTATTCACAGCCAAGGTGATACCCTGACCTATGTATTCAAGAAGTCAGGCTTGTCTTCAATCAAGCAGCAGGTGGCCCTGGGACCGAAAGGCAACGATATGGTAGTCATTGAAAATGGCTTACTGGAAGAAGACGTAGTCTACCTTTCTACCCCGGCTGACCCAGACAGTAAACAGATAGCATACCTTGAGGGAAAACCTCAGCAATTAACGGATAAAGGGAATGATTGAAAAGGTTACCGGCAATTTTGCGATTGCCCTGGAGGCCATTTTGGCCAACAAGCTTCGTTCACTTCTGACTGCATTGGGTATCATTTTCGGAGTAGCTGCTGTCATCGCAATGCTGGGCATAGGTGCCGGTGCACAACAGGAAATACTCGAGCAAATCAAACTGGTAGGGGTCAATAATATCGTCGTTACCCCCATTATAGAACAGACCGAAGAAGAAGTAGACGAGGAAAGTGCTAACCTGGCCAAAGCCAGCAAAACACAGTTTTCTCCCGGCCTGACAATGTTGGATGTGGAAAGTATCCAAGGCATCGTACCGGGCATCAGTAGTATTAGTCCGGAAATAATCCTGGATAAGTACATCATCAAAGATGGTATCCGGCGGTCTGCTAAGTTGGTGGGTGTAAACAGCAGTTACTTTGATGTATCCAACTTCAGGCTTGGCTACGGTAACATGTTTAGCCAGCAGCAGATAGAAAAGGGAGACCCGGTTTGTATCATCGGTAAGTCTATTGAGGACAAGTTCTTTAGTGAGGAGTATCCATTGGGAAAGATGATCAAAGTGGGTAACCAGTGGCTTAAAGTAATTGGCGTACTCAACCGTCGGTTGATTACTGATGAGAATATTAACCGGCTGGGCATCCGGGACTACAATATGGATGTCTATGTGCCGATCAACACCATGCTAATCCGCTACCGGGATCGTGCATTAGTGACCAAAGCGATGATACAGGCTGCTAATAGCCGCTTTATATCCCGGGAAGATGCGGAAACGACCAGTGAGGAGTTCCAGGAAAGTAAGAACTATCATCAACTGGATCGCCTGGTCATCCGCGCTCAAGAAACAGAATCACTTTCCAAAATTGCTGATGTCGTGGCGCGGATGCTGGAACGGCGGCACGCAGGCATAGTAGATTACCAGGTAGCGATTCCTGAGCTGCTGATCAAGCAACAGCAGCGCACGAACGAAATTTTCAATTTTGTACTTGGTGCACTGGCCGGTATTTCATTGCTGGTAGGAGGTATTGGCATTATGAATATCATGCTGGCCTCAGTAATGGAACGGATCAAAGAAATTGGTTTGAGGTTAGCCGTTGGTGCCAAAAAAGCGGATATTATCTGGCAATTTCTGTTTGAAGCTATGCTTATTAGTATTGCCGGGGGACTCATCGGTATCTTCCTTGGGATACTTATTGCCATCGGTATATCCAATATCGCCGAAATTCCCACCGTTATCACCGCCAGTTCTATTTTACTATCCTTTGGAGTAGCCGCAACTGTTGGACTTATTTTTGGCATTGCCCCCGCCCGTAAGGCCGCCAGTCAGGACCCCATAACCTCACTACGCTATGAATAATACTAAGACCTATATCTTCAGTTTTTTTTTAGCTTTCTTTACTTCTTTTAGCCTCCAGGCCCAGGAAGGAGATGAACCGGTACTCAGAGAGTACAGTTTGGATCAGATTATTGATATGGTACAAAGCCAATCACCTTTTGCTTTACGAGCGGAGACAAGAAAAGAAAACCGCTACTGGAATTACCGTACCTACATCGCTCAGTATCGACCAGAGATTTTTCTTACGGGTGAATTACCCAATTTTTCCCGTGTGAACCAGGCAGTACAGCAACCAGACGGTAGTTTTGAGTTCAGGCGTTTAAATCAGAATCTGACAACTTTAGGGCTGGGTATAAGTCAGCCGATTGGCTTGACGGGAGGAGAGGTATTTGTTCGTTCCGAACTTAACAGGTTTGATAACTTTGAGAATGAGGTTACCAGTTACAGTGGAAACCCAGCAGTGATTGGTTTTATTCAACCGCTTTTTGCCTTCAACGGACTGAAGTGGGATCGTGAGATAGAGCCCCTTCGCTATGAAGAGTCCCTAAAAGACTATGCAGAAACATTAGAAGAGATCGCATTAAGGGCTACCCGCCTATATTTTGATGTACTGCTTGCCCAGGTTAACCTGGATTTGGCGGAGAGAAACCAGGCGAACAACGATACCATCTATCAGATCACCCAGGGCCGCTACAACCTGGGAAAGATTGGAGAAGATGAGCTTTTAAGAATTGAATACAATCTGATGTTATCTCGCCAGGAGGTAGCCCAGGCCCAACTTGACCTGGAAAGTAACACCCTGCGTTTACGTTCTTATGTAGGTATCAAAGACGATGAAGATTTTACCTTATTGCTTCCCAACGAAATTCCTGAATTTGACATTGATGAAGAAATTGCGATCGCTGAAGCACTCAAAAATAATCCTAATGGCGTTGAGTTTAAGCGGAGAATTAAAGAAGCTGAGCGTGAGGTAGCTCAGGCCAAGGGCAATAGCGGTCTCAATGCTACACTCCGCGCTCAATATGGACTCACCAATCGTGGTAATGCTTTTCCTGATCTATATATAAATCCTGAGAATCAACAGCGTCTCAGTATTGATTTTGACTTTCCAGTTCTGGACTGGGGTCGCCGGAAAGCTCGGGTTAAACAGGCACAGGCCAATTACGAGTTGGAGCAGAATACAGTTACCCAGGAGCGCATCAACTTTGAGCAAGAGGTTTTTACGCTGGTCAGAACCTTTAAGATGCAGCGTAATCAGGTAGAGATCAGTCTTGTTTCCAATGATATTGCTGCTCGTAAGTACGAGATTAGCAAGCAGCGGTACCTGATTGGTAAGACCAGTATTACTGACCTGATCATCCAACTACAGGAAAAAGACCGGGCCCGACGGGATTATATCCGGGCACTGGATGATTTTTGGAACAATTTCTATGACCTGAGAAGAGCCACCTTGTATGATTTTGCTGAGGATGAAAGTCTGCTAACTTCTGATGTTATGGAAGGGTATGATTAAGACATACACTTCATCCTTTTCGTGCTATTTCTCTAAATCTTTCCGTAAAAAAATTCAATAATCTTTAAAATATTTAACTTAAAAGTTAAAATTATTCTATTTTAAGAAATATTACCGAAGTGAGATAGCCCCGATATACGCATAAGCTCCAACTTTTCAATGCGCTACATTAGCAAAAAAAAGTATTATGCTAATATATCGCATAGAAGATCAGTTAGATCAAGCAAAAAGACTCATCAACGGCACTTTACGCCATCCGGAAATTCTGGATAAACTTGAAGACTACCGTTACAGTAAAGAAGAAGTTTTTAAAGCAAAGATTCTTCTGGAAAAAGTGTTGTCCTATCAAAAAAAGAAAGAGGAAGAATTTGGTTTTAAAAGTACTTTAGGCTTCAAAGAGGATATGAAAGAGGCCCACCGTATTTATCTGAAACACCTGAATATTGCCAAAGAAGCATTTCCCAACAGAATAAAAGCAGAAAATTCATCTGAAGACCAAGAAAGCTCACAGTATGTGTGGTTGAATCAGGCATTCATTTTCTATGAAAATATTATGTATTCTGCCTCCGAGCTTATGGATTTTGGAATTGAGAAAAGTGAATTGGAACAGGCCAAAGCCATGATACTTGCGGCAAAAGCTTCATCAGAAAGACAAAAAAAATCGCAACATGAGTTGCAAGTACTTACAGAAAAGCGTGATCAGGCCTACAATTCACTACTAAAGTGGATGTTTAAATACAAAGCGATCACGCAACTTGTCTTTGAAGATGACCCAGAAAAAATGAGATACCTGGGCTTTAGTTTAGAATCCTAAAAGTCTCAGCCCTATTGATTGACCTCATCATTTTGACGGGTTTTTTTTTATGCTTGGTAAAATTGACGTTCCCTCCCGTCAACTGTTATTTTAATACTTAGAATGTTATATTAAGCCATTACGATGTAAAACTTATAAGAGACCGTTAG
>CAZZGE010000007.1:0-60682 GCA_964653665.1 uncultured Porifericola sp. | reverse complement strand
ATGGATAAATTATTGTTTCAACAAGAAGTTGCATTTATGACTTGAATCCAGCAAATTTATATTATAATGTAATAATAATTATATTATAATATAAAATAGTTAAATTTATTTTTTTAATACTGAAATTTTTAAACCATTTATGAAACATTAGTCAACGTGTCACTTATCCTTTTTGTAACAGCAATATCATTTTCTTCCTGTGAAGAAGAGAATCTACTCAACGATCAGCCAATTAGTGGTCCTGGTACAAATCCAGATGCAAACACCAGGGATTCACAAGCTACAGATAGATCTGATGATAGGGATGATAGATTGTCAAGATTGAAGAGACGAAGGCAAGATAGGTAAATCATTAAACCACAATTCTTGGTAGGCTCAGCCCAAAAGGCTGGGCTTTTTTTATGCCGAACCTCTGGTTCACTATAGTTGAGGTACGAAGAACCTCATGTCTTCTTATGAAACGGTTTTTACCCATTCTTGATTTCTTATTATATTAAGCCTGTACTGCGATAACCTAACAGCATCAAACAAAATGATAACGGAAAGACTGGTCTCCCTTGACCTTTTCCGAGGAGCTACTATGTTTTTGTTGGTCGGAGAAACCACGGAGCTTTACCACCACGTGCTGGAGTTTAGCGATGAAGGATCACTGTTGCACGGGTTAGCTTTGCAGTTTCATCACCATCCCTGGAATGGGCTACGTTTCTGGGACCTGGTACAGCCTTTTTTTATGTTCATTGTTGGCGTGGCCATGGTCTTTTCTTTTCAGAAGCGGGTGCAATCTCCTGATGACTGGAAAAAAGTGCAAAAGCATATTTATAAGCGTTGTACCCTTCTCTTTGCTTTCGGGGTGGGCCTGCACTGTGTTTACAGTGGGCAGTTGGTCTGGGAATTATGGAACGTGCTTACCCAGTTATCTTTCACCATACTGGTCGCTTTTTTTCTGTTCAAATTACCCATCAGAATACAAATCGTATTTTCTTTTGGTCTGCTATTCCTCACTGAGCTACTGTACCGCTTTGTTGAGGTAGAGGGCTTTAATCAACCTTTTGTACAAGGAAAAAACTTTGGTGCATGGATGGACATTGTCCTGATGGACAAAATCAATAGTGGCGGCTGGGTATCGGTCAACGCACTGCCTACAGCGGCCCATACCATCTGGGGTGTGGTAGCTGGTAAAATATTGATTTCCGACCGACAGCCAGTAGACAAACTTAAGCCTTTGATCATAGCCGGAGCCGTAGGGTTGATACTAGGCTACAGTATGGATTGGACCGGAATCACGCCTATCATCAAGCGCATTGCCACAACATCATTCACCATTGCTACCGGAGGCTGGTGCCTGCTGGTACTGGCTTTCAGTTACTGGCTGGTAGATATAAAAAAGAAAAGGGCAGGCGTGTTCTTTTTTAGTATTATAGGTATGAATTCAATTTTTATATACCTATTCACCCAAACCGTAGGGCATCAGTGGGTCAATGACTTTACCGCAATATTTACTGATGGCGTGCTTAGCTGGATAGGTATTAATGAATACCTGATGGCCATTCTTGCCTCCGTAGCGGTACTTGTCCTGTATTGGTATCTGTGTTACTGGTTGTACCAGCGAAAAATATTTTTTAAGGTTTAGTCACCACCCAGGATTTTTAGCGCATTGCTGCGGTATACTTTTTCCAATACCTCCGGGCTTAGTTCATAGCCCAGTGGTAACTGGAAATGTTGTGTTCATAGAAATGTTCATCTTCAGTTTCGAAAATGCGGAAGGTAGTAAGGTACATTTCTCGGCCCATACCCATATCAGAACCATATACCAGGCGGTCGGCGTACTTGGTAAAAAAACGGTTGACAGTCCGTGGAATCACAGCGGTTTCGGCAAAGCGAGCTGAGATATCCGCGTAGAGATTGGAATACTGGTCAAACATATTTCCTAATATTTCCAGATCGTACGAGCTATTGGTGTAGTGGCAGGCAATAAAAGTAGTTTCAGGATGCTTATTTACTGCATCGGCAAGTGTTTGTACCATCTCCGCATGACCCAGGATGCCTTCCTGATCATCCAGTTGCCACTTGTAGGCGTTCATAAGACCGTCGTTTTGCTTATCCATAGGCTTGTACATCCAAATTGGCTCAGCTACATGCACACTGATCGGCATGCCGAGCTTACTACATTTCTCTATAACCGGGTCCAGACGAGGGTCATTAAAGTGCATTCCGTAGGCAGGCGTAGGTTTGGAATAAAACAGGCCTTTGCCCTTATCACCGAGTTCACCAACACCCCGGGCACCTACCTTATAACATCGCTCCAGTTCACGGATAGCCTTTTCTGCAAAACCAGGTTCATTGTATCCGCTGTAGTCTACGCCACAGAAGAGAATGAAACGATCCGGGTACTTCTGAAAAAAGTCATAAAGGGAATCAAAAGCAGATCCCGTACTGTAAGTCAGAATGACTGACTTATCAATGTTGAGAGCATCCATGGTAGCCACGTACTGGTCAAGTTCTGCTTCAGACTTAGGATAAGGATAAGAATGCAGATCTATCATCGGATAACGGGCCTTGGCGGGGATTTCGCCGTTGCTCTTGTGTAATGATACTGGCTGGGATTCATCCAGCGTGATTATTTCCGGATCCTGGGGGCTTGATTATCCGTAACTGTCAGTACATAGAACAAAGCAAGCAATGATGAGACTTCCCGCGAGTAGAAGATGATTTTTCATACATTGAATAGTTTAGGTAGTGCAACAGGTCTACAGCTGCTCGGACACCTGATCTTTTGAGTGATCCACCACTTCTATCAGGCGCTCATTTTTGGCATAGTATTTCCACTGACCAGTCTTACTATCGTTTTCATACTTACCGGTAGATTCAATATTGCCGTTATCGTAGTAGTAGGTCCAAGTACCGGTTTGCTCGCTGTTATTCATTAATCCTTCTCCGGATATTGTTCCGTTTTTGTGATAGTAGACCCAACGACCTTCCGGCCTTCCGTTCTTGTATGTGCCCTTCACTTCCAGTTCTCCGGTATTGTAATACGCCAGTCTGATACCTTCTCCATCTTCAAAAGTACCAGCATCCAACGTATCCCCGCGAATAGACAGGTAAGGTCCTACGTTCATCAGGCGTCCCATACGCCACTCCTCTTCCTGGATTAACTGCCCATTGATGTAAAAAAGGCCCCATTTGCCGTCCTCTTCACCCATCACAAAGCTACCGACGGAGCTAAGCTGTCCATCTTCGTGATATTTGAACCACTGACCATCTTCTAGGTCCAGCCGATAGGGTCCTTCGGCAATGAGTATCCCGTCATCGTTGTAGTATTTCCAGATACCACTTTTCAGTCCGTTGATGTACTTACCAGCGGAATAGATTGTACCATTTTCGTAGTAGGTTTTCCATACCCCGGTCTTCAGATCTGCTTCGTACTGCCCTTCCACACTGGTTTCACCGTTGTAATGATATTCTGTGTAGGTACTGTCGCGCAACCCGTTTTCTAGATGCAGTCGTGACTTAAGCTGTCCGTTGGGGTGATAAAATTTCCACTCACCTTTGGGTTTACCTTTTTCGTAGTGTCCTACGCCCATCAGGTTACCAAACTGGCTGAAGAAAAGCCAGCGTCCGGTTTTTTCACCCTGTTCAAAAAAACCTCTCTGGGCAAGTTGACCGTTGGCATTAAAAAAAGACCATCTCCCAGTGCGCTTACCGTCTTCCAACTCACCCCTGCCCTTAAGGCTGTCAATCGGGGTAATACCCTCCTGTCCCCAGGCGTATGTCCCGGCGAAGAGTATGATCATGAATAATATGTATCTCATTGTGTAGTGTATCATTCTGCTTGAATCGTTGCCTCACTCTTGCTTTGAATAAAGCGAAATCAGCGATAGCATTTTACTAAAAAAATCAATGGTGAAGTCAGGGAGATGGTTCCACTCTTGCAGAGGCAGCACACGACATAACTTGAAGTGGTTTACTTCGGCAATGTATTGCCTCAATTCACCCATGTCCCAATCTTTTAACTGCCGGTAATTAGTTTCGGTTATATGATGTTGCCAGGGATCATCAGCATTCCGATAAATGTACAAATCCGGATCGTAAAGCGTTTCCAATCGGTTGACTACAGCTGGGCGAAATATATTTAGAGCATCACCCGATAAGTGAAAAGTAACACTGAAGTAATTGCCCCACCAAAACATGGTCCGCAAAGCGAAGATACTTTCCTGACTGAACTGCCGCGGATAATCAAGTATATAATAAGGAAGCTTAAGATAATTTTCACCTTTGGCAATTTTACCAGCTCTGAATTTGATACCCTCAGGGAATATGATCTGCCTCTCATTTAGGTAATGCTTGATATTCGCTTCACATTGCAGCAGCAGTTGGTTAACTTTCTCGTTGATCCTGTAGCGCGTGAGCAAGAAGTCAACATCTTCCACATAAGACATTTCCTTTCCCGAAAGAGGAATAGATGAATTCATATGTTACCGATTTCCGTATTAGCTCTCTGGATAATTTTGACCACCACTTCCAATTCTTTGCCTTTCTCATTCTCCAGCGTGAAGTGCAGCTTCGGATTATCAAGGTCTGTAAACTTCTTTACGTAGGTGATCTTATTTCCTAGTATCAGTTCACCAATCTGGTCTTTGAGCTGATACAATGCTTCGGCAAATTGTACTTCTAAAAAACTGGGATTTAAATGTTCTTCTTCCATGGGTCAATTATGCTTAATTGTTCAAGACAGGCTAAAGGGGCCCTGATAGGTAACGCTAAAATTAGCTGTTCCTATGCAGTAAGCCAAAAAGTTCACGCTAGCGGCTCTCGTAGCCCGGCTTCGTTGTTACGCACCCGATTGATTTCCGTGGAGATGGGATAGGCACGAAGTTTTTGGCTATCATAAGGACGCAGTATATCCTGTAACCCTTCCCAATCTTCAGTATCGCTAAGCCACAGACTGATTGCCTCATCTACGAGCATGACTGGCATCCGGTCGTGAATGTTGGCAATAGACGGGCTGGCTTGCGAAGTAATGATGGCAAAATTAGCCGGGCCGCTATCTTCAGTATCCCATATACCTGCCAGAAAAAATGCAGACGCACCACTACAAAGAATCCGGTAGGGCGTTTTTCCCTCCGGGCTTTTCATCCATTCATAGTAGCTGTCAGCCGGGATCAGGCAGCGCCTCTTTTGGAAAGATTGTTTAAAGGTAGGCTTTTCAGCCACGGTTTCCGCCCGGGCGTTGATAAGCCGTTTGGAACTATCTTTCGCCCAGAAGGGTACAGTGCCCCAGTGGAACCATGAAAATGCGCTGCTGTTTTGGTTACTCACGACGGGCAGATCCTGGCCCGGAGCAGCATTGTAAGTAGGTTGAAAATCCGAAGGCACTTTCATTTTATGCTTTTCTGCCAGTTCCTGAATTTCGTTACCAATACTATATCTGCCACACATATCAATAGGTCTTTAAAAAGTGATATCAAACGAAAAAACGGGGCTTTAAAAACGTTTGGCAAGTTGCTTTTGTTACTGATAAATTAATCATAGATTTACAATTCTCCAGTTAACATAAAAAAATAATGGAATCTAAGAAAAACTACGAGACAGTATTCATTTTGAATCCCGTTTTGTCTGATGATCAGATGAAGGATACTGCTGGTAAGTTTGTCAAAGTTTTGGAAGACAATGGTGCCGACATCGTAAATGTAGAGCACTGGGGACTTCGCAAACTGGCTTACCCCATTCAGCATAAGACTACTGGTTTTTATAACCTGGTTGAGTTTAGTGC
Source organism: uncultured Porifericola sp. (assembly GCA_964653665.1). Classification (GTDB taxonomy): domain Bacteria; phylum Bacteroidota; class Bacteroidia; order Cytophagales; family Cyclobacteriaceae; genus Catalinimonas. The sequence goes on along the minus strand of CAZZGE010000007.1, from coordinate 54,912 downwards.
TGAACCCACAGCAGTAGATACCTTGGAAACTGAATTCAGACGTGACGAGCGTGTGATGCGCTACCTGACGGTAGGGCTCGACAAACATGCCCTGGAATACAATGAAAGAAGAAGAAAAGGTGAATTCAGAAAAAATAAAAAAGAGACTAAGGAGGAGTCTGCATCATGACATTACAGAATGAGCCCGTAATCAGCAATAAGACTGATCAAAAGAAAAAGTACTGCCGCTTCAAGAAGCACGGCATTAAGTATATTGATTATAAAGACCCTGATTTCCTGCTGAAGCTTGTCAACGACCAAGGCAAGATTCTACCCCGTCGTATCACCGGTACCAGTCTTAAGTACCAGAAAAAAGTATCTCAGGCAATCAAGAGAGCCCGCCATCTGGCGCTTTTACCCTATGTGGCTGATAATCTGAAATAAATTGTAGGCTCGGATGCTTTTAATCAGCGTCTTAAAGCTTATCTTAATCTATTATATTCATGGAAATCATACTTAAAGATGATATCAAAAATCTGGGCTACAAGGATGACATTGTCGATGTAAAGCCCGGATACGGAAGGAACTACCTGATTCCCAAAGGACTCGCGGTAATTGCCAGCCCCTCTAACCGTAAGATGGCTGAAGAGAATACCCGCCAGGCTGCTCACAAAGCAGAAAAACTTAAAAATGACGCCCAGGCTATTGCTGATAAAATGGGCGATCTTATCCTGGAAATACCCGCCAAGGCAGGAGAAAGCGGAAAAATTTTTGGTGCCGTTACTACCCTACAAGTCGCCGATGTACTTAAAGAAAAAGGCTTTGCAGTAGATCGCCGTAAAATTGATTTCAACCAAGATATCAGAAACCTGGGTGAGTACACGGCAGAAATTAACCTGCACAAGGAAGTCAAGAAAGAGATTACCATCAAGGTAGTGGAAGCTTAAAGGATCATTCATCCCAAATCCAAAGCGCACTGTTGATCAGTGCGCTTTTTTTTATTCCAGATTTACATTGCACGTTATCCTGCGTAATTATCAGTAATGATGACTACGCATCGTAAATGATTGAATAATGCGTTATTCGGGAGCAATTACTTATCATATTTTGCCAGATAAATCAAGGGCCAAATGACTAATACCCCCTTTTTTGCTCCGAGACATACGTTTCCTACAAATGAACTACTGCAAAGTAGCTGATCGTTTTTTGATTAATTTCAGTTATCAACTAGACTTGCCTTAAGCCTGTAACGCTATGTTTAGAACCGAAATCATACTGGAACCTGCGCCGCATAAGATCAGCCTCAGCCACCCTATCCTCTGCATCGGCTCCTGCTTCGCCGATGTAATAGGAAAGCGCCTTCAAGACAATAAATTTCGTGCTATCGTAAATCCGTTCGGAACACTCTATAATCCGGTATCTATTTTTCGGCTGCTGCATGACAGCATCAACAATTACCTGCCCCCGGCAAAGTCCTACCTTCAGCGGGATGATCTGTACTTTAACTTTCAGTTTCACTCGGATATCATGGCAGCGAGCCGCGAAGAACTGGAAAGTCAGATCGGTAGAAGAATGAGCAGTACCCGTGCTCATCTTCAGCATTGCCGTTGGTTAGTAATTTCTTTGGGAACGGCCTTCTACTACGAGTGCAAAGATAACGGGCAAATCGTTGCCAACTGCCATAAAATGCCAGCCTCTTACTTTGGTAAAGGAATGCTGGAGTCTCCTGAAATCGTCACTCGTTTTGAGCAAATTTTCCTGGCGCTAAAAGCCTTCAATCAGGACATCCGCATCGTGCTTACGCTGAGTCCGGTACGCCATATTCGGGATCGGCTGACTAAAAACTCGGTGAGTAAAGCTGCTTTACGCGTTGCCATTGAGAGAATTACTGAGTTATACCCAGAAAAAGTGACTTATTTTCCCAGCTACGAAATCATGATGGATGATCTACGGGATTACCGCTTTTACGAAGCGGATATGATTCACCCCAACCAGGTGGCCCAGGAGTATATTTGGAATAAGTGGATTGAATCTTACCTGGACGATCAGGCTGTTGACTTCATAGTAAGATGGGGAAAAATCCGTAAGGCGCTGCAACACCGGCCGTTTAACAGCAAGTCAGCAGCCCACCAGCGATTTGTAAAGAAAACTATTGACCAGCTTCACCAATTAGTTAATATAGTAGATGTCAAAGATGAAGTTGAACAAATGAAAAAGCAATTGTCATGAGTCAGAAAGAACATAAATATACTAACAGGCTTGCCGAAGAAAGCAGCCCCTACCTGCTACAGCACGCCCACAATCCGGTTGATTGGTATCCCTGGGGTAAAGAGGCACTGACAAAAGCCCGAACAGAAAACAAGCCCATTATTGTCAGCATTGGCTATTCATCCTGTCACTGGTGCCATGTGATGGAAAGAGAAGCCTTTGAAAACGAGGAGATAGGGAATTTGATGAATGAGCACTTTATCTGTATCAAAGTAGATCGTGAGGAACGTCCCGATGTAGACCAAATTTACATGGACGCGGTGCAAAGTATGGGCATGCAGGGAGGCTGGCCGCTGAACGTTTTCCTGATGCCAGACCAAAAACCTTTTTACGGCGGTACATACTTCCCCCCGGCACAGTGGGTGAGGATGCTTCAGAATGTACATAAAGCTTTCCTGGATCAACATGATAAGTTGCAGGAGTCTGCCGATCAGTTCGCCAAAAACCTGGCTTACAGTGACGTACAACGGTTTGGCATCATCAACGATATGCAAAAGGAAGAGCAGGAGGAGTTCAAAGCTTTACTAAATACTATTTTTCAAAGTTTCTCTTCTAAGTTTGATCCGGAATGGGGAGGTATGAATCGCGCACCCAAATTTCCGATGCCTGCCAACTGGCAATTCTTACTCCGCCACTATTTTCACACCCGTAATGAAGAAGCATTGGACCACCTGACACTTACCCTGGATAAAATGGCCCTGGGTGGCATCTACGATCAGGTCGGGGGTGGCTTTGCCCGCTATTCGGTAGACGAACGCTGGTTTGCCCCACACTTTGAAAAGATGTTGTACGACAATGGTCAGTTACTGAGCTTGTTCGCCGAAGCTTATGCGTTGACACAAAAACCATTGTACAAGCGTGTGTTGCAGGAAAGTATCGCTTTTATCAAAAGGGAAATGACACATGCCCAGGGTAGTTTTTACAGCGCGCTGGATGCCGATAGTGAAGGGGAAGAAGGTAAATTTTATGTGTGGGAAGAAGACGAATTCCGGGAAACCCTCGGCGATACTGCCGATCTGATGGCTGACTACTTTCAGATAGAAAGCCAGGGTAATTGGGAAAAAAGTTATAACATCCTGTACGCCAATCAGGATGAGGAGGCTTTTTGCCATAAATATGGTTTGGATCAATCAGCATTTATTGAAACCCTGGAGAATAGCAAGCAAAAACTTCTGAAAAAAAGAGCAGCACGCATACGTCCGGGACTGGACGACAAAATACTGGCCAGTTGGAACGGCATTATGCTGAAAGGTCTGGTGGACAGTTACGCGGTCCTGCAGGAAACGGCCATCCTGGAACTAGCCCTGAGAAATGCTCATTTTATTACCGATAAGCTCATGCGCAAGCAGGTGGATCGGGCTCAGCTCTACCGTACCTACAAGAATGGAAAAGCCAATCTGGATGCCTATCTGGAAGATTACGCTTTTGTCATTGACGCTTTTCTGGGGCTTTATCAGGTAACTTTTGATGAGAGCTGGCTACACCACGCCCGTCTGCTCACTGATCAAGTGCTAGACAGTTTCTATGATGAAAAGGAGGGTTTCTTTTTCTACACCGGCGCAGATAGCCAACTGATTGCGCGCAAAAAAGAGATTTTTGACAATGTCATTCCTTCCTCCAATTCGGCCATGGCCCGTAACCTCTATCGTATGTCGTTACTCTTGGATGAGGCAACCTACGGTGAAAAAGCCCGCAAAATGATGTCAGGTGTGATGAAGCTACTCACTTCGGAGCCAGGCTACCTGAGCAACTGGGCGATACTTTTCACCGAAATGCATCAGCCTACTGCAGAAATAGCCATCATTGGTGACCAAGCCCTTCAGATGAGCAAACCTTTTCTGTCAATGTTTTATCCTAACCGGCTGATTTTGGGAACTGACAAAAACAGCGAACTTCCGCTACTTCGTGAAAGAAAGCCTGTTGATGATAAAACCACAATTCACGTTTGTTTTGACAAAACCTGCCAGATGCCAGTACACAAAGTGGAAGACGCACTTAAGCAGCTCACTTCGTCTTAAGTTTAGGATGGAAGCAGAAGTTTACTGAAATAAAGAATAAATACAAGACGATGAGCGTGGCTAGCTGAAAAAAATCCCTAGGCAATAGGCGTTGGTTAATATAGATTGTAGATCTTTATTTTTATGACAGGATCGTTACGGATGTAGTTTAATGCCTACGCATTCTTGAAGTGACCTGTTCAATTTTTCATGTTTACCTGCAATAAGTAGCTTGGATCAACTGAAACTCAATAAAGATGCGCCGGAAGAGCGAATCACCTGGTTTGCCGATGTGATACTGCCAGTGCCTATCCCTAAACTCTTCACCTATCGCATCCCGATGAATAAGGAGGAAAATGTGCAGATAGGCAGCCGCGTCATCGTACAGTTTGGCAGCAAAAAGGTACTGACCGGCATCATTGGTAAATTACACAATGATCCTCCAAAAAAGTACCAGGCGCGTTACATCCTGGAAGTACTAGACGATCAGGCGGTGATACAGCCATTACAGATCAAACATTTTCGCTGGATCGCTGATTACTACGCCTGCACCATTGGCGAGGTGCTGAATATAGCCCTTCCTTCGGGTCTCAAGCTCAGCAGTGAATCTAAGGTTCAGCTCAACCCTGAGTTTGACGTAGAAGACTTTGATGGCACTTTTTCAGATAAGGAATACATCATTTTGGAAGCCCTCAAAGAAAAAGATACCCTCTCCTACCACGAAATCAGCGGGCTGCTTGAGGAAAAGAATTTTTACCATGTGATCAAGTCGCTCATTCGGAAGGAAGCCATTCTGATCTTTGAAGAGGTTAAAGAAAAGTATAGGCCCAAAGTCGTCAAAAGAGTCAGACTGCAGCATAAGTATGCCCGAGATACAGATTGTCTGGAACAGCTTTTTCAGGAGCTGGAAAAGCGGCCCAAACAGGTGGATGTTTTGCTACGCTACCTGCAAAAACTACCAACGTACCGGAATCCTGAGGCTAACGAAAAGGGCTTACTCAAATCATCACTCAACAGTGAAGGTGTCTCTACTTCTTCCATAAATACGCTGGTTCGCAACGGTATCCTGGAAGAATTTGAAACCATTGTCTCTCGCTTTCCCAGTAGCCAGGCTACCTCCGAAGTCAAAATACAGCTCACCGATGCTCAGCAACAGGCCAGGGAAGAGATTCTGCAAAGTTTTGAGCAAAAAGACACAGTTCTTCTTTACGGAGTGACGGGTAGCGGTAAGACAGAAATCTTCATTGATCTCATTCAGAGTGTACTGGAAAACGGCAGCCAGGTACTGTACCTGCTGCCGGAAATCGCTCTGACCACGCAGATCGTGTACCGCCTAAAAAAGATATTTGGTGACCAAATGGGAATTTACCACTCCAAATTTTCGGATAACGAAAGAGTAGAAGTGTGGCAGGGCGTTCTGGACGGCCGTTATCCTTTGGTAGTAGGGGTACGGTCTGCGGTACTCTTACCTTTTGACAACCTAGGTTTGGTGATTGTGGACGAAGAGCACGAAACCTCCTACAAGCAGTTTGATCCAGCCCCGCGCTACCATGCCCGGGACACCGCCCTGGTACTCGCTCAGTTGCATCATGCTAAGACTATCCTGGGATCAGCCACACCTTCTGTAGAATCATATTACAACGCTTTACAGGATAAATATAGCCTGGTAACGCTAAGTCGGCGCTACGGCAATGCCCAGCTACCTGAAATTGAGTTGGTAGATATCCGACGGGAGAAAAAGCGACGTACCATGCGGGAAGATTTTTCCTCGGTACTGCTGGAACATATGCAAAAGGCCCTTGAGCTAGAAGAGCAGGTGATCATTTTCCAGAACCGTCGGGGGTACTCTCCCTATATTCAGTGTGAGGACTGCGGACATATTCCCAAGTGTGAGCAGTGCGATGTGAGCCTTACCTACCATCAGTTTGCCTACGAACTGCGCTGCCACTACTGCGGCCACCACGAGAAGATACATCTGGAATGTGAGGCTTGTGGTTCCACCAAGCTAAAAACTGCTGGCTACGGTACAGAAAAGCTAGAGGAAGAGATACAGATGCTCCTGCCCAGTTCCCGGGTACAGCGTATGGATCTGGATACTACCCGCAAAAAAAATAGCTACCAGCAAATTATTGACGCCTTTGCCAACCGCGAACTGGACATCCTCGTGGGTACTCAGATGGTCAGTAAGGGACTTGACTTTGATGGCGTTAGCCTGGTAGGTATTCTGGATGCTGACCGTATGATACATTTTCCCGATTTTCGCTCCCATGAACGCACATTCCAGCTGATTACCCAGGTAAGCGGGCGCTCCGGCAGGCGTGATAAGGTAGGTAAGGTGATCATTCAGACCACCAACCTGGAACAACCCATCTTACACAAGATAGTGTCTAATGATTACCAGGGGCTTTTCAATGAGGAGATTGCTGAGAGAGAAGAATACCACTACCCCCCTTTCGTCAGACTGATTCGCATTACTATTAAAAATCCTGATAAGAATACCTGTAGCAATGCTGCCAACCAACTCGCCAATACACTGAAACCAAAGCTGGGTACTAAGCGGGTTTTAGGCCCGGAAGAGCCCCTCATCTCCCGGCTCAGAAATCAGTATCTTATGCAGGTGATGGTTAAACTAGAAAAGCGCCAGCAGGTGATGAAGGAAGCCAAAAAGATAATCAAAGAAAGCTGCACCAGTATTGAAAAGGATAAGCAGTTGAAGAAAACCAGTACCGTGATCGATGTGGATCCCTATTGATAGGATGTTGTAAGAGTATTAGGATACTATAATTGTTTTCTACTATAACACCCTAACACTATAGTTCTAAAGCTCCTTCAGCCGAATATTGCGCCACATTACTTGCATAGGCTCCTCGATTCGGGTAGAGTGAACCTGTAAGCCAATAAAGCCGCTGTCAGTCATGTTGTCCACCAATTCAGCAGTTTGCACGCCGTTGATAAAAGTACGGATAGTGTCGCCGTTCGCTTCTACACGGTACTTATTCCACTCACCATTTTCGAAGGCCTGTCTACCGGCTTCATTATCTTCAAGATTAGCCAGCCAGCCACGACGCGCCTCGTCGTAGATACCTCCACTCCATGCACGTTCTGAAGGGTCAAGCTCTACCTGATAGCCATGAACCCGGGGAGACTTCACGGTTTTTTCTACGGTTTCTCCCTCGTCGTTGACATGGGTATAGGTCGTGTCGTAGGCATATGAATTACTACGTATCTGTACACCGGAGTTCATACGCGGGTCTACTTTCACTTCGTATTCCAGAATAAAATCATCGTACATTTTGTCCGTCGTCAGAAAGCTATTCGGCTCTCCCAGTTTAGTAGTTCCGATGACTACACCATCTTTGATTTCATAAGTAGCTTTGCCGTTAAGTTGGGTCCAACCCTCTTTGGTATCTTCCTGGAACATATACACCCAGCCTTCTTCCTCATCAGTGGCAGCAACCGACTCGGAGGAAGTAGACTCCTCAGTAGTGGTACCCTCTTCAGTGTTGTTGGAAGAACAGGCAAACATTCCCATGACAATAAATAATGCAAGCAAAGCAGTTAGGTTGAGTCTTATACTTTTCATTGTAGCAGTTAAAATGGTTGAGATAAATAAAAATTTTATTCAAAAATGTCGGAAATAGATATAAAAAGCAATAAGGTAATATACGACAGACAGTTCTCACCGCATCGTTACACCACAGGCTCTTGCCAGTTTAGCTACTCATGGCCACCAGCAAGTCAGCACGCGTAATGATGTGCACCTGATTCAGTCGGTCCCTTACCAGCAATGCTTTATTCTCTTTATCCAGTAGAGACGACATTACATCCAGCGTATCATGAATGGACACAAACTGGAAAGGCTTGTCCATAACATCGGCCACTGGTTTATTCCTGATTTCAGGATTATCAATCAGATGATGGAGCAGTTTAGAATCCGTCAGGCTTCCTACAAACTGATCGCCATTGTTGACCGGGATCTGGGAAATACCCTTTTCGCTCAGCATCTTAATAGCCTCTCCCACAGTAGTTGAGCTGTCTACGGTTACCAGTTTTTCTTCCCGGTTTCGGTTTTTCAAAATATCACTAGCTGTTGCAAACTCCCGCTTCTCCAGATAACCATGATCTTTCATCCAACTGTCGTTGTAAATTTTACCCAGATACCGGGTACCGTGATCAGGCAGGATAATGACCATCAAATCGTCTTTTTTGATGTTTTTGCGGGCATACTTAAGGGCACCAAAGACGGCAGCGCCGCAGGACCAACCGATGAACAAACCCTCTTCGCGAGCCAGTCGCCGAGCCATGATCGCCGCATCTTTATCAGTGACTTTTACAAATTCGTCAATCACATTGAAGTCTACATTACTGGGAAGGATATCCTCGCCAATACCTTCGGTGAGGTAAGGGAAAACCTCTTTTTCGTCAAACTCCCCGGTTTCTTTGTACTTTTTGAAAACTGAGCCGTAAGTGTCTATCCCCAGCGAAAAAATATTCTTGTTTTTTTCTTTCAGGTAGCGAGAAACACCGCTGATCGTCCCTCCCGTTCCTACGCCGGCTGCAAAGTGGGTGATCTTACCCTCAGTTTGTTCCCAGATCTCAGGTCCCGTACCTTCGTAATGGGCTGCCGCGTTAGAAAAATTATCGTACTGGTTAGGATAAAAAGAATTCGGAGTGGTTTCGTTTAGTTTCTGTGCCACAGAATAATATGAGCGGGGATCATCGGGTAATACATTGGTAGGACATACGATCACCTCCGCTCCTACTGCCCGCAGGATATCTATTTTTTCCTGCGACTGCTTATCTGCTAGAGTAAAGATACATTTGTAACCTTTGGCAATTGCCGCTAGTGCAAGTCCCATACCTGTGTTGCCGGAAGTGCCCTCAATGATAGTCCCTCCGGGTTTGATCAAACCCGCTTTTTCAGCATCCTCTACCATCTTGATAGCGATGCGATCCTTGACTGAGTTACCGGGATTAAAATATTCAGGCTTTACCAGAATAGTCCCTTCTATACCTTCTGTTACCCGGTTGATTTTGATGAGCGGGGTATTCCCAATGGTCTCTATGATGGAATTATAGTACATACTGCGGCGAATGATTAGGATTTGTCACAAAACTAGAACTAATAACAGCAAACATTACGAATTCGTAGCAAAAATTATAAATCAGTTAGAAAAATTATTATGAGCAATGTATCAGGCTTTTCTTATCATTATGCATTCATCAAGACTTGTTTTACCTAGAACGAACTTAAAAAGTATACGTTAGATTTCTCGTTGGAGAACTTTACTTTTCTATCACCGATCGGTACGGTCAGGAACCACCCTATGATTAACTTCAACTTCCATCCTAGGAATAGGAAGCCCGGGCATATCAGTTCAGGTGGGAGCACAAAGGGAGAGAAGCTGGACGAAAAAGAATTGCAGCAGAAGGTGAAGCCCAAGCCAACACTAGCATCAACAGCAGCCTTACCGATAAACTGCTGAAAATAGGAGGTATAGAAGCTACTACTACCCAACTTTCAGAGTTACAAAATTCTAAGGGAATTGTCATCGGTAGTGTTAGCAATGGTTTACCACTTATCCCCGATAACAATTAGCCACGAGAATATTAAATCTCAACCGAATACCTTAATTTCGCTCTAAATACCATTATCCACATAACAGATTTTCACATGTCCAACAACAGTGCAGAACTCAAAATAGAAGGTAAAACTTACGAGCTCCCGGTTACGAAGGGTAGCGAACATGAAAAAGGCATTGACATTAGCAAGCTGAGAGCACAGAGTGGCTATATTACATTAGATCGCGGCTTTAAAAACACCGGCTCTACAACCAGCGCAATCACTTTTTTAGATGGTGAAAACGGGGTGCTCCGCTACCGAGGATACTCTATTGAAGATCTCACCGCAAAGTCTTCTTTTCTGGAAACAGCTTACCTGCTGATTTACGGAGAGCTCCCCACTGAGAGTGAGTTTGCAACATTTAAGCAAGAAATCACCCACCACACTCTGGTTCATGAGGACATTAAAAAAATCCTTGATGGGTTCCCTTCTAGTGCTCATCCTATGGGTGTGCTTTCTTCATTGGTTTGTTCGCTGACTGCCTTTTATCCGGAATCTCTGGATCCCAATCGCTCCATAGAAGAGGTTAACCTGAGTATCATCCGCATCATTGCTAAGATGCCTACTTTTGCGGCCTGGGCCTACAAGCACAAAATAGGCCACCCGGTTAACTATCCTGACAACTCGCTGGAGTACTGCGGAAACTTTCTCAAAATGATGTTTGCCTTGCCTGCTGAGGATTATGATGTTGACCCCTCTCGCGTAGATGCACTGGACAAGCTACTGATCCTCCACGCTGACCATGAGCAAAATTGTTCTACCTCAACTGTAAGGGTAGTGGGTTCTTCTCAGGCCAGCCTGTATGCCTCCATCTCAGCCGGTATCAATGCATTGTGGGGACCGCTCCACGGGGGAGCTAACCAGGCCGTCATTGAAATGCTAGAACAAATTAAAAAAGATGGTGGCGACGTAAAAAAATTCATTGATAAAGCCAAAGACAAGGATGATACCTTCCGACTGATGGGCTTTGGACACCGGGTGTATAAAAATTATGACCCCCGGGCCAAAATCATCAAAAAGAATGCGGATGAAGTACTTTCTGGATTGGGCATTCAGGACCCCGTGCTGGAAATTGCCCAGGAACTTGAGAAAACTGCTTTGGCTGATGAATACTTCCAGGAAAGAAAACTTTATCCGAATGTAGACTTCTACTCAGGCATCATATACCGGGCCATGGGTATCCCGACCGACATGTTTACTGTTATGTTTGCTCTGGGACGTCTACCCGGCTGGATTGCGCAGTGGAAAGAAATGCGCGAAAATAAGGAGCCTATCGGTCGTCCTCGCCAGATCTACACGGGTTGTACGCACCGCCCTATGAATAGATAATGTGCAACGCTTTTCTTAAAGCTTCACTTCTTTGGAGGTGAAGCTTTTTTATTTTTTTGGTGTATTAATGCAACTTTGTTGCACATTGCGAGTTAATGATATAAATTCGCAAAAAAATAGGATTGAATGTTTTCTAATAATAAAGCTGACACATTAGGTATTCTAAGCGCTGTGCTTTGCCTCATCCATTGCCTATTGTTTCCTGTACTCATTCTGGGGGGTATTATGAGCGATCACTGGGCTGACCACACCGCCTGGATGGATTATTTTTTCATTTCACTGGCAATCATAGCTGTTGTATCAGCCTCCCGCAATGCTACCAGAAATGATATCAAATTCTGGATGTGGCTTTCAGCAGTTTGGTTTGCGATATCTGTGTTGTTGCATGATACCTACTCGGTTGCCATAATTTCCTCTGCCTTATCTTCAGTAGCACTGGTAACTGTGCATGCTATTAACTTCCGACACCACCTGCAAGTGCACCGCACTAAACGGACTACGGCTTGATGTGGATACTTGCACCTGAAAGCCCATAATGCTCCCTATCTGGGCATAATGGATCCGACTGTAGTGGTAAACCTCATCGTTATAGATTCCTCGCTTTCATATTCTGTACCCGGCCTGAGGTGTTACTACTCGGCTAGCATAGAACATAAAAGCCAATAGCAAATCTTCTGCTCTACCTTACCCACTCACCAGTGCAACGCTCTGCAGGAGAAAGCTATGTTTTTCTTTCATCAACCACTCGATTCTGAAGTTTATCCGAAGGATAAAACCGATGTTTACTTTTTCAGCGTCCCTATCCTGGGAAGTGAGCTGTATCTTGGTATCTCTGATTTTGGCCGTCGTTCTTACACCGAAACGATAATCCCCAGTGCTTGGAAGAAGGTAACGACACATCAGTCGAGTAGAATTGAATTGGTAGCGTACATCCGGGGCATCACCGGATAAAAAGACTACCAACAAAATCTACGTCAGCATCAGAGATGGCGACATAACGGATATACAATTGAAGAGCAAAAAGGACAACAAAAGTGTGCTTGTCATTAAGCGTGTGTAAAGCTTCTAGACAATAGAAAAAATGTTTATTCAGTGCATAACAGTCATCAGTGTGAAGCTTATTTCCTGATCGCCGGGTACCTGGATACAATGACATCCGTAAAAGAAAACTTCACGCTCTGCATCTAAGCGGAACTGAGCGAGAAGCGTTCTAATAGAGAAGAGTAGTAAAATTACCAAATGAAATAAAAATATTAATAACTTCACGGCAAAAAAATTTGAGTAAAATGAAAAAATGGATACAATATTTTTCGGACTTGATCGGTAATCATCACGTGCTGGCAGCGAAATTTAAATAAATAGATACTTATCTTGTAATACTCCACCCGTTTATTATTTTGCATATATCCATGAGCTAGTACCCACTACTACTTAGTCGTTCCAAATATGAGAAAAGGTAAGGCATACATTACCTGCGAAGAATGTAGTTCCCGAAGTGGCTCCCCCTTCGGTGTTCTCTGTGGAAAGCAACTTGAGCGTGTTTCTCAAAGTAAGTCTTGTACGATGTACAAGAAAGGACAAATATTGTTTCATGAAGGAACCCGCCCCCTGGGTGTCTTCTGCGTAAACAAGGGTAAAATCAAAGTGTATAAAATTGGCTTTGACGGGAAAGAACAAATCATCAACATTGTCGGAGAGGGAATCCTTCTGGGTTATAAAGCGATGCTTGCAGAAGAAACTTATTCCGTATCTGCAGAAACGCTGGAAGACTGCACTATCTGCTTTTTGTCTCGTCCAAACTTCCTTCAGACACTGGCTGAATCTTCTGATCTGAATCAAAATCTGATGAAACAAATTTGCCATGAGTTAGGTGTGATGACTGAAAGTCTAACCAACCAGGCACAGCGCACTGTCCGCGAGCGTCTCGCGATCACCCTGCTGAAGCTTAAAGATACGTATGGTATGGATTACGCTGAGAATGGCACCATTGAGATCAATCTTACCCGCGAAGATCTGGCAAATATCGTAGGCACCGCCACCGAAACTCTGATCCGTCTGCTTCAGGAATTTAAGCAAGACAATCTTATCTCTACCCAAGGAAGAAAAATCAAAATTGAGAATCCTGATGGGCTCGTGCGCACTGCTAATCTTTTCTGATGATCACCGGAATTTATTGTATTTCATTGCTGATATAAGCCCGCTACGGGCTTTTTCTTTTTCACCAATTATTTTCAAATCTGTGAAGATTACCTGACATATGTCACTTTTTTGCTTGACTGCCATCATTTTCTAGGTATAAGGATTCGTCTACATTTAGACATTAGTAAAGCTAGCTACGACTCTAAAATTCTGAGGAACATGAATAGGAAGAAGATTTTGTTGTGTCTCAATGGAAGCGATGATGGCCATCTGGAAACAGGCTTCATTGAGCGAAACCTTGAGCATCCTCATAACCTGATAGTCAGGTTCCACCTGGAAGCCATTAGCCCGGAAGAAGTGCTGGAGACCCAACCTGCGCCTACCAACCAAGTCAACGGTAAACATAACCATCCCCTGAGCTACTACAGCAATGTCCTTAATGGTCAAGCAGATGTACATACCCTGGCAGGAAGCAGTAGCAGTAAGCGGCAGGTTATCCATAGTACCAGCGTGAAAGAACTCCTCACCGAATGCCAGTTTGCTGATTTACTGATCATCCGCAAAGCCAACTATGAATCTACTTGCCTCCACTACGGCAATAAGAAAGAAATGCGCGACCTACTGAAAAAATCAGACTGTCCGGTGTTGGTGATTCCGGATGAAATCAGTGACATAGAACAGGTACTGCTGATCTACGATGGCTCCACCCAAGCACTCAATGCCATCAAGACCCTAAGGATGACGATGAATTCACTCTGCCGGGAAATGCCGGTTACTATTATCATCACTTGCTTTAACAATGGGAATCTATCTTCTAACGAAGAAAAGATGCTCATTGAATACTTAAGGCTACACTTTAAGGATTTGGGTATTCATAAGGTGTGTGAAGAATCTGCCCATACCCTTCAATTTGCTGTAGACCCTGAAAAGAACCCGCTGCTAGTCATCAATACGACGGAGCAAGAGTTGCCCGCCTACCTTTCTGACGAACTTTTCCTTTTAAGCCAAACCAATCACTATCAATGCTTTCAGTTTCTGGTTTCTTCCGGAAAGTAACCTCCAAAAACTGACATAAGTCATATTAAATTGTGAGAGCGGTCGTGGTGAAACCACGTTTTGACTGTTTTCTTCGCTATGATTAAAGAAGAAAGTTATGGTTGAAGTCTCAGTTGAAGAAAAGTGCTACCACTGCGGAGAAAACTGCATAGACGAAACGCTTTATCTTGATGAAAAAGCGTTTTGCTGCCAGGGCTGTAAAACAGTGTACGAAATACTCAATGGCAGTGACCTCTGCCAATACTACGATCTGGAAAAGAATCCGGGTATCCAGTTAAAAAATCCCAGCCGTCAGGTAAAGTATGCTTACCTGAATAATGAAGATATATTAAGTAAGCTGTATGACTTTCAGGACGGCACGCTTAGAAAAGTAACTTTTTACATTCCTGCCATCCACTGCAGTTCATGCATCTGGCTGCAGGAAAACCTCTACAAACTTCGGGAAGGCATACTGCATTCCAGCGTCAATTTCCTCAAAAAGCAAGTAAGCATACCTTTGAAGAGGACCAGATTACCTTGCGACAAATCGTAGAGCTCTTAGCTGCCGTTGGCTACGAGCCGGAAATTTCTTTGGCGCAGAACAAGCAGAACACCAAGAAAAAAGACCGCAGCCTGGCCATCAAAATAGGACTGGCTGGTTTTTGTTTTGGTAATACCATGCTGCTAAGTATCCCTGAATACCTGGATACTGACTTTTCACTGGCTGAAAACTTTCGTACTTTTTTCGGGTATATCAACTTGCTGCTGGCACTGCCGGTATTTTTTTATGCTGCCTCGGACTACTTTATATCCGCCTGGAAAGGATTACGACACCGCTTTATCAATATTGATTACCCATCGCACTAGGGATCCTGACCCTTTTCGGCCGTAGTGCGTATGAGATCATTTTAGCAACTGGGTCAGGCTATATGGACTCCCTCACCGGGTTGGTCTTCTTTCTGTTGATAGGAAAATGGTACCAGAGCAAAACCTACCAGGCCCTCTCTTACGACCGTGACTACGCCTCTTATTTCCCGATAGCGGTAACCAAGGTAAACGGCGGGAAAGAAGAAAGCCTTCCGCTGAAGGACATACAGGTGGGAGATCAGATCATCATCCGAAACCAGGGACTTATCCCTGCTGATGCTATACTGCTGAAAGGCAACGCCAATATTGACTACAGCTTTGTCACCGGAGAGTCAGTACCAGTTTCTAAGAATAGCGGTGAATCGCTTTACGCAGGAGGCCGGCAGGTCGGCAGTACTCTGACGGTAGAAGTACAAAAACCAGTAGCCAATAGCTACCTTACCGAACCTTGGAACCAAGAAGTATTTGACAAGCAGCGCCAGTCGCAACTCAACTCCCTGGTTGACGTGGTTAGTAAATATTATACCATCGTCATTCTTCTTATCAGTCTGGGCGCTGCTATCTATTGGTACTTTACTGACAGCACCCAGATCATCAATGCCCTGACGTCAGTGCTGATCGTTGCCTGCCCCTGTGCACTTGCGCTGTCGCTGCCTTTCACGTTTGGCCATACCATGCGCATCTTCGGTAAAAACGGGCTATACCTCAAAAATACTGAGGCCATTGAGACCATGAGTCGCCTGACCGATGTTGTGTTTGACAAAACCGGTACGATCACCCAGTCACGGCCCCAGCACCTCAAACTTCAAGGGGGAAGCCTCATACGGATGAAGCCAGGTTGCTCAAATCTGTGGTCCGTAACTCAACGCATCCATTGAGCAAAACCATCTATCAGTCGCTGGGCGATGACCTGGAGCTTATTCGTACCGATGCTTTTGAAGAATTGCCCGGCAAAGGCATCAATGCCTATGCTGAAGGACATAAAATATTAGTAGGTTCAGAAAGCTTTGTTTGCGGTACTGTAACAGGAGATAAACACACCACGCGGGTATATATCATGCTGGACAAGGCAGTAAAAGGATACTTTGAGTTTGAAAACCACTACCGGGAAGGCTTTGCCTTTCTCATGGATTCACTGAAAGGACAGTATACACGCCATATGCTTTCCGGCGATAATGACCGGGAAAGAAAACAGCTTCAGCCTCACTTTGAAGAGCTACACTTCAATCAGTCACCCCTCAACAAATTGGAGTACCTGAGGAATATTGAAGACCAGGGACGTAAAAGCATGATGATCGGAGACGGTCTTAATGATGCTGGCGCTCTCAAGCAAAGTAGCCTGGGCGTAGCCGTAGCGGATAATATCTACCACTTTTCTCCCGCCTGCGATGCCATCCTGGATACCCGTAAGTTTGACAAGCTCAACCGTTTTCTGAGCTTTTCTCATAAAAGTATGCGCATTGTCGAAGGAGCCTTCCTGTTTTCTTTTTTTACAATGTGATCGGCCTGAGCTTCGCCGTGAGTGGAATGCTTACCCCCCTGATCGCGGCGGTGCTAATGCCCGTAAGCTCCGTCAGTGTAGTTGGCTTCATCACCCTCTCTGTTAACTGGACAGCACGCCGCCACTTTCGCTAGCCAGGCAGTCCTAATCGGCAAATTTTACAGCTTATCTCAAAAGAAGAATCAGTTTTAACAGTACGAAAATGGATGCGGCGCAGTATGCCAAATATGACCCTTTAGACGTCTGTGTGCCCAAAATAGCCATATGTACCATCAAAAAAGAGGCTTTTCACATTACCCAATATTTGATCCGCAAAACCTGACATTAATCAGTTTTTGCACTAATGCCTATCATTTAAATCAGCTGCCTCATCGCGTTTCTTTGTAAGAAATGAAATCATCATGAGCGCAATATTTATTCTTATCGGTATTAGTTTGATCATAGCCCTGGGTTTCCTGGGCGCCTTTTTATGGGCCACCCACAGCGGACAGTACGACGATGATTACACCCCTTCTGTACGCATTTTATTTGAAGATAATCAACCTGAAAAAAATCAATCTAACAAGTAATCGGATATGTCTACACTCATCACGAACAAGAAGGATGGGGGCCAGATAGGCACCAGACTTCATTCTGAGAAGCTGGAAACATTTTATTACGATAACGCTATCGTAAGAATGTTTGCCATTGCTACGGCAATCTAGGGTCTCATTGGTATGCTGGTCGGTCTCTACGCAGCCCTTGAGCTGGTGTACCCGCAACTTAACCTAGGTATGCAGTATGTAACTTTCGGACGAATTCGTCCATTACATGCCAATGCTGTCATTTTTGCATTTGTAGGAAACGGTACCTTTGCAGGTGTCTACTACTTCCTACCTCGCCTGCTGAAAACAAGAATGTACAGCGATGTGCTTAGCAAAATCAATTTCTGGGGATGGCAACTTATCATCCTTTCCGCAGTGCTGACACTGCCCTTTGGATTTTCTTCCAGTAAGGAATACGCTGAACTGGAGTGGCCCATTGATATCGCCATTACCATTATTTGGGTAGTGTTTGGGTGGAATATGTTTGCTACCATCCTGAAAAGAAGGGAACGTCACCTCTACGTAGCCATCTGGTTTTACATCGCTACTTCCGTCACGGTAGGGTATACTCCGGGAATAAGTTGATAGAAAAAGTAGACACGTACTTCCTCGGACCTGATAATTAATGTCATGGTGTGATGGTTAAATAGTGTTATAGTATTCAAGTTTACATTCCTTCTAAAAATTATGACACCAAGAAATTTAGCACTATAAAACCCGAAACAATAACACCCTGTCACAAAGAAGCATAACACTATATCACTTAGAATTATACCACCAATTAACAAGAGAAGCTATGAACTGGGGACATAAAATCACATTAGTATTTATCGCATTTGTCGGGCTGATGGTATTCATGGTTTACCAAAGTTTTCAGGTAAATATTGACCTGGTTGCCGAAGACTATTACCAACAGGAACTGGAATACCTGCAGAAGATTGACAAGATCAAAAATACACAGCAGTTAAACCAAAATATTTCCTTAGCACAGGAAAACCACCAACTCATCGTACAGTTTTCTGATCTTTTTGAGAGGAAACTTGACGGAAATATTAGTTTGTTCCGGCCTTCGGCCGCCCGCTTTGATGTAAACACCAAAATCACCTTGGATCAAAACCACTGCCAGAGCATATCTACTGCCGAAATGGTCAAAGGCTACTGTAAAGTAAAGCTGGACTGGAAAGATGGTGACAAGGCTTACTATCACGAAGAATCTATTTACACTCGATAAGTAGCCGCTATGGAATTTTTGTTCACAGCATTTGCAATCGGGGCGCTAGGAAGCTTTCACTGTATCGGAATGTGTGGTCCTATAGCCCTTGCATTACCGCTAAACAGTGAAACGTCCTTTCGTCGCATAATGGGTAGTTTGCTGTATAATTCAGGCAGGATCACTCCCTAGGCCCTGATAGGTACTTTCTTTGGCTTTTTGGGCCAGGGATTTGTATTGGCTGGCTTTCAGCAAAGCATTTCTATCGTACTGGGCCTACTGGTAATTCTGGGCGTAGCATTACCGGCGGCATTTGTCCACAAGATGAGCCCAAACCATGTGATAGCCAAAGGCATCGCTAAGGTCAAAGTACATATGCAAAAGCTATTTGCAATACGCTCCTATCCCTCTATGTTTTTTATCGGAAGCCTGAACGGTCTGCTACCCTGTGGACTGGTTTACCTAGGAGTTGCTGGTGCCACTGCCATGGGAAATCCTGGCGAAGGTGCACTCTACATGCTCCTCTTTGGGCTGGGCACTTGGCCGGTCATGGTATTCGTCAGTTTCTTTGGAAACTGGAGCAGTATAGGCATCCGGAACAGAATTAAATCAGCCATGCCCGTGTTAGTTACACTCATGGGTATTTTCTTCATCCTGAGAGGTTTATCCCTGGATATACCCTACATCAGCCCGGCGATTTCTTCCGAAACTCCCGCTAGGGTAGAAGTTTGCTACTAACCAGTGAGAGAAGCTATGAATAAGTCACTCATCAACAAGTACAATGTACCCGGTCCCCGCTACACCAGCTACCCCACAGTTCCCTACTGGAACGAAACACCACCCACTGAAAATCAGTGGGAAGGCCAAGTAAAGGCCACTTACCAAAACAGCCGCGAGGAAGGACTCAGCATTTACATCCATCTACCCTATTGCGAAAGCTTATGTACCTACTGTGGTTGCAATACCCGTATCACGGTCAATCATGCAGTGGAGGAGCCCTACATCAACACGCTGCTCAAAGAGTGGCAGATATACCGCGACCTGCTGGAAGAAGCTCCTCTCATCAAAGAAATTCACCTCGGCGGAGGCACGCCTACTTTTTTTAGCCCCGATAACCTGAAGCGGCTCATTGGCACCATTGTGCAGAGCGGAAAAGTGGGATCAGAGACCAAAATGAGTTTTGAGGCACACCCCAACAATACTACTGCTGAGCATATGCAGGTGCTGTACGATCTGGGGTTCCGTCGTATCAGCCTGGGAATTCAGGATTTTGATCCGGCAGTGCAGGAAATTATCAACCGGGTACAGCCTTTTGAAAAAGTAGAAGAAGTCACCCGGCAGGCGCGCGAAATTGGATACACTTCCGTTAACTTTGACCTGATCTACGGACTGCCTAAGCAAAGCGCTGAGACAGTCGCAGACACCATTCGTAAGACCATCCGCCTCATGCCGGATCGT
Source organism: uncultured Porifericola sp. (assembly GCA_964653665.1). GTDB lineage: Bacteria > Bacteroidota > Bacteroidia > Cytophagales > Cyclobacteriaceae > Catalinimonas. The sequence continues at coordinate 34,922 of CAZZGE010000007.1, read as the reverse complement.
ATCGCGTTTTACAGCTATGCACACGTTCCCTGGATGAAGCCTGCTCAAAAAATGTTTGAACAGCACCTGCCTGCCCATGAGGCCAAGCGTAAACTTTATGAGCTAGGTAAAAGCATATTGGAGGATCAGGGATACTACGAAATCGGTATGGACCACTTTGCGCTGAAGACGGATAGCCTATACCTGGCTAGCCAGCAAGGTAAGCTGCACCGTAACTTCATGGGCTACAGTACCAACGCCACAAAATTACTGGTAGGCTTGGGAGCTTCTTCCATTAGCGACACCTGGACCGCATTCGGCCAGAATATTAAATCAGTAGAACCGTATATGCAATGCGTGAATGAAGGACGTCTCCCCCTATACCGGGGACATCTTCTCACCAAAGAAGACATGATAATGAGACAGCACATTCTCAATATTATGTGCCATTCACGTACCGAGTGGAGCCAAGAAAGTGCTGAAGCTGAGGTATTAAGCCATGCCATGAACCGCCTGCGGGAAATGGCCCGGGATAAAATAGTCAAACTGGACCGGGACTCCATTCGTGTGTATGAGGATGGAAAGCCCTTTATCAGAAATGTATGCATGGCACTGGACCTGAGAATGTGGAGAAAAAAGCCGGAAACCAGTTTGTTTAGCAGCACGATATGATGAACGCTTGGCTAATGTAGCATGAGCGTAATCCTTAAATTTTAAAAAAACTGAGGATTATCATTTTTTACTCTGGCTAAGCTGATTAGTTTTATGTGTTGTTCTGTAAATCGCGTGCCAGCAAAAAGGGGCACCTTCTCAACCTGACTTTAAATTATGAATCACACGGATATCAAAGACGAAGCCATGCCCACCAAGACAGGATTTCTAGGAAAACTTCAGGATAAATGGGAGTTGAACAGTGCTTATCAGGTGATCATTGTACTACTCGTTTTTTCACTGACCGGAAGTACTGTCGTTTTTTTACGCAAATCACTATTCGGCCTCATCGGATTTGACGAAACTACTAACGTATGGATTAAAACCATTACCTATATAGCGTTTGTCATGCCTGCCTACCAGGTCTTACTGCTCGGATACGGTGCGCTATTTGGCCAGTTTCGCTTTTTCTGGAATAAGGAAAAGAAAATGCTGGCACGAATACGTAAGCTGTTTGCCAGAAAGTAATAAACCGCGATTGCATAAAGCTTAGCGCACTGACAAACAACACGTCAAGAGTTTAATTTTAATAGCTTCTCATTTTATCAAATACCCTTTCCCTGATAGCGAAAGGGTATTTTTGTATACCTATGTAAGGAAATCATTTTGGTTAGCTGCACGTTTAGTCACTACATTTGCCAAAAGTTAATGCTATGCAGGAAACCACTACCCTTATATCTCAGCGTCAGCTCTTTCTTGACCACCTTGCCCAAACCACTGACTTTCCCCTCATGATCGAGATTGAGCGGGCTGAAGGGGTTTACATGTACAGCCCCGATGGCAAAAGATACCTTGACTTGATTTCTGGGATTGGCGTAAGCAACGTTGGTCATCGTCACCCCCACGTGCTGGAAGCTATTCAGCAGCAACTGGACAAGTATATGCACCTGATGGTGTACGGCGAGTTCGTACAGACCCCCCAGGTAAAGCTTGCCGAAGCTTTGGCCGAAACGCTACCCGATACACTCAACTCATGCTACTTGGTGAATTCCGGGTCAGAAGCCATAGAAGGAGCTATTAAATTAGCAAAACGATATACCGGACGCCCCAACCTGGTTTCCTGCTACGATGCCTACCATGGCTCTACACAAGGAGCTTTGTCGGTCTGCGGTAACGAAGGCTTCAAACAGGCCTATCGTCCGCTGCTCCCCGGTATTCGTCACATCCACTACGGAGATGAGACCGAGCTAAACCTTATAAATGAATCAGTAGCTGCAGTCCTTATAGAAACGGTACAGGGAGAAGCGGGTGTCCGCTTGGCTAACCAAAGCTACTTCAGGCAACTCAGAGATCACTGCGATGCAAACGGCACACTGCTTATTCTGGATGAAATACAGGCGGGTTTCGGTCGTACCGGTACCTTTTGGGCCTTTGAAAGATACGACATTGTACCAGACATTCTGGTGTCTGCCAAAGGTATGGGAGGGGGTATGCCCATTGGCGCCTTCATCTCCTCTGCTGAAATCATGGCCTCGCTTAAAAATAACCCCATCTTAGGCCATATCACTACTTTTGGGGGGCATCCGGTGAGTGCTGCCGCTTCGCTAGCCACATTAGAAGTGATTCACCAGAATAAGCTATATAAAGAGACAGAAGCTAAAGCAGCCTACTTCAAGGAACGGCTGAAGCATCCTGCTATCAAGGAGATCAGAAACCAGGGTTTGATGATGGCAGCTGCCTACGAGTCGTTTGAAGTACTCAAGCCAGTCATTGACCGTGCCATTGAGCTGGGAGTTGTAACCGATTGGTTTCTTTACTGCGATAATGCTATGCGCATAGCCCCTCCCCTGATCATTGAAAAAGAAGAGATAGAAGAAGCCTGCAGCATCATTTTGCAAGCCACCGAAGAAGTTTGTGGCAAGGGGTAGACTTCCCGGGCACAAATTTAATCAATATTGATGGGTATACTGCGAAATGCTCCGGTTGAGTAACCCGAAGCTACGATTCACTCCTTTAAACCGACGATACATTCCTTTGAGACCGTCAACTCATATGCTACCCTAGTTATATGTATACATTACATATATTATTTTAAAATCTAACCTTAGTAAATTATGAAATCGCTTTTTTTGAAGGGCAAGCAAATAGCTCGTCTGATGGGATTACTGTTATTTAGTTCACTGTTCTTAGTAGCATGTGATAACGATGACGACGATGACGACGATATGGTTGACCCAGAACCTACACAGAGCATCGTTGAGATTGCTCAGGGAAACAGTGATTTTGAATCACTGGTAGCTGCACTAACCGCCGGAGATTTAGTAGATGACGTAAGTGGCGACGGTCCTTTTACCGTTTTTGCCCCTACCGATGCCGCTTTTGAAGCATTAATTGACTCCAACGATGATATTGACGGATTATCTGACATTAGCCAGGAGTCGCTGATTGATATCCTTTTATATCACGTGGCTAGTGGTGAAGTATTATCCACCGACTTGAGTGATGGACAAACGATTCCTACTCTCTTAAGTGGTGAAAGCCTGACAGTAGGTATCAACGGAGGTACTGTTACTGTGGGTAACGGTACAGTTGTCACGCCCGATATCCGCGCCACCAACGGTGTTATTCATGCTGTTGACCAGGTGCTGGTGCCCGAAGGATTTACCATTGAACTCGTACCTCCTACCATTGCAGAGATCGTAAGTGGTGATCCTGACAACTTTAGCATTTTACTTGCTGCTCTTGGAGAGGCTCCCGATCTGCTGGCTGCTGCTGGTGCTGAAGATTCTGATCTCACTGTTTTTGCCCCTACCGATGCCGCTTTTGGCGACCTTTTGGCTACACTAACTTCAGCCACTGGCAACACATATGACGAGCTGAGCGATATTCCTCCTTTTGTACTGCAGCGTGTTTTGAATTACCACATTTTGGCTGGCGCTAAGACTTCTGGTGAGCTTACTGCTGAAGAAACTACTTTAAGTGAAGAGACAATTAGTATTGCCGCCGGTGATGATGTAGTCATTAATGGTAGTGCTACAGTAACGATGCCTGATGTGACAGCCTCGAATGGTGTGGTACACGTAATTGATGCTGTACTGGTACCTGAGCTCATCCTGAGCAGCCTGGGAACCGTGCTGGAACCTGCCGTTTTTGACTTAGAAGAGAGATTTACTACGCTGGTTACTGCGGTAGAAACCGCCGGACTTGCCGGAGCACTGACCGCTGCCGACGCAACGCTCACTGTTTTTGCCCCTACCAATGATGCCTTTGACGCTTACATTGCTGAAAGTGCATTCGCTGATGCTGCCGAATTGCTGGCCTCTGATGCCCTGGCTGATGTTCTATTGTATCACGTACTGGGTATGGAAGTACCTTCTTCAGCTATTGCTGCTGGTCCGTCTTCTGCGGCCGCGCTGTACGACGATGACGACGAAGATGAAACCGGAGAAGCCATATACATCAGTAACAACGGCGAAGGTGGTATTTTCCTGAATGGCTATTCTGAGGTCATCATTCCTGATTTGGAAGAAGCCAATGGTGTAGTTCACGTGATTAATGCAGTGTTGGTACCGCCTATGGAAAGCATCGCAGATGTAGTGGTGAATGCTGCTACTGCTGAAGAAGGTGCAGAGTTTACACTCTTGCTGGCGGCCCTGCAGAACGCTGATGATACCGATAGCGATCTGGTAGAAGTATTAAGCGGAGATGCAGGTAGTCCTTTCACCGTCTTTGCGCCTACTGACGCGGCTTTCAATGCTGCCGGTTTTGCCGATGTCGCTGCTATTGAAGGTGCTGATGCCGCTACGTTGAGAGCTATTCTGCTTTACCATGTGGTACCGGCAGCAGTGTTCTCTACTGACCTGGTCAGCGGCGCAGTAGAAACTGCCGGAGGTGGTGAAATAACCATCAACGTAGCAGACCCGGTAACGATCACTGATGTAGACTCCGGAACAGCAGGCTCTGACGATGCCGAAGTGATTGATGTTAACATACTGGCCACCAACGGTGTAATCCATGTGATTGATCAGGTTTTATTGCCTTAATTCATATCTGAAAATTGATAAAAACCGGCATCTTTGTGATGTCGGTTTTTTTATAATACAACCCACCATGTTTGCTCACCGTCACAGATATCTGTTTGTACTGCTGCTGGCAACATATTCATTTTTCAATATACTTTTTACCAGTGGGGATAGTCTTTTCCAGTTCCCCATTGACCGAACTTACCTCTATGCCATCATTGTACTGATGGTCTTATTCCTATGGGAAAGTAACCGGCTACTTTTCAAGCTACTTCAGCAGAGTCAGATTCGCTTTCACAAAAGATTCAACATTCTTATAGCCTTCTTTCTGCTAAGTTTGCTTGCTGTCGGTATCATCGGTACGGCTACTGCTTACTTGGTACCCCGGTGGATCAGCGCCGAACCGGTCAACGATGCCACCCAGTTTCGCCTTAGCCTGGCCTTTTGCTTTCGCATCAATCTTTTTTTGCATACTGTGCATGCCATCATTTACTATAACAGCCGACTCAAAGATACGATGCTGGAAACCGAGAGACTCAAAACGCTCTCTGCCGAGTCGCAGTTTGAAGCATTGCGCAATCAGGTGAAACCCCATTTCCTGTTCAACTCATTTAATGTTCTTACCGGGCTGGTACACAGAGATCCCGGTCTTGCTTCAGAGTTTATACAGCAGCTTTCCCGGGTATACCGTTACCTGTTGTACCACCAGCAGGATAAGTTAGTAAGCCTGGACACCGAAATGGACTTCATGGACTCTTATATTTTTCTGTTGCGTATTCGTTTTGGCGACGCTTTGGAGGTAAAAAATATGATCGAGGAAGTCAGTCGGGAAAAGTACATGACGCCTCCTGCATCAGTGCAGATCATGATAGAAAATGCAGTAAAACACAATAAAGTATCAAAAAAAGATCGGCTCTCTATTAACATTTTTGAAGAAAATGGATTCTTAATAATACGTAATAATATTCAGAGAAAAACTCAGGATGATTCCTCTCTGGGAATGGGGTTAAAAAACATTAACATGCGTTATCAGTATCTTACCCACCAGGAAGTCATCATTGAAGAAGGTCAACGATATTTTACTGTGCGTTTACCACTAATTTTAGCGCCCGAATATGAAAATACTCATCGTAGAGGATGAACCCATTGCCAGTGAACGCCTGGCTGACCAAATTAGAAACTGCCATCAACATGCTGAAATCAGTCAGGTTTTTGACACTGTAGAAGATACGGTTAATTATCTCAGGGAAGGTGCGAGCGTTGACCTGGCTTTCTTTGACATTCAACTCTCCGATGGCAATAGCTTTGATATTTTTAAGCAGGTAGAAGTGCAAAATCCTGTTATATTTACTACGGCCTACGATCAGTACACCATGCAGGCTTTTAAGGTAAACAGCATTGACTATCTGCTCAAGCCGATTGATGATGATGAACTTAGGAAAGCTTTTCTGCAGTACGACAAGTATCACTGCCGGAAACACCTGGAACATAGTCTGCTGGATGAAATAGTTCACGAACTTAAGCCCAACCACAAGCAAAGATTATTGCTCAAGCTGGGCGATAACTACCACAGTAAGCCAGTCAAGAACATCGCCTACTTTTTGGCTGAAGGTAAGGTTACCTACATTCATATGATCAATGAAAACAAGCACTACATCGTTGACCATAGCCTGGAAAACCTGGATCAGCAAATGCTTGACCCTCGCAATTTTTTCAGAATAAACCGTAAGTTCATTGTGAACATAGAGGCCATCAGCCAAATTAAAAATTATGTCAACGGCAGACTGAAAATCATCATGACGAAGGCTAGCGACCAGGATATGATTGTCAGTCGGGATAGAGTGAGTGACTTTAAAGCGTGGTTAAACCAGTAGAATTTTTTAAATTAAGGCGTATCTCTTAAGTTAATCTCTATGATTAGTATGCTACGCACACCATACCTGTTATTACTCACTATTTTTATGATCTTGCCTCTGGCAGTAATGTCTCAGAACCAGACTCAGGTTGACTCACTCAAGCGCGAGATATTACAGCTTCAGGTGGACGTAGAAAATACACAGAATAATCTTCGTCTCTATAGCAAGTCATTTAAAAGGGGCATCCTCACCTCTGCTATAGGGTATTCTATTGTAATTACGGGAGGCGTACTGCTGGGTACTGATAATCTCAGTGAATGGGGACAGCCCCTGATTTTTGCTGGGGGTGTCATTGGTTTTGGCGGTGCTGTGATGCTATTTCGCTCCAACCGCTTTGTGCTGAAAGCCGCTGAATCACCACCTCTACCTGCTACCTTACGATAAAGCTTGTGCATGAGAAGAAGATTATCCTTTTTGATTTTGATGGTACCATCGCTGACAGTCTGCACAGGCTGCTGGAAATCAGTAATGTCCTGGCGGAGGAGTATGGTTACCGTAAAGTAAATAAAGAAGAGATTCCTTATTTCAGAAATAAATCTATCATGGAAACTTTTCGTGAGCTACAGATTCCTTTACTGAAAGTACCAATCATTGCCCATAGAGTAAAAACAACATTTCAACGGGAAGCTCACCTCAGTTGTCTTCACGAAGGCATGAGAGAGACGTTGGCTCAACTGAAAAATCATTACCGGCTCGGCATCCTAACGTCCAACACAAAAAACAATGTGCACAGGTTTCTACAGCAGCACCAGTTAGAGTTGTTTGATTTTGTATATACCTCTAGTAATATATTTGGTAAAAGTCGGGTACTTCGCCGTATCCTGCGAGAACAGAAACTCAGCGTCGGCGAGGTCATCTACGTAGGCGATGAATTGCGGGATATTGAAGCTGCCCAGCAGCTTGATATGGATATCATCGCGGTGAGTTGGGGGGCTAACAACAAAAAGGCCTTAGCAGCATTAAGCCCTACTTACCTAATAGACCAACCTGCTAAACTTATCAGCCTACTTGTCTAGATTTCTGGTTTCTCTTCAGGATGTTTTTTGAAATAATCTTTAACCAGCGCAGGAAGTTCTTCACCCTTGGGGACAAAAATCAGGGCGTCACCATTGAGGCAGTAGCGAAGACCCGTAGGACGGGGACCATCTTTAAATACATGCCCCAGGTGGGAGCCGCTGCTGCTGTCCAGCACTTCTACCCGCGTCATGCCCAGGCTGTTATCTTCTTTCAATATGACAGCTTTTTCTTTGATCGGCTGATAAAAGCTTGGCCATCCGGTACCTGATTTGAATTTGGTTTCAGTCGTGAACAAGGGCTGACCAGTAGCAGCAGAGTAAAAAACGCCAGGCTCCTTGATCTGGTTGAGGGGACTTGAATTGGGGCGCTCGGTACCCGCTTTGCGCAGAATGTAAAATGCATCATCGCTGAGTTTTTGCTTCCACTCGCCCTCACTGAGTTGATACTCATAGCTTTGTTCCATCTCATCTTCCCAGATGCCAATGTAGCTATCATCCTTTTGCGAATTCTGTGCCTGGCTAGGTTGGCTGTTTCCCGTGCAGGCGAATATGGTCAATACGAGACCGAAGAATAAAATATGTGTTGTCGTTTTCATAATGTTTAAAACTGTATTTTTAAGCAATCGTTTTTCAAATTAGCGAAAAAAGAAAATGTAGATCGCTGCTACTGCCGGTTTTCATCATGACCAGAAAAACCAATCTTCTCCCAGAAAGTCTTGTCCTCGCTCCCTTCACGCCGCTCTTCCCTGGCTTCTCGTCTTTCTTCACGGGCTTTTCTGCGCTCGCGCCGCTTGCGTCGCTTTTTACGCGCTCGTTGTCGCTGTTTCTTTTTGTCTTTACCTACTATGTAGCGCACCGAGACTGCCGTATTGAGATCAAACCAGTCTTCGTGCAGGATATGGTAAGCGGGCTTAAAGTCTACAGAAGCCGTTAGTGGAAGAATGGGAATCTTAAGTTCCAGGCCGATCATAGCATCTACGCCCATGATGAGACCATACTCACGGAGCGCTCCCAAATGAGCACCTCCCCCAAGGTACATATTGAAGCCCCTGCCTACCAGAGGTACATGTTTTTGTAAAAGTAACGTCCCGACTAGCTCACGTTCTCCTACTGCCAAAACACCTTCAGCGGCCAGGGACCGAAAAATACGTTGTTTGGCAGTGATACCATACCTACCATTCCCCATGCGTAGCCCCACGGCTGTACTGTACTTCTGAGCAAATCCGCTAGCTGATAACAGCAACAGGAAAATAATAATGCTTACACCTGTTTTCATAAAGTTAAAATCATAACGGCTCCTCGATCAACTTATTCTATTTGCTTGAGTGAGCCAATCCTGGTTATCTTAGGATGATTCATTAGATGCATCTTTCAAACAACTTGATTCTTATGCAAACCAAACGCCTCACTTTTCTACTCTGCTTCACGCTACTTTTCGGCACGTTCTACGGTCAGGATATGCAAATATTGAACTTAAATAAGCCGGAGCGGGAAACCTGGTTTACCAACCTGGGATTTGGCATGTTTATCCACTGGAGCCATGATTCTCAGTTAGGGTCGGTAATCAGCCATTCCATGGTGGGTGCTTCAGACGCTTACCTGCAACGCTATGTGGAAGAACTCCCCAAAACCTTCAACCCACAAAAATTTAATCCTGAAGCCTGGGCGAGCCTGGCAAAGCTGGCTGGAATGAAATACATGGTATTTACCGCCAAGCATCACAATGGGTTCTGCATGTACGATACCAAGACCACTGATTTCAATATCATGAACACTCCCTTTGGCCGGGATGCTACCCGCGAGGTAATAGATGCCTTCCGGGCCCAGGGTATTGCTATTGGTTTGTATTTTTCTCCCGATGATTTTTGGCTTCTGCGAGAGCAGGGTCATGCCATAAGCCGACAGCGGGAGGCTGCCCTACCCTCCAACAACCCTGACCTGGTGGCGTACGACAAGCAGCAAATGCGAGAATTACTGACCAATTACGGAAAGATAGACATCGTATTCCTGGACGGCATAGAACAGTACGGAAAAACTGAACTGGCAAAACTTTGCTGGAACATTGATCCTGACATAGTAGTGACCCGCGGTGCTATGGAAACGCCGGAGCAGGAGATTCCTAATGAGCCTCTCCCCGCACCCTGGGAGGCCTGCTTTACTATGGGCACGCAGTGGCAGTTTAAACCTACCAATGAAAGCTATAAATCTGGTACTGACATCATCAATAAACTGGTAGAAATCAGGGCTAAGGGGGGTAACTGGCTGCTCAATGTAGGTCCTCGTCCTGATGGTACTTTACCTAAGGAGCAGAAAGACCGGCTGCGTGAAGTGGCCCTCTGGCAGTTCGTCAACCAGGAAGCTATTACCGATACAGAATCCTGGAATATTATTCGCGAAAAGGATATCTGGTTCACCAAAGCAAAAGGTGAAAGTACCGTTTATGCCATTATTACCAATACGCCCTGGGCGTACGGCGAACGTAAGACTTTTCAATTACGGACGCTTAGCGGTAATGAAAATACGCGGGTCAGCGTCCTGGGGCACGATGGAGAGATTTTAGAATACCAACCCGAGGTAGATCCCCGCCCCTATGTCTATGTAAATGACAATGGCATTACCTTGGATGTTATGCGAGCACAACGCCTCTATAACGACCGTACCTGGCCCAACCCAGTGGTTGTCAAAATAGAAAATGTAAGCTACCGAAACCCTGCCCCATGAGAAAAGACGGGGTTACCATCAAAGACCTGATGCGGCGTCAGCCGCAACCGGGAGAAGTAAGCTACATTAGTATACGGCCAGAAAGCCGCAAGCCTCCACAGGAAGTGAGCGAGATTTTTGCCGATATAAACTATGGGTTGCAGAGAGATCATTACAGTGGGGGTATGGGCGGAAAGCGTCAGGTTACCCTGATCAACCGGGAGCATATCACAGCGATAGCCTCCTTTGTGGGAGAAAAGCAACTTGACCCTGGCCTGCTTAGACGAAATATCGTGGTCAGAGGAATCAACCTTTTGTCGCTGAAAGACCAAAATTTCTGCATCGGTGAGGCGGTACTTCGCATGACCGGGCTGTGCCATCCCTGCTCCCGTATGGAAGAAAACCTGGGGGAAGGAGGCTATAGCGCGGTACGCGGACACGGAGGTATCACCGCCACCATTGTCAAAAGTGGATATATCAGAGTAGGTGATTTGGTAAGTTTTTGGCAAGATGAGGTTGAAGAATGATGAAGTGGATTCAATGATGTAAAATATACAGCTAGCTTCCTTATGAATATACTTATGATCGGGGCGCACCCAGACGACTGTGAAGTTTTTGGGGGCGGTACGGCCGCTCTTTTTTCCCGACAGGGGCACCATGTAAAATTTATCTCCACTACTAACGGAGATGCAGGTCATCATGAACTCAGCGGCGAAGCCCTGGTCACCCGCCGCAGTACAGAAACCATAGGCGCTTCCCGCATACTGGGCGTATCGTACGAGATTTTTGATAATCACGATGGGCAGCTAGAACCTAGCCTTAGCAATCGTAACCTTATCATTCAAAGAATACGCGAGTGGGAAGCAGACATTGTTATCACGCATCGTCCAAATGATTATCATCCTGACCACCGCTACACTTCTCAAATGGTTCAGGATGCTGCTTACATGGTGATGGTACCCAACATAGTGTCTGGTACGGTGCCCCTTCGTAAAAACCCTCTCTTCCTGTATTTTCAGGATCACTTCCAAAGACCCTATCCTTTTCAACCTCATATTGTGCTGGATATTACCGAAACGTATGAAACCAAAATGAAAGCATTACATGCACATGAATCACAATTTTACGAGTGGCTTCCGTGGATAGAGGGTAAACCGGAAGAAGTGCCTAAAGAAGCGGGGAAACGATTGGAGTGGCTTAAGAAACAGTTTACTTCTCAACCGGGAAAAGAACTCACCGACGTATTAACGAAGCACTATGTTGGCAGACAGGTAAAACATGCCGAGGCTTTTGAAATATCGGAATACGGACATCAGCCGGAGGAAGAAGAGATCAGGGAACTTGTTCAGATGCTCTCAGGCAGTGAGTGGGCATAATCATTATTTCACGGAGATAAAATCCAGATGGACTGCTTATACGCGAATGGCCTTTTTTGAAGGCCGCTTACGGTCTGGCGAATTGAGCCCCAGTTATGGTATAAAAACCTGTGAAAACATTGTTGAGCTATATCATTACTCATGTTGCATCTTTTTAGAGGTTGATTGGTTTACTCCAGCAGAATGGTCTTTTTTGTGGTTTTACAGACATTGATTTTTGTCATTAGTTTTTGCCATTAATTTCAAAAAGATTAAATTAAAATAACAATATTTTTTAAAAGCATTGAAATAGAGTAGTGCTTATATTTTTATCTTTTTTTTATTTTTTTAACCTTCTCATCTAATATGGAAACATTAGAATTTTATTCTTTTCAAAACATGGAAAACCTATTTGACTATACGTCAATGCAGTTTGACATTGTAAGCCACATTCTTACGCTGGGTTTTGGTTGTCAGGCCGCAGGCTTGGTTTATTTTTTGTCTACCGCCAAAGACTCATCGCCCAAGTATCGTCTTTCTTCCTGGCTATCCGCCGTGGTCATGGTATCTGCCGCGCTGATTCTGGCCAACCAATCTATTGTTTGGAGCAACGCTTTTGTTTGGGAAAACGGGATCTGGACACTAGGGGACAGTACATTCTCCAACGGTTATCGTTACGTAAACTGGTCTATTGACGTACCCATGTTGCTGACGCAACTTCTGATTGTCATCGGACTGACCGGGGCCAGTTTCCGCAAAAACTTTGTCGGATTTGTTGTAGGTGGGCTGCTCATGATCTGGACGGGTTACATTGGACAGTACTACGAGGTGGTAAGTCTGGAACGTTTACTGCTGTGGGGTGGTGTCAGTACGATATTTATGATTTACATCTGCTACATTGTCGGTACCACGGTATTCCGTAATCTCAAAAATCAACCTGAGGAAACGCACGGACGCTTCAAAGCTATCTTTTGGGTACTGATCGTTTCCTGGACGCTTTATCCCATGGCCTACCTGGTACCCTGGTACTGGGATACCGCATGGGGCATGGTCGCTCGTCAGGTGATGTTTACTACCGCAGATATTGTATCGAAAGTAATCTACGGTGTTATTCTGAGCCAGATTGCAACGATCAAGAGTGCTAAAGAAGGCTACCTCCAGGCCATGAAGGCCCTGGAATACAGCGAAGCTGATCGTACGCGAACCAGAAAAGATGGTGTATATATCTAAGCTAGAAAGCTGTTAAGCAGACTGACTGAAAAAACGAGGCTGGACGCCTCGTTTTTTTTTTGATCACCACAAAGCGCGAATTCCTCCTTACTCCTCCCACACGATCGCGTTGAGGATCATTTGGGCGATATTTGCATTACGGTAATCATCCGGTGTTTCTCCCGGCATAAAGTAAATGATCTGACCCTCGCCATAGGGTTTGTACCAAACGGCCCGGTCCTGCATAAATATCTCGCCGTTTCGCTGATCGTAAAACTTAAAACCTGCCAGTACAACTTTTTCCCGCCCATCAGTAAACTTATGGTTCATATATACCTCAGTTTTGGGAAGTGCGATGCTGGGATACATTCCTTCTACCGAGGGACCATCGGAGGAAGCGTAGCTAATGGGAGCTCCCCAATCAATATTATGATTGGTGATGTAGTGGTTTTGGTTAAGGTTGACCAGGCGAAGGGTAATCCCATTCTCTCCGTCGTGGTACCAGCCGTAGCCGGCACCTGGTTTTACTGGATTAGACGAAAACTCAGGGTGATCCAGTTGAATGCCCAAAAAGTCAAAATAGTGGGGATTTCGCACTTTACCGCTACTGATAGAGTGATGCAGGCAAATGTACTTACCTCCATCTTCCGTATAGTCAATAATGGCCTCTTCGGTAGGCACTTTCAGTCGGCCGTGCATAAAACCTATCACTGCCTGGTAGCTTGCCATACTTTCCGGCAGGTTGTCCTGGTCTACAATATCAACGTCCATTTCGCCAGTAGTACGCAGGAAATCAGCCAGTACTTCTATCTGAGGCATTTCGTCCTGAACAATGAGAACCTTATTAACCGACTGGGCAATAAGCAGCGTAGTGACGAACAAAAAAATTAGCGCAAGAAAAAAAAACTTGAAATACATGCTTATTTGATCAGGTTTGTAATTCACTTTTCGTTAGAATCCTCTCTATAAATTTGCTTATAAGTACTTAAGTCTACAAAAAGTTACAAAAGAAATACAAGGGTATGTCACTAAATTCAAACAGATCAGCTTTTTTCCCGGTTCAGTCGGTAATTCAGATTGAGGTTGACGGTGCGAGGCTGCCGTAAAGAGTTGCTGCGGGTGTAGAATCCAGCTCCCTCAAAAATAGATTGATCCCGATTACTGCGAAATACATCTATCACATTGAGAGTAAGCGTACCGTTACCGTTCAGGATTTCCCGCGTAATGGCAAGGTCTACAAAGGCAATGGCCAGTTGACGTCCTTGAGGGGTGATTTGGGGGGCCTGGTAATTCGCCCTGAACTGCACGTCGGTATTGCTCCACAAAGTGAAGCGTGAATTTAGCTGCCCAAACCAGGTGTAGGTATCGCTCTCAAAGGTCTGGTCCAGGTTTGTACCATCAATCAGAGAACGAAAAAAATTAATATTCAGGTCAGCTTTCCACCAGTTGGTAGGCTGATAAGTAGTGATAAACTCAGCACCGTAGGCATTTTCATCGACCAGATTATAGGGTTGTGTAGTAGAGAAACCGTTTTCATCCACGTCCCTGATTCTGAATATTTTTTCATCAGTGTAGCGATAATACAATGCAGAGCTTACCGAGGCTTTTTCGAAGTACTTCACATGCCCAGCCTCAAAGGAATCGGTATATTCAGGGTCTAGATCAGGATTGCCACTGAAGAAATTACGGTTATCAAAAAAAGTGATGAAGGGCGTCAGGTCGTTATAGCCGGGACGGGTGATTCGAAGGCTGTAGCTCAATTGCAGTGTATTATCTTCATTTAGTTCGTACGACAGGTTTACTGAGGGAAATGGGTTGAAGTAAGTCCTACGGTTTACCTCGTTAGTTTCCATCAGTTCGGTTGTCAAATCTGTGTACTCACCCCGCAGGCCCAGCTGATAACCAAATTTTTTGATCTTGTTGCTAAACATGAAGTACGCAGCATAAATATTCTCATCGTAGAAAAATTCATTATCCAACCCTTCCAGCGGCTCGTACACCCCTTCCCGTAGCTCTGATACTATAAAATCGTTGGTAATGTCGCGGAGGGTATTCCGGATACCTGCCTCCAGCTTTCCTTCTTTACCAAAGGGATACACGTAATCGGCTTGTAACAGCAGTTGCTTTTCGGTTTCGTAGTTCAGCGATGTTTGTAACTGATCAGCTTCTCCACTAGGCTGCCCGTCAGGATCAAAAAATTTCTGCGTGTACAGCTGGTCAGAATCTTCCCAGTTGTCAATGTAACTCAGGATGGCGGTGAGTTCGTGATCCTCCCGTTCAAAATTACGCTGGTAATTGAGTGAGTACTCCAGGTCAGGTTCTATCTCATCCTCGTCCTGGATACGGCGGCTAATGGATTGAAGATTCTCTGTGGTGTTTAGATAGTCTAAGTATTCTATCTCGGTATTGCGTGTACCTTGGGCGTGCCGGTAAGTAAAAGAGGTTGTCAGAATATTATTTTCATCAAAAAAGTAATCTGCTCCCAACTGTACATTGTTGTTCCATACCGTTTGTCGTGAAGTTCTCTGTTGACGCGTGATAAATGTTGTGTCATCACCGTAAACTTCCTGGTAAAGCGTATTGAAGGGGTTTTCAATGTTGAGATAGATCAGCCCGTAGTTCACGAAAAGATTTAACTTTTCTTTGCGGTAATTCAGGTTAATAGCTGCTCCCAGATTATCGGGTTGCCCAACCGTAAGGTCAAAGGATCCATTCAAGCCTCTGCTACGCTCTTTTTTGAGTACTATGTTGATGATGCCCGCCATACCATCAGCCTGGTATTTGGCTGATGGGTTGGTAATAATCTCAATATTATCTACCAGGCCACCCTGCAGTTGCCGGAGCCCCTCTGCACCATCAAAGCTTACCAGGCTGGAGGGCTTACCGTCTACCAAAATCTGTACGTTACTACTCCCTCTCAGGCTTACGTTGCCATCCCCGTCCATACTTACTGAGGGTAGGTTTCCCAAAATATCAGCCGCCGTCCTCCCCGCATTGATGGGATCATCGCTCACGTTAAAAACTCTTTTATCCAGCTCCAACTCCACCATTTCCCTTTCACCAGTGACGGTCACTTCTTCCAGGTCAGTAGTTTGAGCTTCTATGCCTATATCACCCAGCTGTAGTTTCCCATCGTTTGATCGCAGTATAATATCGGGGAGAGTGCGCGAAGCATACCCCATGAAATTGATCCTGAGCTGATACGTGCCAGGAGATGCCTCCAACGAAAAGGCCCCCTTCTCGTCGGTGATACTACCTGCTACCAGCGTGCTGTCGCTGACATTCAGAAGGCTAACCGTAGCGTAGGGCAACGCTTCTTCTGTAACCGAATCCACAATTCTGCCACTGATGCTTAAATTCGTGGTACGAGACTGTGCCCAGGAAGGGGGAAGATACAATGAGCTTAGCCAAATAAGTACAAAAAAGGTTTTCGCGTAGAATTGAACAAAAGCTAGTGACATGATGGTCTAGTCTAGGTTGTTGCAGAAGAAACCCCAAATTAGTAATTGCCTCGGATAAATGTGTTGCCTTTCGCAAAATATGTTGCTGACAAAGTCCCTGGAAGCGTTGCTTTAATCGGATTTATACGTAGTCACTTTACAGCTATCATTGTTGAGCATGTCAAGCTGAGAGTATATTTTGGTAGATCCTGACATGCAGCGGAGCTTGCATCACGATCAACAATGACAGCTCCTGTCAAACAATTCTCGCAGTCTTCCTTTATGAATTTATAGTTTCATCTTTAAGTTGCGGCCAAGCAATAGTTACCGTGGTGAATCATTGCAGATCAGGATCGGTAGCTGTCGTAAGGAGTTATCTTACAGGTCAAAAACAAGCAATACCCTAAATCAATGAATCAAGATAAGATGCGAAAAGTAGTTTTACTGGACGGTGGTATGGGACAGGAAATTTTTCGTCGTGCAAAACAACCTGCGCACCCCATGTGGTCAGCCAAAGTGATGATGGACCAGCCTGATATTGTGAAGGAGGTTCATCTGGATTTTTTAAAAGCAGGAGCCCGTATCGCTACCATCAACAGCTACACCTGTACACCTACCCGTCTGAAACGGGATGGGCAGGCAGAGTGGTTTGAGAAACTCCAAAAGCTTGCCATCCGCATCGCATCAGAGGCTCGCGATGCATTAGGGGCCGACGCTGACAACGTACAAATTGCTGGCTGTTTGCCTCCTTTGATAGGAAGTTACACTACCGATGAGCGTACTTTTCAGGCATTAAGAGATGAGTATCGCCAGATTGTGGAAGTACAGGCACCAGGAGTAGACCTGTTTATCATAGAAACCATATCCAATATACAGGAATCAAAAGCTGCCGTAGAAGCTGCCCTTGAAGCTGACAAGCCTGTTTTATTGAGTTATACATTAGCTGACAATACACCCTACACGCTCCGCTCCGGGGAAAGTATTACCGATGCTTTGAATGCCGTCTCCCAATACACACTGCAAGGATTGTTATTCAATTGCTCGTTTCCGGAATCTATTTCCCTGGGAATGGAAAAAGTGCAATGCTTGGAAATTCCCTTTGGTGGCTACGCCAACGGATTTACCTCGGTAGAGGCCCTCAAGCCGGGAGGAACAGTTGACGCGCTGAGCGCCAGGGAAGATCTGGATGAGAAAGCTTACGCCCATCATGTGATGGATTGGTTAAACAAAGGCGCATCCATTGTGGGGGGGTGTTGTGAGGTTGGGCCTGCATACATTGAACATCTGCACCAGGAGTTACAAAGAAGAGGATATACTGTGACTGCTTTATAATAAGAGGCGTCCACATTTACTGCATCAAAGTAATCTGAGAACACAAATATGTGTTTCACCAAGTTAATAGCCTTCATACAAAAGTGTACACCTGATGTGATCAATCCAGATTCTGGAGTACCTGGTCTACTGTAGTGGCATCCAATTCAGCTTCAACCGGGGTATTGTAAAGCAACTCAATCACCTCCCGGTCAATGGATGCATACGCAGTGGTAGTGGTCCAGTTTTGGTAAAAAATACTCTCAGGATTTTCTGCTGAGTCATTCATCAATCCTAGTGATTGAGTCAGCTCTTCTCGCAGCAGGTGCTGTTGTGCATCCTGATCTACTACCTCAAATACGTCGACGTACATAGACCCTCGCATGATTTCAAAGCTGGCATTCCAGTACACCCAGAAAAAGCCCAGGTTTTCGTCTACATAAAGGGCAGCGTTAGACTCTATCTGGGAAGCATACTGATCTCCACTTCCCAGAAAAATAATGTAGTTAGCATCTACCTCGTTATTTACTTGCACGATGCTAATCGGGTCAATTAGCTCATTGAGCTCGCTAACCACCTGTTGGAGCGCCATGTTCATATGCGGAATATCGTCCCCTTTCAGAAACACCCGCATATCAACGTCTCACTTCCGAATCACTTGACTACTGTTGCCAAATTCACTTCCCAGTGCTATCTGTTTGAAGTAGTTATAGACTACTGAGCGATCGGGGTTAATAGCATCATCTCCTTGTCCACTGTTATCCTGACAGCCATTAATGAAGCAGGCTATAAAAAGCAGAAATAGTGCAGATCTTCTAAAAAAATACGTAATCATGACATTATCATAACTATGACTAATAAAGATAGGTACTGAAAATTCTGGTATAATACGAACAGGAGATAACAAAAATGGGTTTTTCGCCCTTTTTTATTTAAATTTTAAGTATGAAAAAATGTGCTGCCAAACACCTGGTTCTCAAAGAGTTTTTCCAGGAAGAGGGTTACAGCCTCAATGCATTTCTCATCAGTGAGCGTACTGACCTAGATACGAAACTCGCCTACCAGTGTACTTCTTCCCTGGTTTTAGCTGGTTATTTAAAGCTCTCGTTTTCCTGCGGATCAGGTCATCCGCAACAGCGAATGGGAGACTACTATGAAATTACCCAAGCAGGTATGAGCTTTATGAACGAAGACAAAAATTTCTGCAGAAGCTGGCGTCTTCCTGCTTTAGGTCGGGTGCAATGGCAATGGCGATTTCCTTATCTCAATTTCCAGCGATAGCTTCCCCGCTTATTTTTTTAAAATTCTTCCGAGTTAGTTGTAGCAAATACTGGTAAAAAGCCTCCTTGTCCCTGGTCTTCACGACTCGTACCCTGTTGCCGGACCCCGGCATTTCCCGAGTCTCTCCTTCGTTGGGTATAGAAGTGCTCACGTCAAGTTCCATTGCCTCGGTGCTAAATAATTCTGAACGGCCTATGTATACCGAAGCCAGTACGTCCCACATGTGGTACAAATAATCGTATCCCGGTATGGTATTTATAGTGACCGCCCAACATAATGAGGCGAGATTAGACACATCATAGGCTGACTGTACAGCCATCTTTTTCAAAAAATCTTTGTTTACCGGCACGTCATTAGTCGCATCCAGGGGAACGAGGACGAGAGGTAGATTTTGCTGCAGTAGCCATTGCGCAGACTCCGCATCCCAGTAGACATTCCATTCCGCTGATCCATCGTGGGTGTAGGTTCGGACATTGCCGTGCACATGGATAGCCCCGGCCATCCAGATGATGTTTTTGATCTTTTCCCGTAAGGCCGGCTCTCGTTTCAGCGCCTGTACCAGTGTCGTACAGGGGCCGGTCATCAGGTACAATACCGGTTCGGGGCATTGCTGAAGCTGGTGGATGATAAACTGACAGCCGGTTTTCTCACTCAGAGGAGTTTGGGGTTCATGTATTTTCAAAAGCGGGGGAAAAGCGTTGATAATCTGCGGTTGTGCCCGCCAGTGATCCGGAAACGCGTTAATTCCCCGGGCATTGCTGACGGCTACTGCCGCATCGCCATTTCCCATCAAATCCATAATCTTACAGGAAGCTTCGGCCGCATACCCGGGATAGCAATCAGCCGGTGTTACATTCACGCCTAACAAACTAACTTCGTCCATAGAAAGTACAAAGAGCAAGGCCAGCAGATCGTCAACACCACCGTCGTGATCTAAAAAGACCCATTTTTTTTTACCCATATATCTCTGGTTGTTATTTTCTGAAACTTACGCCTTTTGGGACTGTCACCCAAAAACGCTAGCATTACAGGATACAGCGCTATGATACGCTCACAAACTGCTTGAAAATTCAGATGATCCATTTCCAACCACAGCAGGCTCAGTAGCAGCCAAAAAACCGGGTATCATCTTAATCTTCCAAAAAAATTGATAAATTACCCCTACAATTACTACACAACTTATGAAAAAGATTATCATCAGTTTATCATTACTTATGGCCGTTACCGCCACTTCATTTTTATTGCACATGCAAGATGCCTCTGAAACTGTTCGCCACGTTGTTGTTTTTAAATATAAGGATGGTACCAAGCCGGCCGATATAGAAAAGGTCAATGACAGTTTCAGCACCTTACAAGACAAAATTCCTGGCATTATTTCTTTTGAATACGGTATCAATAATAGCCCTGAAGGTAAGGACCAGGGTTTTTCCCATGTGTACCTGGTAACTTTTGAGAGTGCTGAGGCCCGGGATGCTTATTTACCCCATCCTGAACATAAAAACTTTGGCAACATGCTGGGCTCTCTGGATGTACTGGAAGATGTCTTCGTAGTAGATTATCACCCGATGGACTGAGTTCCTGTTTATTTTTTTACAAAAACCTGTGAGAGATACCTTACGGGAGTTTTCTCTTTGTTATGCCCAAGACATTTCTTTTTTACCTACTTCTTTTGCTGTCACTAGCTTGCGCCGCACCATCTTCCGATCAAGATTTACCGGAAAATAGCCAGAATACCCAAGCTCAGAATAACGACCAGGTGTGGATACCTCTTTTCAACGGAGAAGATATGACTGGCTGGATTCCTAAAATCAGGGGATATACTTTAGGAAAAAACTACGGGAACACCTTCCGCGTGGAAGATGGGTTACTCAAAGTACGTTATGATGCATACCGTAACTTTAACCAGCAATACGGACACCTATTTTACGAAAAACCTTTCTCAAATTATAAGCTGAGGGTAGAGTATCGCTTCGTTGGCGAGCAGGCTCCCCAGGGCGAAGGCTGGGCATGGCGCAACAGTGGAATCATGGTGCACGGGCAGTCTCCCGAAAGCATGGGGCAGGATCAGGACTTCCCCATTTCTATTGAAGTACAGCTTCTTGGCGGTCCCGAAGAAGGAGAGCGGACCACCTGCAACCTATGTACACCCGGTACCCACGTCGTAATGGACGGTAAACTGGTACAGCAGCACTGCATTAACTCAAGCTCCGATACTTACCGGGGCGATCAGTGGGTTACGGCTGAAGTTATCGTTTACGCAGACTCTCTGATACAGCATGTGGTGAACAGCGATACTGTACTGAGTTACACCCAGCCGCAGGTGGGAGGAGGCGTCGTCAATGATTTTTCTGAGGGGATAAAAGAGAACGGTAAAATACTTTCGTCAGGCTTCATTTCGCTGCAGAGTGAAAGCCATCCGGTAGATTTTCGAGCAGTAGAAATTATGGAACTACCATAGCCAACAGATTAAGCACTTATCAGCTGC
The DNA here is from genome assembly GCA_964653665.1 of uncultured Porifericola sp. Classification (GTDB taxonomy): domain Bacteria; phylum Bacteroidota; class Bacteroidia; order Cytophagales; family Cyclobacteriaceae; genus Catalinimonas. Next base: position 13,557 of record CAZZGE010000007.1, on the reverse strand, counting down.
TCTTTGATGACATCAGCGGCAATTCTGCCCGAACGCATGGCGGCATTGATAGATCCATTCAGTAAATAGTCACCGGCTGCAAAAAGCCCGTCCCTGAGTTTGATCTCCTCTTCATTTGCCTCGTGCGTGACACTGTCCTGATTGGGTAGTGCATACCTGACCCGATAAGTTCGCAGATGTTCCCAGGTGTCGGTCTGCGCTCCAAACCAGGCTGAAAGTTCATCTCTCACATTGAGATTCAGCTCTTCGTCAGAAGCTTTCTGGAAACCGTTGATGGATACCGAAACCAGATGCTTACCATCCGGGGCATATTCGGCGGAAACCTGATTCATCACGCAAACACTGTTTACCAGTTTATCAGCTAGAGCATTGAGCCCGATAACCCCTTTTTTGATGGGAGGTGTATCGGCACTGTAGTAAATATTGGTAGTGCTATGGTACTGACCTCCTCCAACCGTCTTAGAGAGAAACTTACTGGCAAACCCTGTCTCTTCCGTGGCTAACAATACGATAGGAGCCTCATAGGTATTTCCATCAGCAGTTGATACTTTTTGACCGTTTACATCAGTAACTTTCTGGTTACAGACAATATGCTGCTCACCCAGCCGCTGTGCCAACTGTTTGGGAAGCATCTCCATGCCACGGGCAGGAACAGCCGTATCTCCTTCACTAAACATTTTGAAGACGAAATCAAACTCCCGACGTGATGTCGTCAAACCATTCTCCAAAAAAATTCCTGCCAGGAAAGGCTGGAAGAAGTTTCTCAGCATCTGCTCGCTAAAGCCATACTCCTGGATAACGGCCAGCGTATTTTTTTCTGGCTGCATAAATATCTCTTCCAGGCTCATACTTTTGAGACGCTGACTGAGTTTCAGAATGTTAAGCTTATCTCCCAGAGTCCCTACTTTAGAGAAGAGTGTCCTGAAAGCTGCCGTAGGACGGCGAAGCGGATCCATGATTTCAAACCTGCCCTTCGGACTTAAAACCAGAGCTCCCGGTAAAAAAGGCTTGAGATCCAGAGCGTCATAATTCAGCATCTCTCGTGTTTCGGGATAGGCGGTCAACAGTACCTGAAAGCCACGATCCATAAGAAAGCCCTGATGCTGGTCTGTTTTGATACGTCCGCCCGGCCGATCTTCCGCTTCCAGAATTTTCACACGGTATCCATATCTTTTCAGGTGCAGTGCAGCACATAATCCGGCAAGTCCGGCACCTATGATGAGTACATCAGTAGGAGATCTTGTAGGCTGAGCCATATTGACGTCGTTGATTTACGCGAATATAGGCAGCATAGAAGGAATAGAAATAGTTAATCGCTTAAAATATGTTTCTGATACTGCTTGGGAGTGAAGCCGTAACACTTTTTGAAGCAGCGTATAAAATGAGAGGTATTTCTGTAACCCACGGAATAACCGACATCGCCTACTGGCCTGCTTTCCTGCATGAGCAATTGTTTGGCCATTTGCATCCTTTTGGTATTGACAAAGTCAGCGGGCGACATACCGATTACCTTTTTAAAGTACCGATAAAAAGTAGGCTTACTCATACAGGCTTTTTCCGCCAGATCATCTACAGAGATATCTTCCTGCAGATGTTCCATTATATAGTCAACGATATGCTCAAGCCGGGGCATATCGCCTTCGCTATGGTTCTGTAAAATATTGCGGGCTTTGGTCTGCATCATCAGAATAACCAGTTCCTGCAGGGCGTTGTCAATCAGCAGTTTGCGGGCAGTGGTTTCAAACGGCTGGGTATAGTAGCTGCAAATACGATGGATTGCGTTGTTGACACGACTGTCCTGCATATTTTCGTACTTGAGGCTTTCATTATCTAGAAGATCGGCTTTTTCATCGGTGGGTAATACGTCTTTCATTTGGTTTAGGACCTTTCTTATGGTGGAGTGACCGATCTCCAGCGTGAGGCACCGGGTGGGCTTATCCGGACAGGCATCGGGGAAGTCAATCTGTACCATTTCCAGGGGAGCCATTACCAGAGAGTCTCCGGGTAAAAAGTCAAATGAAGTATTGTTGTCTTGCTTGTCTTCGTGGATAATCTTTTTACCGCTCAGCATAAAAAGCAGTACGGGGTTGTTGAGATGACCAAAATTTATACGGTCTGCTACCTGGAAAGTCTCATACAGGCACAATTCAGACTGTTCACCACTGTATACCTTGCGGTTTTCAATGATCTGCTTGGGCTTTATTCTTTCTAGCAATTCTTCGTTCATAGGTTAAGCAGTTAATAAGGCTTGATACAAAATAGCTACTTTTTGATAGTTTATCAATATTTATTCAAAAACTACTTCTGTATTATTATGTAATTGTTTTATTACACTAAAATTTAAAAAAATGATACACAACCGTCCTAGTTTCAAAGAGAAGTATGATAACTTTATCGGAGGAAAATTTGTAACCCCTTCCAAGGGAAACTACTTTGAAAACATTTCACCAGTAGACGGTAAGCCATTTACCAAAATAGCCCGCTCCACTAAGGAAGACATAGAGCTTGCCCTGGACGCTGCTCACGCTGCCAAGGACACATGGGGTAACACCTCGGCTGCAGAAAGAAGCCGCGTGTTGCTCAAGATCGCTGACATCATGGAAGAAAACCTGGAAATGCTGGCGGCAGTAGAAACCTGGGACAACGGCAAGGCAATCCGTGAGACCTTAGTAGCTGACCTGCCTCTGGCCATTGATCACTACCGCTATTTTGCTGGAGTGATACGCGCTGAAGAAGGTAGCCTGGCTGAATTAGATGCCAATACCGTTTCTTACAACGTCAAAGAACCTCTCGGCGTGGTAGGTCAGATTATTCCCTGGAACTTTCCACTGTTGATGGCCGCCTGGAAGATTGCTCCGGCACTGGCTGCAGGTAACTGTACGATCGTAAAACCTGCCGAACAAACCCCGGCCAGCATTATAGTGCTGATGGAATTGATTCAGGATGCAGTACCTCCGGGAGTTCTCAACGTGGTTAACGGTTATGGCGTTGAAGCCGGAAAGCCACTGGCCTCTTCACCCCGCATTAACAAGGTAGCTTTTACCGGGGAAACAACTACCGGACGCCTGATCATGCAGTATGCTTCGGAAAATATCATTCCTGTAACGCTTGAATTGGGTGGAAAGTCCCCCAACGTGTTCTTCAAGTCTGTCATGGATCAGGACGATGAATTCCTGGACAAGTGTGTAGAAGGCGCTGTGATGTTTGCGCTCAACCAGGGCGAGGTTTGCACCTGTCCATCCCGTATACTGGTGGAAGAATCAATCTATGAGCCATTTATGGAAAAAGTCATTGACCGCACTAAAAAGATCAAGGTAGGTAATCCACTGGATACTGAGACCATGATGGGTGCCCAGGCTTCAAACGATCAGTTTGAGAAAATACTTTCTTACCTTAGCATTGGTAAGGAAGAGGGCGCCGAGGTACTGGTCGGTGGTGAAGCTTACAAAATGAGTGGCGAATACTCAAGTGGTTACTACATAGAGCCTACTCTCTTCAAAGGCCACAATAAAATGAGGGTTTTCCAGGAAGAGATCTTTGGTCCCGTTACTTCTGTGACCACATTTAAAGATGAGGTTGAAGCGGTCCATATCGCCAACGAAACGCTCTACGGATTGGGTGCCGGCGTATGGTCCAGGGATATGCACGAAGCATTCAAAGTTTCCCGTGCTATTAAAGCAGGTCGTGTATGGGTTAACTGCTACCACGATTATCCGGCTCACGCTCCTTTCGGAGGTTACAAAAAGTCGGGTATCGGCAGAGAAACTCATGCTATGATGCTCAACCACTATCGCCAGACCAAAAACATGCTGGTATCTTACGACAAGAATCCCAAAGGTTTCTTTTAACTGTTAGGTTTGGCTAATGCCTTAGGTCAGATCCTGTACAGGATCTGACCTATTTTTTATCGTAAAGTTGAATACCATGGTATGCACTGATAAATCAGCAGCTTATTGTTGACCTGCCAGTCTGATATAATTCATATTTTACAACCAACAAATTGATTAACTATGTCACAGGGAACATCTCAAGAAAAATATGTAGCCCGGGTTTTGGTAAGTGACCAGGCCCAAAAAGTGATTGATGAGCTTCGCGATATACATGGAGCGTTAATGTTTCACCAAAGCGGTGGCTGTTGCGACGGCTCTTCGCCCATGTGCTATCCAGCCGACGAGTTCAAGGTGGGTGACAGCGATATCTATCTGGGCAATGTGCACGGCTGCAAATTTTACATTTCACGCGACCAGTTTGAGTACTGGAAACATACCCAGCTTACCGTAGATGTGACCAAAGGCAGGGGTTCCAGTTTTTCATTAGAAATTCCTATGGGACTACGTTTCATCATCCGGTCGCGCCTTTTTACAGAAGAAGATCTTGAAAACTTATTTCCTGTCACATAACTGGGGCATTTAGTACTATTAATTCTTAAATGATTCACGTGAAAAAATTACAAGAACACATGCAAGGCTCACTCCCACACGCTGCCCGTGTAGATAGATTTTACCTCTTGTTACTGTTGAGCAACAGCGTGCAGTATAACCGCGCTTAAACAAACTCAGATCACCTCAGGAGTTTTCTGAAGACTGACATTCATGGGCAATCAGCTGGTCCATAGATACGATCTGCAAAGCCTTCTCATGCGTAGATGATAATACTACCGGTGGCGCTACTCCTGCTGCAAGAGCTTCTTTCCAGCGTGACGCACAAAGGCACCAGCGGTCACCAGCCTTGAGTCCGGGAAATCCAAAAGCCGGTACCGGGTTTGAGAGGTCGTTACCCTGGGCTTTGGTGTACGCTAAAAAATCATCCGTCATCTGTGCGCAAACCACATGTACTCCAGCATCATCCGGCCCGGTGTGACAAAAGCCATCCCGGTAAAAACCTGTTTTAGGGTCACTGCAGCATAGCTCCAGTTTTTCTCCAAGTACATTCAATGCTTGTTCTTCCATACTTATAAAACTATTTATTTGATCAGATAAGCACAACGGTGATAACTTTGTTTGTTTCAAAAAGAAGTTGCATTTATGACTTGAATCCAGCGCTCATGTTTTACCTTAAATTTTGCAATAAGCTGTACTAAGATTGCTATCTGCTACTCTGATCGCAAAAAAGGGCCTCTATCCTTTAATGAGAGCTATTTTTTTACTAATTTAATTGGCTAAATTGAGTAAATTTTCAGCGTAGTTTCTATGAAAGGTACTATTCAAAAACATATTTTTTTATTGCTGATCATACTCTTAGCCGTTGCCTGTGGTCAAAAGACCCAGGAAATTGCCTCTCACGAGAAAATCAGCTTCAACTACGACATCAAACCTATCCTCTCTGACCGATGCTTCGCCTGCCACGGCCCTGACGCCAACAAGCAAGAGGCAGATTTACGCCTTGATACTCCTGAAGGCGCTTTTGCTGCGCTCAAAGATACACCTGGGCACTTTGCTATCGTAGCCCAGGAGCCGGAAGAAAGCGAAATGTACCTCAGGATGATTTCCGATGATCCAGACATTGTAATGCCTCCACCGGAGTCTAATCTTAGCATCAGTGATGAAGAAATTGAGCTTATACGCCGCTGGATAGAGCAGGGTGCCCAATACGAAAAGCATTGGTCATTTATCAATCCGGAAAAAAGTGAAATCCCTGATTCAACCGTCCATCCTGTAGATTTTTTTATTGATCAGAAGCTTGCAGAAAAGCAACTACAGCCAACCGAAAGAGCTGGCAGGGAATTGCTTTTACGCCGCCTGTCTTTTGATATCACCGGTCTTCCCCCCAGCGTAGAGGAACTGGATGCCTTTCTGGCTGATCAATCCTCCGATGCTTATCAAAAAGCAGTAAATCGCCTGCTGTCTTCTCCAGCCTACGGTGAGCGTATGGCAATGCACTGGCTGGATATCGCTCGCTATGCAGATACCCACGGTTATCAGTTTGACTTTGAACGGGAAGTATGGCCGTGGCGCGACTGGGTGATACAGGCGTTCAACAAAAATATGCCCTATGACCAGTTTACTACTTGGCAACTAGCTGGAGATCTATTGCCCCAGCCTACGCAGGAGCAAATCATGGCGACTGCCTTTAACCGCAATCACCCACAGAATCCGGAGGGAGGGATCATACCTGAAGAGTACCGCGTGGAGTACGTAGCGGATCGCACTAACACGCTAGGCAAAGCTTTCCTAGGGCTTACACTGGAATGTGCCCGATGCCATGATCATAAATATGATCCGCTGTCGCAGAAAGAATACTATGAGCTTTTTGCTTTTTTCAACCATGTAGACGAAGCGGGTCAGATATCGTTTTTCACCCGGGGCGAACCGGCACCTACCCTCATGCTCACCGACGAAGAAGCGGAGGAGCAGATCAGTTTTCTCAAAGAAAAAGTCGGCGAAGAAGAGAAAATGCTGGCTAAGGTGGTTGAGAATGCCCGGCAGGACTTTGACACTTGGCTGACAAGTGATCTCCAGGCACCCACGATAGAAAATATCCATGGGCTAGAGGCTCACATCCCCATGGATGTGGTCAGTAATGGCATACTTCCCAACAAGGCAGATCCATCTCTTCCCGCAAAAACATTTGACGATCCGGAGACTACCGAAAGTAAAAATGGCAAAGGCTTGCTACTTAATGGAGAGAATGGTATCAACCTGGATAAAATCGGAGCTTTCACCAGATCAACTCCTTTTTCAGCCAGCATTTGGATCAAAACACCTAAAACTTTACTAAGAGCGGTGATCTTACACCGGAGTCGTGGGGCACTGGATGCCGCTAGCCGGGGTTATGAAATGTATCTTGACTCCGGCAAAGTGGTAGCCGCACTGAACCACAATTGGCCTTACAACGCTATTAAAATCAAAACAAAGGCCCCTCTCCAAAACCATCAATGGACGCATCTGGCCATGACTTACGACGGCTCAAGCAGCGCCGAAGGACTTAAAATTTTTGTGAATGGTAAACCAACTGATACTGAAACTGTTAGGGATAATTTATATAAAGACATAGCTTACAAGAATAACAACCTGCCCCTCCAGGTCGGGGCTCGCTTCCGGGACAATGGTTTTAAAGATGGCGCAGTGGACGAGCTGATGGTATTTAGCCGAAAGCTCACTGCTCCCGAAGTAGCTCTACTAGCTGGCGAAGATAAACTATTTACGAAAAGTAATGCTCAGCTCTCCACTTTCGGAAAGGAGCAGTTGTTTGATTACTACCTACAGACTAATAATAGAGCTTATAAGAGACAGTTTGAAAAGCTGACAAATGCCCGTATCCAATTGGCCGCTGCGGTAGAAAACACGCGTGAGATGATGGTCATGGATGAGATGCAGAATACAAGACCGACTTATCTGCTGGAGCGAGGTGGCTATGATAACCACGGTGAACAGGTATTTCCTAATACCCCGGAGCGTGTTTTAGCATTTGAGGAGGAATTTCCTGATAACCGTCTGGGCCTTACCCAGTGGCTTTTTCACGAAGATAACCCTCTCACTTCCCGCGTCATGGTAAACCGCCTATGGCAGCTCTTTTTTGGAGAAGGCATCGTCAATACACCTGATGACTTCGGGAATCAGGGATCATTGCCCACACACCCTAAATTGCTAGATTGGCTGGCCGTAGAGTTCCGTGAATCAGGGTGGGACATCCAGCATATGATACGCCTGATGGTCACTTCTGATGCCTATCAGCGGCCTTCCGTTCCAACCCCTGAATTGCAGGAGCATGACCCTGAAAACCAGTGGCTGGCAAGAGGACCCAAGCATAGGCTTACCGCAGAAATGATTCGGGATCATGCCCTGGCCAGCAGTGGATTGCTCAGTCGTAAAATGGGTGGTCCTCCTGTCAAACCTTACCAGCCGGACGGGCTATGGAAAGAGAAGAAAGCGGATGTGGTCTATGTTCCCAGCGAGGGAGAAGACCTCTTTCGCCGTAGCCTTTATACATTCTGGAAGCGCACTTCTCCACCTCCTAATATGTTAACTTTTGATGCATCTGAAAGAAATGTCTGCATTGTTAAACGTGAGGCCACTGCTACCCCTCTGCAATCTCTGGTGCTGATGAACGATCCTCAGTTTGTGGAAGCTTCCCGGGTATTGGCCGAACGCATGCTGACCGAATTGCCCGAGAGTCCGGAAGAAAAGATAAGCTTCGCCTTTCGGAGTCTCACCAGCCGTACGCCCCGACCTGAGGAGATGGAAGTACTCAAAGAAGCTTACCAGGAACAACTTACCTTTTACCTTGAAAAGCCTGGTGAAGCCCAGAAACTCCTAGAAATTGGAGAAAATAAACCAAGATATCATGAAAATCCTCAGCAACTGGCGGCTTACACTATGCTGGCCAGTATGATCATGAATTTTGAAGATACCTATCTGAAATACTAAGTATGGAGTGTAATCAATATAATTCTTTTAGCCGTCGTGACTTTCTTACCCGCAGCAGCCTGGGTATGGGAGGACTGGCATTGGCTTCTCTGATGAATCCGGGCCGCCTGTTTGCGAGCAATAGTTCACAGGGCATACTGGATAAGCTACATTTTGCTCCCAAAGCCAAGCGGGTCATCTATCTTTTTCAGAGTGGGGGTCCTTCTCAGATGGAGTTGTTTGATTACAAACCCAAGCTGGAAGAGATGCACGGACAAGATCTTCCCGAATCAGTCCGAGGGGAGCAGAAACTAACCGGTATGTCAGCCAACCAGGCATCGCTACCGCTGGCAGGATCTATGTTCAAATTTGCCCAACATGGCAAGAGCGGCATGTGGATCAGTGAACTTATGCCGCATACCGCCCGTATCGTAGATGATCTCTGCGTCATCAAATCCATGCATACCGAAGCAATTAACCACGACCCGGCGATCACCTTTTTCCAAACCGGCTCTCAGCAGGCAGGACGTCCGTCCATAGGTTCATGGTTGAGCTATGGCTTGGGCAGTAGTAACGAAAACCTACCAGCATTTACTGTACTGATTTCCAAGAATAAAGGGGGACAACCCCTCTATTCACGCCTGTGGGGGAACGGTTTCCTGCCCTCTCATCATCAGGGTGTACAGTTTCGTTCCGGCAAAGACCCAGTACTTTACCTGCAGGATCCGGCAGGTGTCAGTAAATCTAACCGCCGGCAAATGCTGGATAAGTTGGCCGAAATGCATCACCTCAAGATGGAAACTACCGGGGAACAGGAACTCAATTCCCGCATAGCTCAGTACGAAATGGCTTATCGTATGCAAACTTCTGTGCCCGATGCTATGGATATCGGCAATGAGCCTGACTGGGTATATCAACTTTATGGTGAGGACTCCCGTGATCCGGGCACCTTTGCGGCAAACTGCCTGCTAGCCCGTCGCCTGGCTGAACGAGATGTTAAATTTATTCAGCTATACCATCAGGGCTGGGATCAGCACGGTGGTTTGCCGCGAGGGATTCAACAACAGTGTAAAGACGTAGATCAGGCCTCAGCAGCCCTGGTGATGGACCTCAAGCAGCGGGGTATGTTAGAGGATACTTTGGTCATCTGGGGCGGTGAGTTTGGCCGTACCAATTACTGCCAGGGTAAGCTTACCAAAAATGACTACGGGCGCGACCATCACCCACGGTGTTTCACTCTTTGGATGGCGGGTGGTGGTGTCAAGCCCGGTTTCGTCCACGGTGCCACGGACGAACTGGGCTACAATATCACCGAGAATCCGGTGCATGTGCACGATTTTCAGGCTACCTTGTTATATTTACTAGGAATTAACCACGAAAAGCTAATTTTTAAGCATCAGGGTCGCCGGTTTAGGCTGACTGATGTACATGGTCATGTGGTAAACGACATTATTGCTTAACGCAAAACACTATGCTGGCTAACATCCGAAAAACTTACTTTTTTACAGCCCTGGAATATCTGACCATCTTTATGATAGTACAGGCCTGTGGACCCGGAAAAAAGTCTTTTCCTGAAGACGTAGAGGCCCGATTACCTGAAACGGTTGACTTTAACCTGCATGTCAAACCTATCCTTTCGGATCGCTGCTATGCCTGCCATGGGCCAGATGCTAATAAAAGAGAGGCTGACTTGCGCTTGGACCAGCCGAAAGCCGCTTATGCCACGCTAAAAGAAAGCGACGGTCATGCCATCGTGCCGGGTGATGTTGACGATAGCGAAATCTATCATCGCATAGTCTCTCAAAACCCTGAAGTAGTCATGCCCCCACCCGAATCCAACCTCAAGTTATCCGAATATGAGATTGCGGTCCTGACCCGATGGATTGAGCAGGGCGCAGAGTATAAGCCACACTGGTCTTTTATCAAGCCCGAAAAAAAAGATCCACCCGAAGTAGCCGACCCAGGCTGGGTGAATAATGACATTGATCGGTTTTTGCTAGATAAGCTGGAAGAAAACGGATTTGAACCGGCTCCTCAGGCCAAAAAATCAACTCTACTCCGCCGTCTTACTTTTGATCTGACTGGCCTACCGCCTACGGTAGAAGAAGTCAACGCTTTTATGGCAGATGAGTCAACGGATGCTTACGAGAAAGTGGTGGACCGCCTGCTAGCGTCTAGGCACTATGGGGAACGTATGGCCAGCGAATGGCTGGACCTAGCTCGCTACGCAGATAGCCACGGCTACCAGGATGATGGCATGCGTAACATGTGGCCCTGGCGCGACTGGGTGATCAGGTCTTTCAACAAAAATATGCCGTACGATAAGTTTATCCTCTGGCAAATGGCGGGAGACATGCTACCCAACGCCACCGACGAGCAGAAACTGGCAACTGGCTTCAACCGGAATCACCTGCAAAGTCAGGAAGGAGGTATCGTATCTGAAGAATACCGGGTAGAATATGTAGCTGATCGTACCAATACGCTTGGTACAGGTGTTCTGGGCCTTACCATTGAATGCGCACGCTGCCATGACCATAAATACGACCCTATTTCTCAGGAAGAATACTACGAGCTGTTTGCCTTCTTCAACAATGTGAACGAAACCGGGCAGATTCCCTACATGGGAGAAGCCAGTCCAACGCTGGTTTTAACAGACGAAGAAGCCGAAGCAAAGCTGGCCTTCGTACGGAAAAAAATCGCCGAAGTGGAAGCCAAAACCGCTGCCGAAAATTATCAGGAAGATTTCCAGAGCTGGTTGGCTTCCCAATCCGAAGAAACTGCCATCAGCCTCACTAAACCACTCGGCCATTATTCACTGGACGGACCAGTGGACAATAAGTTTAAGAATCTAGCAAATGATGCCCTGCCAGCCAGTATAGTGGTGACACAGAAAGATAAGGAGCCGGAAATCGTAGAGGCCAAATTTGATAACGGTCTTAAGCTGGTCGGCGACAGCTTCGTTGATTTAGGCAAAAAAATCGGCTGGTTTGACCGTCATCAGCCCTTTACCGTCAGCATCTGGATCAATATTCTAGAAGACAGCCTGGAAGGACCAATCTTTTCCCGTTCCGGTGGACTTTTTAATGGAAACCGGGGCTACGACCTGATATTAAGAGAAGACGGTACTTTATCTGCCAGCCTGATGCACACCTTCCCGGCCAATGGCATAGAGGTGCATACCCAAGAAGCTATACAAAAGAACCAATGGTATCATTTGGTGATGACCTACAACGGGTCCAGCAAAGCCGAGGGCGTTAATATTTACCTGGACGGAACGAAGCTTCCCCTGAAAGTCATTACTGACCAACTGAAGCAAAGCATCGTTTACTATGGTGAAAAAAAAGATAGCTGGGGTGGCAGCGGTAATCTGCGTATCGGTAAGCGCTTTGAAGAAACACTGGAAGGAGCTATTGTAGATGAATTCTCCGTTTTTGACAAAGCCCTTTCTGCACCAGAGGTAGCCTCACTCAGTGGCCGTGCAGAAGATCTCGAGCCATTCATGACTGCCGCTGAACGTCATGAACTGATGCGCTATTACCTACAGCATTATCATCCGGAATACCAAAAGCATTTTGCGCAACTTACTAAACAGCGGGGAAAAGCAAACGAAATTCTCAGCGCCCAGCCGGAAGTGATGATCATGCAGGAACGAAAGCATCCCCGTAAGTCCTTTATCCTGGATCGCGGTGCTTATGATGCACCCACCCGGGAGGTACGACCCAACATGCCAGAAGTAATCATGCCGTTTCCTGAAGATCTACCGCGTAATCGTCTAGGTTTAGCCAAGTGGCTGATCCATGAGGACAATCCTCTTACGGCACGAGTGGCAGTGAATCGCTACTGGCAGATGCTATTCGGTCGCGGGCTGGTCAAAACTTCCAACGACTTTGGTAACCAGGGAGAACTGCCCTCCCACCCCGAACTGTTGGACTGGCTGACCATTGAGTTCCAAGAATCAGGATGGAATGTTAAGCACTTACTCAAGCTTATTGTCATGTCATCTACTTATCAGCAGTCTTCAGTAGCTACTCCAGAAAAAAGAGAGCTTGACCCCGACAATAAGTGGATCGCCCGGGGCCCTAGCTATCGTATGCCCGCCGAAATGATCAGAGACAATGCACTTGCCGCCAGCGGCTTGCTCAACGATACCATCGGCGGTCCCAGTGTGAAGCCTTACCAGCCAAAAGGGCTCTGGAAAGAACTAGCTACCCGAAATGTTACCGTGTATGTGCAGGATACCGGAAAAGACCTGTACCGCCGAGGACTGTACACCATCTGGAAGCGGAGTTCACCGCCGCCCTCCATGATCAGCTTTGATGCTTCAGAAAAATATCTATGTACTGTGAAAAGACAAGCGACCAATACACCCCTACAGGCTTTGGTATTGCTGAATGATCCTCAATACGTAGAAGCAGCCCGTTTGCTGGCCGAACGTATGATCAAAGAAGGTGGAACAGCTACCGACGAGCAGATTCGGTTTGGCTTCAAAACACTTACCAGTCGTGAGCCTGATTCTCAGGAGATGGAGTTACTGCGACAGCTTTATGAAGAGGAACTGACTACCTTCCGGGAAGATCCCGATAGTGCAGCCGAGTTGCTGACGGTGGGTGAGTATCAGAAAGATGAGCAGTTAAAGGAACCGAAACTAGCTGCTCTGACTGTACTTGCCAGTACGCTGGTCAATTACGATGAAGCGGTATATAAGCGATAGTTGATGGTGAAAGGTTTCTAGAACTTTTAACTTTCAACCTGAAACATAAAAACAATAACAAAATGAGCGATTATTGTCATCAAGACGTAGTTTCAAGAAGAGATTTTCTTACTAAGTCAACCATGGGTATTGGTGGAGTGGCACTTGCCTCTTTATTGAACCCAGGAAAACTTATGGCTGGAAATCCCAATCCCTCCACTGGCGGAACGCTGGACCGCCTCCACTTTGCGCCTAAGGCCAAGCGGGTGGTTTATCTCTTCCAGAGTGGTGGCCCTTCCCAGTTAGAACTTTTTGATTATAAGCCGCTCTTGAACAAGCGGGTAGGTGAGGAACTACCTGATTCCGTACGGGGTGGTCAGCGCCTTACCGGAATGACTTCGCACCAGAAATCATTTCCACTGGCGGGGTTAGTTTTTAATTTTAAACAGCACGGGGGAAACGGCGCCCCCGCGAGCGGAATTATTCCACAAACTTCGCAGAGCAACGACGAGCTTTTCTTTT
>CAZZGE010000006.1:22391-61754 GCA_964653665.1 uncultured Porifericola sp. | reverse complement strand
TTTTTAAGCTGCTTAGGAAATTTACGAAAATTCATGAGTCAGAGCTTTTTAATTATGGAAGCTGAACGCCTTCTTTGAAACATGTTTACGTTATCATGCAAAAGAAAATGCAATTCTATCCAGAATTGCATTAACATAACGAAAAACTATAAGAATTATGAAAGCCCTCTAAATTAATTTCGCAGGATAGTAAGCATTGATGCCTAAGCTTTCTTCAATTCTTATCAGCTGATTGTATTTGGCCAAACGATCCGAGCGAGAAGCTGAGCCCGTTTTAATTTGACCAGCATTGAGCGCTACTGACAGATCAGCTATAAAATTATCTTCAGTCTCTCCGGAACGGTGAGAGATTACACTTTTGTAACTATTCCGCTTTGCCAGGTTGACAGCATTAATCGTTTCGGTCAGTGTTCCAATCTGGTTTACTTTGATAAGAATAGCATTACCAATGCCCTGGTCAATACCATCTTGTAATCTATTTACGTTGGTCACAAAGAGATCGTCACCTACTAGTTGGCACTTTTCACCTATCAGTTCAGTATGCTTTTTCCAGCCTTCCCAGTCATCCTCACTCATACCATCTTCAATAGAAATGATAGGATATTGGTCCACCCATTCTTTCCAGTAAGCAGCCATATCAGTTGAAGACAGTTCATCGCCTGAAGATGCTAGTTTATAGACACCCTTAGCTTCATCGTAGAATTCAGTAGATGCTGCGTCCAGTGCAATAAAAATGTCTTCACCAGGTTCATAACCCGCTTTTTCAATTGCCTGTAAAACGACTTCAATAGCCTCTTTATTGGATGCGATATTGGGAGCAAAACCACCTTCATCTCCTACATTTGTGGAAAGCCCTTTACCCTTAAGTACGTTTTTCAAATTGTGAAAAACCTCAGTCCCCATGCGGAGCGCTTCTGAGAAACTCTCTGCTTTTACTGGCATAACCATAAATTCTTGGAAATCAATCGCATTATCAGCATGGCTTCCTCCGTTGAGGATATTCATCATAGGAACAGGAACTGTATTGGCATTGACCCCCCCTATGTACCTGTAAAGAGGTTGCTTCAGTTCCTGTGCTGCCGCTTTAGCCACTGCGAGTGATACTCCCAGAATTGCATTCGCCCCTAGCGTAGATTTATTGGGTGACCCATCTAAATCAAGCATGGTATGATCAATCAGATTTTGTTCAAAAACTGACAAGCCCATCAATTGCTGGCTTATTTGGTTATTTACGTTATCAACCGCCTTTTGTACTCCCTTTCCCATGTACCTGCCTTTATCGTCGTCCCGAAGCTCTACAGCTTCATGCTGTCCAGTAGAAGCTCCGGAAGGCACAGCGGCTCTGCCTACTGTATCACTCGAGGTTACAACATCTACTTCTACCGTTGGATTGCCTCTGGAATCCAGAATTTGACGGGCATGGATTTTCTTAATTATACTCATAGGGGAAAAATTAAATTATCTTCAATTACACTGAAGAATTATGGAATTTACTTATTCATTAAATCAATAAACTGATCAAAAAGATAATGGGAATCGTGTGGTCCGGGTGATGACTCTGGATGATACTGCACAGAGAAAGCCTTTTTATTCATTAGGGTGATACCAGCTACAGTGTTGTCGTTAAGGTTGATATGCGTAACTTTTATATTCTCAGCCTTGTCTGACTCTTCCATGTTTACAGAAAAACCATGATTCTGCGAAGTCACTTCACTTTTACCCGTTTCTAAATTTTTTACAGGATGGTTTAACCCTCTATGGCCGTGATGCATTTTGTACGTAGATATGTAATTTGCCCGGGCTAAAATCTGGTGACCAAGACAAATACCGAATAGCGGTTTATCTTCTTCTAAAATGCTGCGAACCGTATCTACAGCATAATCCATAGCACCGGGATCTCCGGGTCCGTTAGATATGAAGTACCCATCAGGATTCCAGGACTCCATCTCCTGGTAAGAAGTTTTAGCGGGAAATACCTTGCAGTAACAATTCTTGTTAGCCAGATTCTTTAGTATGCTGGATTTTATACCCAGGTCTAATACAGCCACTTTACGCTCGGCGCTCTGTTCATCGCCTATCAGGTATTCCTCCTTAGTACTCACTTCTGTAGAGAGTTCCAATCCAGCCATGGATGGCACCTTGGTGAGCATTTCTTTAAGCTTACTTTTGTCACTAATTTCTGAAGAAATGATAGCATTCATGGCTCCCTTAGAGCGTATATGCCTGACCAACTTTCTCGTATCTATGTCACAGATGCCGACTATATTGGCTTGCTCGAGATAGTGTTGTAAGTCATGATCAGCCTTTTGGCGGCTGTAAATATCCGAAAAGCTATTTACCACCAAGGCATTAATCTTAGGTCTATCAGATTCTTGTTCATCATTCAATACCCCATAATTTCCTATGTGGGAAGTAGTATTCACGATGATTTGTCCATAGTATGAAGGATCTGTATAAACTTCCTGATATCCAGTCATACCGGTGTTGAAACAGATTTCTCCACCTTTGGTCCCTATCTTGCCAATTGCACGGCCAACATAGAGTGATCCATCTTCTAACAATAGATAGGCAGCGACTTTCTCTTTATGCTTCATTGAAAATAGTTTTACGCTTACGACGACGCAATATTAAAAAAAAGGGATTAAGCCGAGGCAATAACCCGACTTAATCCCCTATCTGCATATAGCTAGTTTTATTTATTATCCTTTTCTTCAGCGTCAGTTCCCTGGTTTTTGGAAGGATTTTCAGTAGCATCACTTTCTGATGTATCTGCATCAACATTGGGTTCTGTATTTGTCTCAGACTTAACCTCAGGTGTTTCTTCAGTCTGAGTGGAGGATGCCTCATTGGTTTCCTCGGTTGCCCCTTCTTCAGTGTAAGCAACGGACTTATTTTTCTTACCAGCCCTACGGCTTCTACGTGTACGAGTTTTCTTTTTACCTTCCTGCTGATAGGTCTCGTTGAAATCAACCAACTCTACCAATGCCATTTCAGCATTATCACCCAGTCGGTTTCCTAACTTTAGGATGCGGGTGTATCCCCCAGGTCTTTCTGCAATACGTTCGGCTATTTCATCAAAGAGTAAGGCTGTTGAGACTTTATCCTGAAGATAGGAAAATACTACTCTTCTGGAATTTGTAGTATCAGACTTTGACTTTGTAATTAAAGGCTCTACATATTTTCTCAAAGCTTTAGCTTTTGCCACCGTTGTGGTTATTCTTTTATGTAGAATTAAGGAAGAGGCCATGTTAGATAACATGGCTTTTCTATGAGGAGCTGTTCTTCCTAAATGGTTAAATTTTTTCGAGTGTCTCATTTCTTACTTTGAATTACGTAGGTTTACCTTCAAAAACGGGTTTAATCTTCGTCGAGTTTATATTTACTCACATCCATTCCAAAGGTAAGGTTCTTGTCTGCAACCAACTGCTCAAGTTCAGCAAGTGATTTCTTACCAAAGTTTCTGAACTTCATCATATCGGATATTTCAAGCATGACGAGATCACCAAGTGTTTTCACATCAGCTGCTTTTAGGCAGTTGTAAGCTCTTACGGAAAGATCAAGATCGTTAAGAGGGGTTTTAAGCAACTTACGCATGTGCAACATTTCCTCATCTACTTGATCAGGTTCCCCCTGTTGTGGTGTTTCAAGGATCATACTTTGATCAGAGAACAACATAAAGTGTTTTATGAGAATGTTAGCAGCCCCTTTCAAAGCATCTTCTGGATGGATAGAGCCGTCAGTTTGTATATCTAAGATGAGTTGTTCGTAGTCAGTACGCTGCTCCACGCGTGTATTTTCAACACTAAACTTTACGTTTTTAATAGGTGTGAAAATGGAGTCTATAGAAATCACATCAACTGCTTGGTCATTCTGCTTATTCTCCTCTGAAGGCACATAACCTCTACCATTTTCAACGAAAAGCTCAATTTCCATATCCACTGATTCGTCCAGATGACATATCACGTGATCAGGGTTGAGTACTTCAAAAGAAGTTACGTTCTTTTGTATATCTGCACCGGTAAGAGTAGATTGATTTTGAACAGGAACTACGATTTTACTGTCAACGAAGTCTTCTGTAATTTTTTTAAACCTCACCTGCTTTAGGTTCATAATAACCTCTGAAATATCTTCCACGACGCCATCCACTGTAGAAAATTCATGCATAACACTAGGAAACTTGATTCCGGTGACTGCATAACCTTCTAAAGAAGACAGTAAAATTCTTCTAAGTGCATTGCCAACAGTTACCCCATAACCTCTTTCCAGAGGCTTGAAAGTAAATAAACCATGGAAATTATCTGCTTTTTCCATGACTACCTTTTCGGGCATTTGAAATGCTAAAATCGACATATTTAGTTAGGTATACTTTCGTTAGAAATATAAAAAGCAGGTAGCTTACTTAGAATAAAGCTCGACAATGAGTTGTTCCTGTATGTTTTCAGGAATTTCATCGCGAGGAGGAGCCCCAGTAAATTTACCTACCATTTGTGATTTGTCCCATTCTAGCCAGCCAAACCTGTTGGCACTGTTAGAAGCAAGACTGTTAGTAATTGCCTCCAGCGATTTAGACTTCTCACGTACTCCCACGAGATCCCCTGGCTTGACGAGAAAAGAGGGTACATTAACAATCTCGCCATTTACCATTATATGCTTATGCCCAACTAGTTGACGGGCAGCTCTTCTTGTTGGAGCTATTCCCAATCTAAAGACAACGTTATCAAGCCTAGACTCTAGGTATTGAAGCAAAATCTCCCCTGTAATACCTTGCCTTCGGCTAGCTTTTTCAAAAAGATTAGCAAACTGCCTTTCTAAAACACCATAGGTATACTTTGCCTTTTGTTTGGCCATTAACTGAACAGCATATTCGGATTGTTTACGACGCCTACCACGACCATGTTGACCAGGAGGGTAGCTTTTCTTCTGAAGAGCTTTACTCGGTCCAAAAATTGGGTCATTAAATTTTCTCGCTACTTTAGACTTAGGGCCTCTATATCTTGCCATAGTAATAAATCAGATTTTATACTCTTCTTCTTTTGGGAGGGCGACATCCATTATGAGGTAAAGGGGTAACATCTTTGATCATGGTTACCTCAAGACCAGTATTTTGAAGCGTGCGTATCGCTGATTCACGACCTGCACCTGGGCCTTTGATAAACACCTCTACTTTACGCATACCCAAATCATAAGCGGTCTGTGCGCAACTTGCAGCAGCAGTCTGAGCAGCATAAGGTGTGTTCTTTTTGGAGCCCTTAAATCCCATTTTACCCGCAGACCCCCAAGATACTACCTGACCAGACATGTTCGTGATTGATATGATAATGTTATTAAATGAGGCCTTAATATGAGCCTGACCTGCTGTCTCAACCGATACAACTCTTTTTTTTGCTTTATCTTTTCTTTTCTGAGCCATAATTATTTAACAGCTTTCTTTTTGTTTGCAACTGTTTTACGCTTCCCTTTACGAGTTCTGGCGTTGTTCTTGGTTTTCTGACCTCTGACTGGAAGACCTTTTCTATGCCTTAAACCCCTGTAGCATCCTATGTCCATGAGCCGCTTGATACTCATTTGTACTTCGGATTTCAAAACTCCTTCAACCATAAAATCGTTGCTGATGATGCTACGAATCGCATTGGATTCTTCATCATCCCACTCTCCTACTTTTTTGCTAGTGTCAACCCCAGCCTTGTTAAGTATAACTTGTGCTGAACTTTTACCGATGCCAAAAATGTAGGTTAGTCCGATTTCACCTCTTTTGTTGTCGGGGATATCTACGCCTGCTATTCTTGCCATAACTATCCTTGTCTTTGTTTAAATCTTGGATTCTTTTTATTGATGACGTACAGCTTTCCCTTTCGCCTTACAATTCTACAGTCAGAACTGCGCTTTTTTATGGATGCTTTTACTTTCATAATTATTTATATCTATATACGATTCTTCCTTTAGTTAAATCATAAGGTGACATCTCGAGTTTCACTCTATCACCAGGTAAAATTTTAATGTAATTCATTCTCATTTTACCGGATATATGCGCAATAACCTGATGCCCATTCTCAAGTTCCACCCTAAACATCGCATTGGATAATGCTTCAGTTATGGTGCCATCTTGTTCAATGGATGCCTGTTTAGCCATATATCTAAGTATTATATTATTATAAAGTCAATGATAGAAAAAAACTAAGCTACCGCTGCATTTTCTGATCGTCCACTAATTTTTCCTGACTTCATCATACCTTCATAGTGGCGCATCAACAGGTAGCTTTCAATCTGTTGTAAAGTATCCAGAATCACACCGACCATAATGAGCAACGACGTTCCCCCATAGAAGTAGGAGAATCCGGTCGTGACCCCTGCCAAGTTGGCAATTGCTGGCATGATGGCAATTACTGATAAAAAAACAGAACCCGGAAGTGTGATTTTAGAAAGTACTGAATCAATGTACTCAGCCGTGGGTTGACCAGGCTTAATGCCCGGAACAAATCCACCGTTCCGCTTCATATCATCAGCTATCTGCTTTGAATTAATTGTTATAGCGGTGTAAAAGAAAGTAAAAAGAATGATCAGTACACCAAATACAAGATTATACTGCCACGATGTATAATCAGAAAAAGTGCTTCCTATAGATGCTGCGATATCACTACTATCAGCCCAGATACTAGTAATGAGTCCAGGTAGAAACATCAGTGACTGAGCAAAGATAATGGGCATTACACCCGATGCATTCACTTTGAGAGGAATATATTGTCTTTGGCCACCATAAACTTTATTGCCTACTACCTGCTTGGCATACTGGACCGGTATTCTCCTGATCGCCTGGGTAAGCATTACTGTAGCCATAACAACAAAGAATAATGCAACTATCTCAATAACAAAAAGAAGTGCACCATTCATTCCTTTAGCCAAGGCCTCAGCGATCAATGAGCCTGGAAATCTGGAAATAATACCGATCATAATAAGCATAGATATACCATTACCTATACCTTTATCGGTTATCTTTTCACCCAGCCACATGCAGAAGATAGTTCCTGAGGTGAGGATAATCAGTGCAGATATAGTGAAAAAGAAACGGTCTATGAGAATTGCCTCTGCAGGTACTGCATAGGATAAGTAACCAACACCTTGACCAAGTGTGATAAATATTGTAAGAACACGAGTTATCTGCGTTATCTTTTTACGGCCTGAATCTCCTTCTTTTTGAAGTCTCTGAAAATAAGGCACTGCTACAGTCAATAGCTGGATTACAATTGAGGCCGAGATGTAGGGCATGATACCTAGACCAAAAATAGAGGCATTACTGAAAGCACCGCCTAAAAAGGTATCCAAGAGACCAAAAATTCCACCTGCCTCACCACCAAGTTTTGACGGATCTACTCCCGGCAAGACCACAAAAGATCCCAATCTGAAGATAATGAGAAAGCCCAGTGTATTGATTATCCTGGTTCTCAATTCTTCGATAGAGAAAATATTTTTTACGGTAGTAAAGAACTTCTTCATGGATTTATGATTTTTTTACTGATCCTCCAGCAGCTTCAATTGCTTTCTCTGCCGATGTAGAAAAAGCATGAGCCTCTACTTCTATTGTAGCACTTAGTTCACCGTTACCCAGGATCTTAACCCTGTCGTTTTTACCAACTAGTCCGAATCTACATAGGCTTTCTACAGTAAAAGAGGTCTCACCACTCTTTTCTGAAAGATACTGAAGCTGCCCGATGTTAACAGCATTGTATGCCACTCTATTAGGATTTCTAAATCCAAATTTGGGCACACGCCGCTGAAGCGGCATTTGTCCGCCTTCAAAACCTGCTTTTTTCTTATACCCTGATCTTGATTTCGCGCCTTTATGTCCTCTCGCCGCAGTATCTCCATATCCAGATCCTTCTCCTCTTCCTAACCTCTTTTTGGTTTTCTTAGAACCTGCAGCTGGTTTAAGTGAATGTAAGTTCATACTTACTATACTTTAATAACGTTTATTAAATGTGAAACTTTTCTCACCATACCTTGAATTTGTGATGTATCTTCAACCTCTACAGAATGGCTTATTTTTTTAAGTCCCAGCGCAACCATAGTATCTTTTTGCTTTTTTGGGCGCTTGATTATACTCCTTGTCTGTGTAATTTTAACTTTAGACATTTTATTAACCATTAAAAACTTTATTCAAAGTCACCCCTCTCTGTTCAGCAACTGTATAAGCATCGCGCATGTTTGCAAGCGCATCAAAGGTAGCTTTAACAACATTGTGTGGATTAGAAGAGCCTTTAGACTTAGCAAGTACATCATTAACACCCGCACTTTCTAAAACTGCACGCATCGCCCCTCCAGCTATTACTCCAGTACCGGGAGACGCTGGCTTTATCAAAACAAAACCACCACTATATTTTCCGATGGTTTCATGTGGTATTGTGCCTTTCAGAATAGGTACCTTCAGAAGGTTTTTCTTAGCATCGTCAACCCCCTTAGTAATAGCATCAGTCACTTCGTTGGCTTTGCCCAAGCCGTAACCAACTACTCCATCCCCATTACCAACAACAACGATAGCCGCGAAGCTGAATCTCCTACCACCTTTAACAACCTTCGCAACACGCTTTATTGCTACAACTCGCTCTTTGAGGTCTATTTCACTTGCTTTAACAGATCTTACGTTTTGTGCCATTTTTTAAAATTTTAAACCTCCTTCACGAGCTCCCTCAGCCAGTGCTTTCACCCTGCCATGGTATATATATCCACTTCTGTCAAAAACTACTGATGAAACACCTTGAGCAACAGCTTTTTCAGCAAGCTTTTTACCTACCTCTTTAGCCGAACCAGTATTTGCTGGTGCTTTGTCTAGCTCCAATGAAGTAGCGTATGCCAGTGTATTACCTACTTGGTCATTAATGATTTGAGCATGAATAGCCTTGTTACTTTTATAAACTGAGAGTCTAGGTCTTTCAGCAGTACCGCTAA
Source organism: uncultured Porifericola sp. (assembly GCA_964653665.1). Taxonomy (GTDB): domain Bacteria; phylum Bacteroidota; class Bacteroidia; order Cytophagales; family Cyclobacteriaceae; genus Catalinimonas. The sequence goes on along the minus strand of CAZZGE010000006.1, from coordinate 52,814 downwards.
TTTTCTTGCGGATACTCTTTCTGAGTTTTCTTCTTCTAAGTAACCTTTTGTTTGTAACTGCCATCTTCAGATTTATTTACTAGCTGTCTTTCCAGCTTTACGTCTAATTCTCTCACCAACGAATCTCACACCTTTACCTTTGTAAGGCTCTACAGGTCTTAAAGACTTGATCTTTGCAGCGACCTGACCAATGAGCTGCTTATCGTGGCTTTCTAAAGTGATTATGGGATTTTTTCCCTTCACTGTTTCAGCCGAAACTTTTATATCATCAGGAAGACCTAAAAATATGTTGTGAGAATAGCCAAGATTAAGCTCTAAAACGTTTTGCTGTACATTTGCCCGATATCCAACGCCTACTAATTCAAGTTGCTTCTTATATCCTTCATTAGCGCCTTCTACCATATTGTAGATCAAAGCGCGATATAAACCATGCATAGCCTTATGGCGTTTTTGTTCTGTTGGTCTCTTAATCGTAACCTGACCATTACTGATATCCACAATGATATCTTTATCTATAGCCTGCGTAAGTTCTCCTTTAGAGCCCTTTACCGTTACGACATTATTATCGTTGATGACGGTTACTCCGTCAGGTATGCTAATCGGTAAATTTCCAATTCGTGACATACTTCAATATTTAGTAAACATAACAGAGAATTTCACCTCCAATATTAAGCTCTCTCGCCTCCTTATCACTTATGACACCTTTAGAAGTAGATAGTATTGCCAATCCAAGACCGTTTAATACCCTTGGAAGCTTGTCGGCCTTAGCGTACTTCCTTAAACCAGGTTTACTAATTCGCTCTAAATGAACTATAGCAGGTATTTTATCCCTAGGATTATACTTGAGAGCAATCTTAATAACACCCTGATAGTTAAGATCTTCTTCAAACTTATAGTTTTGTATATAGCCCTTTTCAAAAAGAACCTTCGTAATTTCTTTTTTGACGTTGGACGCAGGAATTTCAACAATCCTATGCTTGGCTTTAACTGCGTTCCTGACTCTCGTTAGGTAATCTGAAATTGGATCAGTTATCATTATGGTTAAATATTACATGCTCTAAAAAACAAAGTGCAAAGGTAAAATTTTTTTGCGATTTTCCGAAAGTTTTTACCAACTAGCTTTTGTAACACCAGGAATTTTACCTTCTGCCGCCATCTCCCTGAAAGTGACCCTGGATACACCGAATTTGCGCATGTAACCTTTAGGTCTCCCTGTAAGTTTGCAGCGGTTGTGTAAACGTACTGGCGACGCATTACGAGGTAACTTATCTAAAGCTTCGTAGTCTCCAGCCGCTTTTAATTCAGCTCTTTTCTGAGCATATTTTTTAACTAACCTTTGTCTTTTTCTTTCTCTTGCTATTACTGATTGTCTTGCCATAATGTTATTGATTTAAGGGTTAGCCCCAGCGAAAGGCATTCCCATTTCTTTGAGGAGCGCATAGCATTCTTCGTCAGTGTCAGCGGTAGTGACAAACGTAATATCCATCCCAGATATCCTATTGACCTGATCAATGCTAATCTCAGGGAAAATAATTTGTTCTTTAATACCAAGTGTATAGTTACCTCTTCCATCAAATCCTTTATCGCTCACCCCACGAAAGTCTCTTACTCTAGGTAATGCAACGTTTAAAAGGCGATCTAAAAACTCATACATTTTACTACCTCTCAAGGTAACCTTAGCACCAATAGGCATTTGCTCTCTCAACTTAAAATTAGAAACTGACTTTTTAGCGTATGTAGTTATAGCTTTTTGGCCAGTAATCGTCGTAAGCTCATCAACCCCCACATCAACCAGTTTTTTATCAGCTACTGCCGCACCTATACCCTTGTTAATACAGATCTTTTGTATTTTAGGTACTTGCATAATGGACTTGTAGTTGAACTTCTTCCGTAAAGAAGGTACTATATCATAAAGGTATTTTTCCTTAGTTCTGGGTACGTATGCTTCTGTTGTTGCCATTATTAAATAAATTCACCGGTTTTCTTAGAATACCTCTGTAATTTACCCTGCTCATCAACTTTTCTCCCAATGCGAGTAGGATCTCCTGAAGAAGAGTCTATAACCATAAGGTTGCTGATATGAATAGGAGCTTCTTGCTCATTTCTTCCACCTTCCGGACTTTGAGTAGAGGGCTTCACGTGCTTAGTGACCATGTTAACCCCCTCAACAATTACTTTGCTTTGATTGGGAAAAACTTCCAACACTCTTGCTTTTTTTCCCTTATCATTTCCGGATAAAACAAAGACAGTATCATCTTTCTTCAAATGTAGCTTCTTGTTCATACTATAAGACTTCTGGAGCTAGTGAAACAATTTTCATAAACTGCCTTTCACGCAGTTCGCGAGCTACGGGGCCAAAAATGCGAGTACCTCTAGGCTCATCGTTGGGATTAAGTAAGACCGCAGCATTTTCTTCAAAACGTATGTAGGAGCCATCTTTCCTACGTACCTCTTTTTTAACTCTTACGATAACTGCTTTAGAAACAGTTCCTTTCTTCAAATTGCTAGAAGAAAGTGCGGATTTTACGGTCACAACGATCTTATCACCAACGGAAGCATACCTTTTTCCGGTACCTCCCAAAACACGAATGCAAAGGACTTCCTTAGCACCGCTGTTGTCTGCAATACTCAGTCTGGATTCTTGTTGTATCATTATTTACTTAGCTCTTTCAATGATTTCTAATAACCGCCACCGCTTTTGCTTACTAAGAGGCCTGGTTTCCATAATTTTGACCGTATCACCAATTCCGCACTCATTTTTTTCGTCATGAGCCATAAACTTAGTTGTTTTACCTATAAACTTACCGTACATAGGATGCTTGAGTTTTCTCTGTACAGCAACAGTTATGGATTTATCCATCTTACTGCTGACTACCAAACCAATTCTTTCTTTTCTTAGGTTTCTTTCAGCACTCATAATGCACTTACTTATTTAATTCTTTAGCCCTTAACTCAGTATTTAAACGAGCAATCAATTTGCGACTCGCACGAATTTTTAGCGGGTTTTCAATGGGAGAGATACTGTGCGCAAATTTTAGCTTGGTCAGAATATCTTTTTCCGCTGCAATTTTTTCAAGCAACTCTTGATCGTTAAGGGATTTTATTTCAGAGTTTTTCATAACTATTTTCCAGCATAATCTCTACGTACACTAAATTTGGTTTTGACTGGTAATTTCTGCGATGCAAGCCTGAGCGCTTCTTGTGCTGTCGCATTATCAACGCCAGTAACTTCAAAAAGAATCCTACCAGGCTTTACCGTAGCTACCCAATATTCAGGAGCACCTTTACCCTTACCCATACGTACTTCCGCAGGTTTTTTGGTAACGGGTTTATCTGGAAAAATCCGTATCCAAACCTGACCCTCTCTTTTCATATAGCGAGTCATTGCAATACGAGCAGCTTCAATCTGGCGACTGTTAATCCATCCCGGCTCAAGGGTCTTCAGAGCAAAATTACCAAAAGCTATAGTATGGCCTCTCTGGGCTACACCTTTAACCCTACCTTTTTGCTTCTTCCTATATTTAGTTCTTTTCGGTTGTAACATTTATCTAAGGTATTAGATTTCAGACAAACTGTGTGATCTTACTTTTTCCTTCGACGGCTTCTTCTTTCACCTCTACCACCTCCAGATCCAGATCCACTGCCACTTTGTTGTGCAGATACATTAGGAGAAAGGTCACGTTTACCGTACACTTCGCCTTTGAAGATCCATACTTTTACACCTATCTTCCCGTAGACAGTGTTGGCCTCAGTGATAGCATAATCTATATCTGCACGTAATGTATGAAGTGGAATACGCCCCTCTTTGTACTGTTCGGTACGTGCCATTTCAGCTCCACCAAGCCTACCGGAGACTTTAATCTTTATACCCTGAGCACCAACACGAACAGCAGAAGCAAGAGCTTGTTTCATAGCTCTACGATAAGAAATACGCGCTTCTAATTGTTGTGCTATTGATGCGCCAATCAGTTTTGCGTCAAGCTCAGGTCTTTTGATTTCATATATGTTGATCTGCACTTCTTTACCTGTCAACTTCTTGAGTTCTTCCTTCAAGCGATCAACTTCAGAACCACCTTTACCAATAACTACTCCAGGACGAGCGGTATGAATAGTCAGCGTAATTCTTTTGATTGTTCTCTCGATAACAACTTTGGCTATACCACCACGAGGTAATCTTGCATCTATATATTTTCTTATTTCGTGATCCTCGACGAGCTTATTGGAAAAATCTTTTCCGCCGTACCAGTTGGAGTCCCAACCTTTAATGATACCTAATCTCAGACCAACAGGATGTATTTTCTGTCCCATTTAGTAGCTTATTTATCTTTGGTTATTCTACACCAGATTCTTCAGGCGTAGCTTCCTCAACAGTGAGAAGGCTATCTACCACTAATGTAATATGATTTGAACGTTTACGGATACGGTGTGCCCTACCTTGAGGTGCTGGGCGAAGACGTTTCAAAATTCTACCTCCGTCAACCTTCACTTCCTTGACATAAAGGTCTGCGTCTTCTAGGCGTTCATTCTCGTTTTTCTCTTGCCAGTTAGCAATAGCTGACAGTAGAAGCTTCTCCATTTTGGGGGCACCCTGCTTCGCTTCAAACTTTAACATATTTAAAGCTTCGCTCACTCTGCGTCCTCTAATCATATCTGCTACGAGACGCATCTTACGAGGAGGGGTAGGCACATTATTTAACTTGGCGATAGCTTCCATATTTATCTTCTGCCTTTATCTTTCTTAGATATATGTCCTCTGAAATTCCTGGTTGGCGCGAATTCACCCAATTTATGTCCCACCATATTTTCTGTTACATATACAGGAATAAATTTATTTCCATTATGTACTGCAAAAGTATAACCTACAAAATCTGGTGAAATCATTGACCGTCGCGACCACGTTTTGATAACTGATTTTTTGTTAGACTGTGTCATAGCCTCCACCTTGTTCTCAAGGCGGAAATCAATGTATGGTCCTTTTCTTAATGATCGTGCCATTATTTTTTCTTTCTGCTGATAATTAAGCGATTAGAGTATTTCTTGGGAGTCCTAGTTTTTAGACCCTTGGCTTTCAAACCATTTCTGGAACGGGGATGTCCGCCAGAGGCTCTACCTTCACCACCTCCCATGGGGTGGTCCACAGGGTTCATAACAACACCTCTTACCCTGGGTCTTCTGCCTCTCCATCTTTTCCTACCCGCTTTGCCTGCTGTCTCGTTCATATGATCAACATTTGAAACAGACCCAACTGTTGCTCTACAAGCATTAAGGACCATTCTCATTTCACCAGATGGAAGTTTAATGGTCGCATACTTGCCTTCGCGGGCTAAAAGCTGAACATAAGTGCCTGCACTTCTTGCCATTTGGCCTCCTTTACCCGGTGTCAATTCAATGTTGTGTATGATAGTACCTAAAGGTATTGATGACAGTGGAAGTGTATTTCCTACTTCGGGTGGTATATTCTCGCCTGATATAACCTGGGTGCCAACCTTAAGCCCTGCCGGCGCTACAATGTATGATTTGGTACCATCAGCATAGTAAATCAACGCAAGTCTTGCAGAACGATTAGGATCGTACTCAATAGCCTTTACCGTAGCAGGGACATTGTACTTATCTCTTTTGAAATCCACCTGGCGTACCTTTCTTTTGTGACCACCACCAATATAGCGCATTGTCATGCGGCCCTTATTATTCCTACCACCAGACTTTTTTAGTGTGACCAACAAAGACTTTTCTGGCTCTTTATTGGTTACGTCATCAAAACGTGGAGCCAAACGATGTCTTTGTCCTGGAGTTATCGGCCTAAGTTTTTTTATTGCCATAGCGCTCTAACAGTTTAAGTTAAATTCCACTGTAAAAATCAATAATGTCACCCTCTGCTACTTGCACAATAGCTTTTTTGAAAGAGGGTTTTCTACCGTTAATCACTTTGGTTTTAGTATAGCGGCTTTTGTATTTTCCTTGATAATGCATAGTACGGACTTTTTCTACAGTCACACCGTACATTCTTTCTATTGCTTCCCGAATCTGAACCTTATTAGCTCTTTTATCAACGACAAATCCATATTTGCCACTCTCGTTTTGTTTGGATATTTTTTCAGTAACCAAAGGTTTCTTTAGAATCTCCATGATTAAGCGGTTACTTTAGGATTAAACATATTCTCAATTTGCTCCACTGCCTTTTCAGATAGCAGAAGATGGGTCGCGTTGGTAATGTCGTAAGTGTTAAGCTTATCGGAAGTGATCACCTTAGCATTAGGCACGTTACGAGCCGATAAATAGACATTCGTATTTACACCATCCAGAACCAAAAGAATCTTTTCATTTGATACTTCCAATGCTTCAAGCATACCTAAAAACTGTTTAGTCTTTGCTGCATTAAACTGTATATCATCCAATATGGTAACTCTATCAGCTTGCGCTTTGTAACTCAATGCTGATTTGCGTGCTAGTTTTTTGAGCTTCCGGTTCAATTTAAAGCTGTAATCACGAGGACGGGGTCCAAACACCCTGCCTCCGCCACGGAAGATAGGAGACTTAATACTACCTGCTCTGGCTGTACCTGTTCCTTTTTGCCTCTTAATCTTCTTTGTAGATCCAACTATCTCTGCTCGCTCTTTAGATTTATGAGTACCACTCCTGTTGTTTGCCAAAAACTGTTTTACATCAAGATAGATAGCATGATCATTCGGTTCGGTACCAAAGATTTCATCTGACAATTCTATTGAACTGCCAGTATCTTCTCCTTTAATATTTTTAATGCTTACCTTCATAGTATTACTACTTCTCAAGTACGATGTAAGAATTTTTGGCTCCTGGTACAGAACCACTTATGAGCACTAGATTTTTTTCAGGCACAATTTTCATGACTTTTAAATTAATAACTTTTACCCTCCGTCCGCCGGTTCTACCTGCCATTTTCATCCCTTTAAAAACTCTAGACGGAAAAGAGCAGGCACCAATAGAGCCTGGAGCTCTACTACGGTTATGCTGGCCGTGAGTAGCATCTCCTACTCCACCAAAACCATGTCTTTTAACAACACCTTGAAACCCTTTACCCTTACTGGTACCAATAGCGTCTAAAAATTCACCTTCAGAAAAAACTTCACCAACAGTAACCTCTTTGCCTAACTTAACATTCTCTTCAAACTCGACCCTGAAGTTTCTAAACTCAACGATTTTTCTCTTAGGAGTTGTTTTCGATCTCTCGAAATGGCCTTTCAGTGCTTTGGGTGTGTTTTTTTCTTTACGCTCACCGTAAGCAAGCTGTACTGCGGTGTAGCCATCAGTATCGTCATTTTTGACCTGCGTAATTACGCAAGGACCAGCCTCTATCAATGTGCATGCAACGCTCTTCCCATCAGCACTGTATACGCTGGTCATACCGATTTTTTTTCCTATGATTCCTGACATCGCTTATGTATTAGCTATGTTTGGTATTTAGCTATTTATTTTCTATAAAAGATTGCAAATTTAGAGTTATTTTTCTCTATATCAAATTAATAACACTCCTTATTTACAGGATTTTTTGACCGACAGACTTCCTCTTCACGCATAAAAAAGAACCAATTCTTTTGAAGAATTGGCTCCAGTGTAATAGTAAGGTTTACGATCAAACTTTGATCTCTACATCAACCCCGCTAGGGAGTTCTAGTTTCATGAGAGCATCTACAGTTTTAGTACTGCTTGAGTAGATATCAACTAGCCTCTTATAGGTGCACAGTTGAAATTGCTCACGAGCCTTTTTATTCACATGCGGTGAACGAAGTACTGTGAAGATTTCTTTGCGAGTTGGCAATGGTATAGGACCACTAACTACCGCACCCGTTGTCTTAACAGCACGAACAATCTTCTCAGAGGACTTATCCACTAAATTGTGGTCGTATGACTTAAGTTTTATGCGAATTTTCTGATTCATAATAGTATTGGATACCCAGATTTTTAACTTTTTACGGTTTCTCCGTTGGCCTTCGCAATTATATTCTCTGCAATATTAGTAGGAACTGGATCGTAGTGAGAGAACGTCAAACTAGCCACTGCTCGACCTGAAGAAATCGTTCTCAAATCAGTTATGTATCCAAACAGTTCAGACAATGGAACATCGGCTTTGAGCACCTGAGCACCACCTTTGGCATCCATACCTTTCATCAAACCTCTTCTTTTATTAAGGTCACCTGTTACCGGGCCTGTATATTCTTCCGGGCAAACCACCTCAACAGCCATAATTGGTTCAAGTAGCACTGGATTTGCCTTTCTAGCGGCAATCTTGTAACCAAGGCGAGCCGCCATTTCAAAGGAAAGTGAGTCAGAATCTACATCGTGAAAGGATCCATCGTAAAGCTTAACTTTCATAGACTCAATAGGATAGCCAGCTAGTGGACCGTTAGACATTGCTGACTCAAAGCCTTTCTGAACTGCAGGAATGAACTCCTTTGGAATCTTACCACCCACTATTGCATTGTCAAATTCTAATCCTGGCTTCTCATCGTCTCTCGGACCTATCTCAAAAACAATGTCAGCAAACTTACCCTTACCACCAGATTGCTTCTTGTACACCTCTTTATGGTCAATAGTAGCAGTAACGGACTCTTTGTAAGCTACTTGGGGAGCCCCCTGGTTAATTTCTACTTTAAACTCACGCTTTAAACGATCAATGATGATATCAAGGTGAAGTTCACCCATACCTCTGAGGATCGTCTGTCCGGTCTCGTGGTCAGTATTTACTTGAAGCGTAGGGTCTTCCTCTACAAGTTTAGCCACTGCCATTCCCAACTTATCTACGTCTTCCTGTGACCTCGGCTCAATCGCATAACCAATTACAGGCTCGGGGAAGGTCATAGACTCAAGAACAATCTTGTTCTTTTCATCTGTAAGTGTGTCACCAGTCTTAATATCTTTAAATCCAACACCGGCTGCGATATCTCCGGCTTCTACCGCCTGTATCTGATTTTGCTTATTCGCATGCATTTGTAACAAACGCGAAATACGCTCTTTCTTGTCGGTTCTCATATTGTATATATATGAACCGGCTTCCAACGTACCTGAATAAACACGGAAGAATGCAAGGCGACCAACGTATGGGTCGGTAGCGATCTTGAAAGCCAGGGCAGCAAAAGGATTAGATGGGTCAGGCTTACGTTCCATTTTCTTTTCCTCGTTGCCAGGTTCATGTCCAACAACCGGAGGCATATCTAATGGTGACGGCAGATATTCACATACAGCATCAAGCAATGCTTGTACACCTTTATTCTTAAATGCAGATCCACATAATACTGGGGAGAAAGACATATCAATCACAGCCTTGCGTACTGCAGTCATAATCTCCTCAACTGAGATGGAATCTGGATCATCAAAAAACTTTTCAAGTAAGGTATCATCATACTCAGCAACTGATTCGATCAATTCTTGACGCCACTCATCGGCAGTTGCCTTGTATTCCTCCGGAATGTCCGTATACTTGTAAGTCATGCCAAAGTTCTCTTCATCCCAAATAATGGCTTTATTAACGATTAGGTCAATTACACCCTTAAAAGTATCCTCAGCTCCGATGGGTATTTGAAGGGGAACTGGTTTCGCTTTCAGTTTATCTTTTATTTCTTTGACTACATTGAAAAAATCAGCTCCAGCACGATCCATTTTGTTTACAAAACAGATACGGGGGACTCGATACTTGTCAGCCTGACGCCATACAGTTTCAGACTGGGGCTCAACGCCCGACACTGCACAGAAAAGTGCAATTGCACCATCCAAGACACGAAGAGAACGCTCCACCTCCACAGTAAAATCAACGTGACCGGGGGTATCAATGATGTTCACTCGGTAATCTTTAGTATCATCTACGGGTTGACCCTGTTCGGTGGGATATTTCCAGAAGGTGGTAGTTGCCGCTGAAGTGATTGTAATACCCCGCTCCTGCTCTTGCTGCATCCAGTCCATGGTAGCAGCGCCTTCATGTACTTCACCTAACTTGTGAGTGAGTCCTGTATAAAAAAGAATTCTTTCTGTCGTGGTAGTTTTGCCAGCATCAATGTGTGCCATGATACCAATATTACGAAGGAACCGTAAGTCTCTCTTTGCCATTACTTAAAACTTAAAATGTGAAAACGCTTTATTTGCTTCAGCCATTCTGTGCGTATCATCTTTTTTCTTAACAGCAGCTCCTTCACCTTTAGAAGCAGCCACTATTTCACCAGCCAACCGCTGCGCCATCGTTTTTTCTCCTCTTAAACGAGAATAGCGGATCATCCATTTAATTCCCAGTGATAACTTCCTTGATGGCCTTACTTCCAAGGGAACCTGAAACGTAGCACCGCCAACACGACGGCTTTTTACCTCCACAGCCGGCATAATGTTATTTAACGCTTTCTTCCAAACCTCTAAACCATTTTCGTTAGTTCGTTCCTCTACAATTTTCACCGCATCGTAAAATATATTGTAAGCAACGCTTTTCTTGCCATCAACCATCATATAGTTAACGAACTTAGTTACCTGCGTATCACCAAATTTGGGATCGGGCAGTATATACCTCTTCTTAGGTTTAGTTTTTCTCATCTCAGATTATTTTTTTGGTCTTTTTGCTCCGTACTTAGAGCGAGCCTGTAGCCTACCATTTACTCCCGCTGTGTCCAAAGCACCTCTGATAATGTGATATCTTACCCCGGGTAAATCCTTAACCCTTCCACCACGGATGAGTACAATAGAGTGCTCTTGTAAATTGTGCCCTTCACCAGGAATGTAAGCATTTACTTCTCTACCGTTTGTCAATCTAACCCTAGCTACCTTTCTCATTGCTGAGTTTGGCTTCTTGGGCGTAGTGGTATAAACTCTCGTGCAAACACCACGTCTTTGAGGGCAGGCATCTAGGGCGGGTGACTTTGATTTGGAAGTAAGTTTTTTCCTTCCTTTCCTTACTAATTGCTGTATAGTGGGCATGAATTTTCTAAGTTTACATCCGCCTTTGCAAATTGAGCTACAAAGCTACTGATAATGTAATATTAAAACAAATTTGGTTTTTTTAATATTTTAGTTTTCTAAGCCTCGCCCATTGTACCTCCAAAATTGATAGGAAACTTAGGCGCTTCATCCGTCTGTTTTATAGAGCCAAAAGCATCCTCATACTTTTCAATATTTTCTTTCAGCGCATTTAACAACCGCTTGGCGTGCTCAGGTGTCACAATAATTCTTGATTTTACTTTTGCCTTAGGGGCACCAGGCATCAAACGAATAAAGTCAATGACAAACTCGCTGTTTGAGTGGGCGATGGTAGCCAGATTAGCATACTCCCCGTCAGCCATTTCTTCTGAAAGCTCAATGCTAATCTGATTACGCTTTTTCTGTTTTTCTTCCGCCATCTTTTAGCTTTTAGCTTCAATTGTACGGTTGCTTTCTTCCGTTTTTTCTTCTTTGGAAGCCTTTAGTTGATCATATTCCTCTTTTGAATGAACGATGATATCGGAATAAGAACGTATGCCTGTACCAGCAGGTATAGGATGTCCTACAATAATGTTCTCTTTCAGCCCCTTAAGTTCGTCACGCTTACCTCTGATAGAAGCCTCACTCAAAACTTTAGTTGTCTCTTGGAAAGAAGCTGCCGATAAGAAGCTTTCTGTTCCTAGTGAAGACTGGGTAATTCCCTGAAGAGTGGGCTTAGCCAACGCAGGTTGCGCATCTCTTATCTCAACCGTCTTCTTATCCTGTCGCTTCAAGCTGGAATTTTCATCACGAAGTTGGCGCTGAGTAATAATCATTCCAGGCTTCAGTTTAACAGAGTCTCCTGCGTCTATAATGACTTTTTTATCCAGGATAAGATCGTTTTCTTCACGGAAACTGAATTTATCCACCACCTGACGAATCAAGAAGCTCGTATCACCGTTATCAACGATTTCTACTTTCTGCATCATTTGGCTTACGATCACTTCAATGTGTTTATCATTGATCTTTACGCCTTGTAGTCGGTATACTTCCTGAATTTCGTCAACCAGATACTCTTGTACGGCAGTTGGACCTTTGATAGAAAGAATATCTGCCGGAGTAATGGCACCATCTGAAAGTGCCATCCCCGCTTTGACAAAATCGTTATCCTGTACCAGAATATGCTTAGAAAGCGGAACCAAATACCTCTTTCTAACACCATCCTTGGATTCAATGAAAATTTCACGGTTACCACGCTTGATTCCGCCGTACTCGACTGCGCCATTTATCGCACTGACTACAGCCGGATTAGAAGGATTTCTAGCCTCAAAGAGTTCAGTAACTCTGGGTAAACCACCGGTAATATCGCGTGATTTACTCATCATACGAGGAATTTTCACCAAAACCTGACCGGCTTTCACTTCGTCTCCCTCGTCCACAGCTAAGTGAGCACCTACTGGTATGTTGTAACCTTTGTGGTCGTCGAGAGCAATGTCTTCGCGCTTGATCATGATCGCAGGATTCTTTGTTTTATCCTTGGTATCAGTAATCACTTTCTCACGGTGACCAGTATGCTCATCAAATTCCTCTTTATAGGTAATTCCCTGCTCGATTGATTCAAACTCAACAGTACCTTCAAATTCAGAAAGTATCACCGCATTATAAGGATCCCAGTTACAGAGCTCTTGCCCTTTGGCAACCTTTTCGCCATGCTTCACTTTCAAGAATGAACCATAGGGCACGTTGTTTGTAGAAAGTACTTTACCAGACTTTCCATCCACGATTTTGATCTCACCGGCACGTCCCATGACTACGGTTTTCTCCTCACCTTCCTCATCGGTGGTAGTCAAATGCTTGATCTCTTCGTATTCAACGATACCGTCAAACTTTGATTTGATCATCGCATCTACCGCAATGTTTGAAGCAGTGCCACCCACGTGGAATGTTCTGAGTGTCAGCTGTGTTCCGGGCTCACCAATAGATTGAGCGGCGATAACACCTACGGATTCTCCTATCTGTACCATTTTTCCAGATGCCAGATTCCTGCCGTAGCATTTGGAGCAGATACCATAGCGCGTCTCGCATGTTAGCGGCGAGCGGATTTCCATTTCCTCAATACCACTTTCATCAATGCGATTGGCAATTTCCTCGGTGATCTCCTGACCAGACTTAATCAACAACTCTTCAGTAACCGGATCAAATTCATCATTGACCGATACACGCCCCAGGATTCTCTCAGAAAGGGGCTCTACCACCTCTTCGTTATCCTTTAGGGCAGCCACGCGCAATCCTCTTACTGTACCACAGTCAAATTCACGTATGACAACATCCTGCGCAACGTCCACCAAACGACGTGTCAAATAACCAGCATCTGCCGTCTTAAGTGCTGTGTCAGCAAGGCCCTTTCGCGCTCCGTGTGTTGAGATAAAATACTCAATTACGTCAAGTCCTTCTTTAAAGTTGGAAAGGATAGGGTTCTCGATAATTTCCCCCACTGATCCCTGAAGGTTTTTTTGCGGCTTAGCCATCAAACCTCTCATTCCACCAAGCTGTCTGATCTGCTCACGTGATCCTCTCGCGCCGGAGTGCATCATCATGTAGATGGAATTAAATCCCTGTCGGTCTTCTTCCATTTTTGTGAGCAGAGCCCCAGTGATCTGAGAATTCACGCGAGTCCACACGTCAATCACCTGATTGTATCTCTCGTTGTCGGTGATCAGACCCATGAAGTAGTTATTCTTCACGGACTCTACTTCCTCTTTGGCCTTTTCAATCAGTTCATCCTTTTTCTCAGGGATCACAATATCATCCAATCCAAAGGATAAGCCACCTTTATAAGCAGATTGGAAACCAAGATCTTTGATGTCATCTAAAAATTTAGCCGCCCTAGAAACACCAGCTATTTTGAAGACCCTAGCAATGATCTGCTGAAGTTTTTTCTTGGTTAATAATTCGTTGACGAAGCCAACCTCATCCGGAATAAGCTGGTTAAATATAACTCTACCGGCAACTGTCTCGATTAGCTCCTGCTTCAATTTGCCGGTGGCTTCATCTCTAACGCTTACCCTAACGTTAATGTAGGCGTGCGTAGAAATCCGCTTCTCATTAATGGCAATAATTACCTCTTCTGGGGAGAAGAAAGTCATGCCCTCGCCCTCCACTTTTTCATTTTTGACAGAGCGCTTACCCTTCGTCACGTAGTAGAGACCTAGTACCATATCCTGCGAAGGTACAGTGATAGGGGCGCCGTTGGCAGGGTTCATAATATTGTGAGAAGATAGCATCAACATGGAGGCTTCCAGTATGGCTTCATGTCCCAATGGAACGTGTACGGCCATCTGGTCACCATCAAAGTCAGCGTTAAAAGCGGTACAAACCAGTGGGTGCAGTTGAATCGCTTTTCCCTCGATGAGTTTTGGTTGAAATGCCTGAATTCCCAGCCTGTGCAGTGTGGGGGCACGGTTTAGAAGCACCGGATGACCTTTCAGAACATTTTCCAAAATATCCCAGACTACCGGATCTTTCCTGTCTACTATCTTTTTGGCTGACTTCACAGTTTTGACAATGCCACGCTCAATCAGTTTTCTGATGATAAATGGTTTGAAAAGCTCGGCAGCCATGTTTTTGGGCAGACCACACTCGTGCATTTTCAGTTCGGGACCCACCACAATTACGGAACGACCGGAATAGTCAACACGCTTACCAAGCAGGTTCTGACGGAAGCGACCTTGCTTACCCTTAAGCATATCACTCAGTGACTTCAGAGCGCGATTTCCATCGGAACGTACGGCGTTAACTTTTCGTGAGTTGTCAAACAAAGAATCCACCGCCTCCTGTAGCATCCTTTTTTCGTTCCTCAGAATGACTTCAGGTGCTTTGATGTCAATTAGTCTCTTCAGCCGGTTGTTTCTGATGATAACCCGGCGATACAAATCATTCAAATCAGAAGTAGCAAAACGACCACCATCCAAAGGCACTAAAGGTCTGAGTTCGGGAGGAATGACCGGTACCATCTTGATAACCATCCACTCAGGGCGATTTTCAATACGGGTTTTAGCATCTCTGAATGACTCAACCACTTTCAAGCGCTTCAGAGCTTCTGCTTTTCTTTGTTGGGAAGTATCTGTCTGAGCTTGGTGTCTCAAGCTGTAAGACAATTCATCCAATTCAAGGCGAGCCAGAAGCATCTCCAGTGCCTCTGCACCCATTTTAGCAATAAACTTATTAGGATCAGAGTTATCCAACTTCTGGTTATCAGCAGGTAGTTTATCAATGATATCTAAATATTCATCCTCCGTTAGAAAATCCAGGTAGCTTATACCGTCTTCAGCTTTGATACCCGGCTGTATGACAGCGTAGCGCTCATAATAAATAATCTGATCCAGCTTTTTGGTAGGCAGCCCCAGCAAATAACCAATTTTATTAGGCAAAGATCTGAAATACCAAATATGTGCAACAGGAACCACCAGTTCAATGTGGCCCATTCTTTCACGACGCACCTTCTTCTCAGTCACTTCTACCCCACAACGGTCGCAAATAATACCTTTATATCTAATTCTCTTGTATTTCCCACAGTGACATTCCCAATCTTTGACAGGGCCAAAAATACGCTCGCAGAACAAACCGCCCATTTCCGGTTTATAGGTTCTGTAGTTAATGGTTTCAGGTTGCGTTACTTCACCGTGAGAGCTCTCAAGTATGGATTCAGGAGAAGCCAGACTGATTGTCACGTTGGAGAAATCACTAGAGATTTTTCTATTTTTCTTGAATGCCATAGGTGAATATTTATAACGTGATTTTTTAAAGTTTGTATCCCCATCGGGATGCGATGCATTTAGGATTTTTTAATCTAAGGTTACTTCAAGTGCCAAGCCCCGGAGTTCGTGTACCAACACGTTGAAGGATTCTGGGATATTAGGTTTTGGCAGGTTTTCGCCTTTTACAATAGCTTCGTACGCCTTTGCTCTACCGATTACGTCATCTGATTTAACAGTCAGGATTTCCTGCAAAACGTGTGAAGCACCAAAAGCTTCGAGGGCCCAAACTTCCATCTCACCAAAACGCTGACCACCAAACTGAGCTTTACCACCAAGTGGCTGCTGCGTGATCAATGAATAAGGACCGATGGAGCGAGCGTGCATCTTATCGTCAACCAGGTGGCCCAGTTTAAGCATATATATGACACCTACTGTTACTTTCTGGTCGAACTTAACTCCGGTAAGTCCATCATAAAGCTCAGCTCTACCAAAATCGGGCAGTCCTGCATCTTTCAGCTCTTTGACCACATCGTCAATGGAAGCTCCGTCAAAGATAGGTGTGCTATATTTCTTACCCAGTTTAAGTCCAGCCCAGCCCAGCACAGTTTCATAAATCTGGCCTATGTTCATTCTGGAAGGTACTCCGAGAGGATTGAGCACAATATCTACGGGCGTACCGTCTTCCATAAACGGCATATCTTCCTCACGAACAATTTTAGCCACAACACCTTTGTTTCCGTGGCGACCTGCCATTTTATCACCAACTTTAAGTTTACGCTTCTTGGCAACATAAACTTTAGCCAACTGAACGATCCCAGTAGGCAGTTCATCCCCAACCTCCAAAGTAAAGCGCTCACGCTTGAAGTGGGCAGTCATCTCATTACGTGTCTGGTTGTAATTTTTCACCATTTCAAACACAAGGTGGTTGAGATGGTCATCGTTTGTCCAGTTTTCAATAATCAGATCGCCAAGGAGATTTACTTCCTCAGGAACATTATAGTTGCTCTCATCTCGGTAAATATTTTTTTCTGGGAAGAGATTATTTTCAATATTGGTGCGAGAAAACTTGACTCCTTTGGAAAGAATTTCGTCACCAAACTTGTGCCTAATACCTTGCGATGCTTTACCTTCAAGTAGGGCAACCAGTTTGTTAACCATTGTTGCTCTCAGGCCAAGCAAATCCTTCTTGTAGGTTGCTTTGAGGCTTTCAACTTCCTTCTTGGATTTTGTACGAAGGTCTTTATCCTTTTTAGGACGAGAGAAAAGTTTGGTATCTATTACTACACCTCTTAGTGAAGGCGAGGCTTTGAGTGAAGCGTCTTTGACATCGCCTGCTTTATCACCAAAAATCGCACGTAGCAGCTTTTCTTCAGGCGTAGGATCAGTTTCTCCTTTAGGCGTAATCTTTCCAATCAGGATATCACCTTCCTTCACTTCTGCACCCACTCGGATAATTCCGTTTTCGTCTAAGTTTTTCACTGCATCTTCGCTTACGTTCGGAATTTCCGAAGTGAGCTCTTCTTCGCCTCGTTTGGTATCTCTCACTTCCAGCTCAAATTCTTCAATATGGATAGAAGTGAAGATATCGTCTCTTACAACTTTCTCCGAGATTACTATTGCATCTTCAAAGTTGTATCCCTGCCAAGGCATGAATGCTACCTGAAGGTTTCTTCCCAGTGCCAGTTCTCCGTTTTCAGTAGCATAACCTTCACACAGAGGCTGACCTTTCTTCACACGATCACCTTTAAGCACAATCGGCTTTAAATTAACACAGGTGTCTTGATTGGTTCTTCTGAATTTTGTCAGGTGGTACGTCTTAAGGTCACCATCAAAACTCACTACGCGCTGCTCTTCAGTGAGGTCGTAGCGCATGACGATTTTTTTACCGTCAACGTACTCTACAATGCCATCTTCTTCGGCCAAAACCAACGAACGAGAGTCTAGTGCTACCCTGGCTTCGAGCCCAGTACCAACAATGGGAGATTGAGGCCTGAGCAAAGGCACTGCCTGTCGCTGCATATTAGATCCCATAAGAGCACGGTTTGCGTCATCATGCTCAAGAAAAGGAATCATAGAAGCAGCCACGGACACAATTTGATTAGGAGCTACGTCCATGTAAGAGACCTGCCCGGGTTCAACCACAGGAAAATCACCTTCATAACGTGCTTTCACGGTTTCATTAACAAAATCACCAGCTCGCTCAAGGGGAGCATTAGCCTGTGCAATATTGTGAGTATCTTCTTCCTCAGCAGTCAGGTAAAGTACTTCACCACTCATGTCAACTTTTCCTTCGCCTACTCGCCGATATGGGGTTTCAATGAATCCCATATTATTGACTTTAGCGTGCACACAGAGTGATGAGATGAGACCAATGTTAGGTCCTTCGGGTGTCTCAATCGTACAAAGACGACCGTAGTGGGTGTAGTGGACATCTCGGACTTCAAACCCAGCCCTCTCTCTTGATAAACCACCTGGACCAAGGGCTGACATACGACGTTTGTGCGTAACTTCAGCCAGCGGGTTGGTTTGATCCATGAACTGGGACAGCTGATTGGTACCAAAGAAGGAGTTGATCACTGAAGATAATGTCCGAGCATTGATGAGATCAACCGGCTTAAAGTCTTCGTTATCTCTAACATTCATCCGTTCTTTGATAGTACGAGCCATACGGGCCAGTCCAACACCAAATTGGCTGTAAAGTTGCTCACCTACAGTCCTGACGCGCCGGTTGCTAAGGTGGTCAATGTCATCAACTACTGCTCTGGAGTTAATGAGACCGATGAGATATTTTACGATTTTGATAATATCTTCGGTAGTGAGTACCCTTACATCAGACTCTATTTCCAGGTTGAGCTTCTTGTTGATCCGGTATCTACCAACTTCACCCAGATCGTATCTTTTGTCACTGAAAAACAGGCTCTGGATGATGTCTCTCGCTGTTTGTTCATCAGGAGCTTCCGTATTTCTGAGCTGTCGATAGATTTGTTCTACCGCTTCTTTATCAGAATTAGAATTATCTTTCTGCAGGGTATTATAGATAATTGAGTAATCGGTGATGTTGACATCTTCACGGTGCAAAATGATAGACTCAGTACCTGAATCAAGGATGGTTGCGATATCCTCTTCAGAGAGCACAGAATCACGTTCTAGCAAAACTTCATTTCTGTCAATAGACACAACCTCACCAGTATCTTCATCGACAAAGTCCTCTGTCCATGTCCTAAGTACACGTGCCGCTAATTTTCTACCAACGTACTCACTAAGGGTAGACTTTTCAGCCTTAACCTCTTCTGAAAGTCCAAACAAATCCAGAATATCTTTATCACTGCCGTAACCGATAGCTCTCAGTAGTGTAGTGACAGGAAACTTTTTCTTTCTGTCAATGTAAGCGTACATGACAGCATTTACGTCAGTTGCAAATTCAATCCAAGAACCTTTAAAAGGAATGATTCTGGCCGAGTACAACTTTGTACCGTTGGTATGCTTACTTTGTGCGAAAAAGACTCCCGGTGACCTGTGCAACTGAGACACGATAACTCGTTCAGCGCCATTAATAATAAACGACCCTTTCTCAGTCATGTAGGGAATATTTCCCAAGAAGACTTCCTGCTCTATCGTTTCAAAATCTTCGTTGTCTTCATCATTGCAAGACAACCTCAACTTTGCTTTTAGTGGCACCGAAAACGTAAGGCCACGGTCAATACTCTCGTCAACCGAATATTTAGGAGGATCTATAACGTAATCAATGAACTCTAGAACAAAGTTTTCACGAGAATCGGTGATAGGAAAGTTTTCGGAAAAAACTTTGAATAGCCCCTCATTGCTTCTTCTTTCTGCCGGAGTCTCAATCTGCAAAAAGTCTTTAAAAGACTTTAACTGCACATCCAAGAAATCCGGATAATCTAAGACAGTACGGATGGAAGCAAAATTGACGCGTTCTGTAGGTTTATATGAATTAGCCAAAGTCTTTTATATTTTTATGGTGTAATAAGATAATTTAGGTAGTTTCCAGATTTTGCAGGGCGCGTTCGCATATTTGCATAGAAGTGAAAATCGTAGACATAAAGATAGACATAAACAGGAAAAGACCTGACTGTTAAGCCAGGTCTGATTACAAGAACTACTTGTAATGTTATAACTATTACTTAAGTTCCACTTCAGCTCCTGCCTCTTCAAGTTGTTTTTTTAGACCCTCAGCCTCATCCTTGCTCACACCTTCTTTGATTTCTTTGGGTGCTCCGTCTACTAGTTCCTTAGCCTCTTTAAGACCTAAGCCAGTTAATTCTTTAACAAGTTTCACAACTGCTAGTTTAGATCCACCTGGTGACTTAAGCACTACATCAAAAGAAGTTTTTTCTTCTTCCACAGCTTCACTACCTCCAGCTCCAGCAACTGCAACGGGAGCCGCTGCTGCTGCAGGCTCTATGCCGTATTCTTCCTTAAGAATGTTAGCAAGCTCATTAACTTCTTTAACAGTTAGATTAACCAGCTGTTCTGCAAATTCTTTCAAGTCTGCCATTTTGAAACGCTATTTAAATTGATTTGTTTACTATTTTAATTTGATATTATCCTTCTCTTTCTGAAAGTGTTTTCACAATACCTGCAAGTTTACCCTTTCCGCTCTGAAGCGCAGATATAACGTTGCTGGCCGGTGATTGTAAAAGAGTAACAATATCACCCAGAAGTTCATCCTTAGATTTGAGGTTACTTAACGGTTCCAGATGCTCAGAACCCACATACAGATCGAGATCAACCGAAGCTGCCTTGAACGCAGGCTTCTCTAGATTTTTACCTTTCTTTTTATACTCTTTAATGATTTTTGCAGGCACATTGGCAATTTCTGGTGAGAACATAATGCCAGAGCTACCGACCAGAGCTTCATAAAGAGGGGAAAAGTCTGTGTCTAACTTTTCTAGAGCTTTTTTGATAAGTGTATTTTTAACAACTTTATACTCGATACCCCTTTTGAAACACAAGGCACGAAATCCATTGACCTGAGCTACTGTCATACCTCCAGTGTCCGCTATGTAGAAATGAGAAGTATTTTCTAGCTTTTCTGCTAGTTCATCAATGAGGGCTCCTTTTTCTTGTCTTGTCATGATTATATACCAGCTAAGCTGTTTTTATCAATTTGCACACCCTTACTCATCGTACTGGATAGGTAAATACTTTCAATGTAGGTTCCTTTTGTGGAAGCAGGTTTAAGTTTGCTTACTGTCTGTATTACTTCATTGGCGTTATCCAGTAACTTTTGTGCATCAAAAGATGACTTACCAACACTCGTATGCACGATTCCAAACTTATCAACCTTGAAATCAATTTTGCCGGATTTCACTTCTTTTACGGCTTTACCTATTTCCATGGTAACTGTTCCTGCCTTGGGATTAGGCATGAGACCTCTGGGGCCTAAAACTCTTCCCAAGCGACCTACCTTGGCCATTACGGTAGGCATAGTGATAATGACATCAATATCTGTCCAGCCTCCCTCAATTTTCTGAATGTACTCGTCGAGACCTACGTGATCTGCACCTGCCTCTTTGGCTTCCTCTTCTTTATCAGGCGTACAGAGTACCAATACCTGTACTTCTTTCCCTGTACCATGAGGTAAGGCGACAACACCTCTTACCATCTGATCTGCCTTACGCGGGTCTACTCCCAGGTTGATGTCTAGATCAACGGAAGAATCAAATTTAGTACTTGTAATATCTTTAATGATAGAGGTAGCCTCCTCAAGTGGATAAGACTTACTGAAGTTATATTTCTTCAATACATCTTGCTGTTTCTTAGATAACTTAGCCATTCGTAAAATTAATTAACTGCTCCAGGGAGCTTTACCTTTAACTGTTATACCCATGCTTTTAGCAGTTCCCGCAACCATTTTCATAGCAGACTCTACCTTGAAAGCATTTAAGTCAGGCATTTTGGTCTCAGCGATTTCCTTCACCTGATCCCAACTAACTGAACCTACTTTGTTACGATTAGGCTCAGGAGAACCTTTCTTCTTTTTTGCCGCCTCTAGCAGCATTACAGCAGCCGGTGGTGTTTTAACTACAAAGTCGAATGACTTATCCGAATAAATGGTAACTACCACTGGAAGAACCTGTCCCTGCCGTTCCTGTGTTCTACCATTGAACTGCTTGCAGAACTCCATAATGTTGAGTCCTTTACTACCCAGTGCTGGACCTACTGGTGGAGAAGGGTTGGCCTGCCCCCCCCTGATCTGTAACTTTAAATATCCAACTGTTTCCTTAGCCATTTTTGCTACTATTATCTAGTTTCTCTACTTGCATATAATTCAGCTCAACCGGTGTATTTCGGCCAAATATTTTTACCATCACTTTAAGCTTTTTTCTTTCCTCAAACACTTCCTCAATATTCCCAATAAAACCACTGAAAGGACCATCCATTACTTTAACATCCTCTCCTACCATGTAGGGTGTCTCCAGCTTAACCTCATCTTCATCTGTATCCTCAACTTTACCAAGGATGCGGTTAACCTCATTGGGGCGCAAGGGAATAGGCGTTTTATCAGCACCCTTCTCATTCGATCCCAGAAACCCAATAACATTGGGTATGCCGGTAATAGTATCGTACACATTTCCTTTCTCAAGGTCAGCGGAAATCATGATATAACCTGGGAAAAAATTTCTCTCCCTAACTCGCTTTTTACCATTTCTCATTTCCATCACCTTTTCCGCGGGAATGAGCACCTGAGCTATGTACTCTTCTAAGTTATTCCGAGCTATCTCAGTTTCTAAGTACTCCTTAACCTTTTTCTCTTTACCGCTGATCGCTCTAACCACATACCATTTTAGCTCACCCATGTTAAAAAGCGTTATAAAACCAAGTCATGGTATTTTCAAATCCAAGATCGATCAGTCCAATTAATAAGGCAAAAATCAGGGATGCTACTAATACCAGAACAGAGCTTCTTTGCAATGACGAATAACCAGGCCATGTCACCTTATTCTTCATCTCATCATAAGAAGCCCTTACAAACTCAATTAAGTTATTCATCTTCAACTAATTAGCACGGGCGGTAAGACTCGAACTCACGACCTACGGTTTTGGAGACCGTTGCTCTACCAACTGAGCTACACCCGTGTATATGAAAGCAAAGACTTGGCTTCACCGAGATATCTCAGAAGGCCAAGCCTATGTATCAAATAAGATAAATTATTCTACAATTTCAGTAACCTGACCAGCACCAACTGTTCTACCTCCTTCACGGATCGCAAACCTCAGTCCTTTTTCCATGGCAACCGGATTGATCAGCTCAACTGTGATTGAAACGTTATCACCGGGCATTACCATTTCCACGTTTTCAGGTAGGGAAATCTCACCAGTCACGTCCGTAGTCCTAAAGTAAAACTGAGGACGATACTTTTTGAAGAAAGGAGTGTGACGGCCACCTTCTTCTTTAGATAGAACGTAAACCTCAGCCTTGAACTTATTATGAGGTGTCACAGTACCAGGTTTAGCAATTACCATCCCTCTTCTGATCTGGCTCTTCTCAATACCTCTCAGCAAGAGACCCACGTTATCTCCAGCTTCACCTCTGTCAAGAATCTTACGGAACATCTCAACACCAGTGATAGTAGACTTGAGGTTTTCCGCACCCATCCCCAAAATATCAACGGGATCACCAGAATTGATTACACCTCTTTCAATTCTACCAGTCGCGACAGTACCACGACCCGTGATTGAGAATACGTCTTCAACAGGCATCAGGAAGTCTTTGTCAACAAGACGCTCAGGAAGAGGAATATAATCATCCACAGCGCTCATTAGTTCCATCACTTTTTCAACCCACTTATCTTCACCATTGAGAGCACCCAGTGCAGAACCCTGAATAACAGGTATATCATCGCCAGGAAATTCGTAGAAAGAAAGCAGTTCCCTTACTTCCATTTCAACCAGTTCCAGCAATTCTGGATCATCAACAAGATCAACTTTGTTCATGAAAACTACAATAGCAGGCACTCCTACCTGACGTGCTAAAAGAATATGCTCTCTGGTTTGAGGCATAGGGCCATCAGTAGCAGCAACTACTAATATGGCACCGTCCATCTGTGCGGCACCAGTCACCATGTTCTTGACATAATCAGCGTGTCCGGGGCAATCAACGTGTGCATAGTGACGGTTTTCTGTCTGATACTCTACGTGAGCGGTGTTAATAGTAATACCCCTCTCCTTTTCTTCGGGAGCATTATCAATCGTAGCAAAATCACGAAGGTCAGCCAGTCCCTTTTCAGCCAACACTTTAGTAATAGCAGCTGTAAGGGTGGTTTTACCGTGGTCTACGTGACCAATCGTACCAATGTTTAGGTGTGGTTTAGAACGGTCAAAGGTTGCTTTAGCCATTTTCTAAGTAAGTTACAGTTTCAAAATTAGTTTTTTAACAATAAGAACTAAATCCAAAGCATTGAGCCAATGACGGGATTTGAACCCGTGCCCTCTTCCTTACCAAGGAAGCGCTCTACCCCTGAGCTACATCGGCTTGGGTGAATTTTAATTCCAGAGCGGGAGACGGGCCTCGAACCCGCGACCTACAGCTTGGAAGGCTGTCGCTCTACCAACTGAGCTACTCCCGCTTAATAAAATGAGAATAAATTACACCAATGTGCAATTCGCATCAAATAGCAAGCTTAAGTGGGGAGAGCAGGATTCGAACCTACGAAGGCATACGCCAGCAGATTTACAGTCTGCCCCAGTTGGCCGCTTTGGTATCTCCCCTTAAACTTTATCCATAAAAATAGTTGTCTTACTGAATAACGTACTCAGTATTTCCAATAGAGGTGCAAAAGTAATTGCTTTTTTGATTTATTCAAACTTTGCACTTAAAAGATATATTATTTTGCGACCTATAGAATACTCTCATAAATATCCCTTAGCCGCTCATCTTTTTCAGTCCGCTTTATCTCTTTCTTAAGCTTACTTACCTCCTCTTTTTCATCAAAAAAAGTTAAAGATCTATACGCATTCAGCCGTATGTAGTATTTGGCATGAAACCTGGCATAATTAGCAAGCAAATACGTACCTTTTAGCTGTGTTTCTTCAGGTAAATCTATTAAATATCTGGCAAAATAGTTAAGTAAGTAATATAAAGCTTCGTTACTAATTTTACCAAACCGCTCAGCAAACCAATCATACTTACCACTGATTCCATTTTCCACATAATAATCTGCCAGCGCAATGACCACGTTAAAATTTGAGTAGTCCTCGTAAGGGGTAAACAATGCCTGTTGATTATCACTATTAGTCCGTGCATAAGCTGCTATGGCTGAGCCCACCACTGCATAAGAGCTGTCGTTTAATGCCTGCCGGAATACCAGCTGATACTGATTTGCATTCAAAATACTCAATACGGAAATGGCGTCAGCTCTGACCAGTGATTTTTCATCTTCTAAAGCCATTTTCTTAATATAAATTGCGTCTTCTGCAGTAATGACTTCAGGATTATATTCCAACAGGTTCAGCGCTGTTTTCCGGATAAACCAGTGACGATCATTAAGTGCTAACCGCAATGCCTCTGCTTCTTCGCCTTTGATACTATCTTCACTGAGCTGATTTAAGGCCTCATATCTTCTCAGGAAATGCCCGGCCCGGTTAGCCTGAAGTAGCCATTCCTGATTTGATTTTTGGTGCTCAAATTCCATAAGAAGCGTGTTTTCCGGATCCACCAGTACCATATCAGGCTTATGCTCCACTTCAAGAACCCACTCATTCTCTACATCATCTACCTCCAATAAATACTGATTAGCCTGGGTATCATGCCAGATTTCAACAACTACGGGAAGGTAATAAACCGGAGTCACACTGAAATCTTGTGTTTGACGAGTTTTTACGTAAAGTTTACCGCTGTCGTAGCGGTGAGTCACTTCTAGCTCCGGGTGCCCTGAAGCTAAAAACCATTGATTAAAGAACCAATTAAGGTCCTCCCCACTGATCTCTTCAAATGCCAATCGGAGGTCGTGCACTTCTACTGAAGTATAGGCATGCTCTTGAAGGTAATAACGTAAAGAACTGAAAAAGACCTCATCCCCCAAATAGTTGCGCAGCATATGCAGTATACGACTGCCCTTGTCATAAGAATGTTGGTCGAACATATCTTCCTGATCTGCGTAATGAAACCGAATCAGATCTACCTGCTTGGTTTCAGCCTCAGAAAAGTAGTTTTCCTGCTGCTCCCATAGTACAAAGTCGCCCTCATCTTTACCATACTTGTGGTGGTGCCAAAGGTATTCAGCGTAGGTAGCAAATGACTCGTTGAGCGGTAGATTGGCCCATGACTCACAGGTTACCAAGTCGCCAAACCAGTGGTGAAAAAGCTCGTGCGCGATGATACCATCCCAGTGGTAATCTAATAACTCCCTATCGTCTACCTGAAGGCCTTCCATAAATACGGAGGCAGTGGTGTTTTCCATGGCCCCAGACACAAAATCTCGCACTACGACCTGGGCATATTTATCCCAGGGGTACTCAACCCCTAGCACCGTTGAAAAGTACTCCATCATCTCAGGAGTGCGACCAAAAATGTTCTGGGCGTACTGCTTGTATTCCGGTTCTACGAGATAGCTAAGTGGGATATCCTGCCAGTTGTCTTCCACTACGGCAAAATCCCCTACTGCCATCATAAATAAATAAGGAGCATGGGGCTGATCCATTTTCCAGTAATCGGTACGGGTTCCATGATCATTGTACTGGGAAGAAACTAACACCCCGTTAGATAATGTACGAAAGGTAGTATCCACTGTGATGAACATTTCCTGGGTAGTACGCTCGTTGGGGGCATCTATGGTGGGAAACCAGCATGAGTTTGCCTGTGTTTCGCCCTGTGTCCAGATCTGTACCGGCTTAGCACCAAGTGCTGTAGTATCCGTTCCCACAAAATAAAGCCCCTTGTCTCCAGTGATGGCAGCACTCCCTTTCAATTCTACCTCATCAGGACGAGCAGTATACTTAATCTGCAGTACGTACTCTTCTTCTCTGGTATAGGTCTTACCAAGATTAATGTACAGTTGCTGACTGTCGTATCGGTATTGAAGGTTTTTTTCTCTGTTACCTTCCAAAATCAGCACTTCGTGAATGTCAAATCCTTTTGCATCCAGTCTTAGACTTTTCTGAGGGCTGGAGTAGGGACGCAGATACAGAGTAGCCACACCCTCCAGCGTATGAGCTTCCAAGTTAAAACTCACTGCCAGGCGGGTGTGCAGCAGGTCATGGTAGCGGGTTCGGGATGGCCGGTAGGGAAACTTTTGCTCAGGAGCAAGGATAGGGTCTTCTACCTGACTAGCTGTGACAGTATCCGTAGAAATCTCTTCATCAGTACCGGATCGAAGTTCAATGACCCTGCAGGATGTTCCCACCAGCAGAATGAGTGCTACGAATAAATAATAGCGAAGTAATAGATCAAGGAATGGAATAATCAAGATGAATTGGTAATTTAAAGCTGGAAAATTAACCCAAGAAAACGATGATGTTAAAAGCTACCATCAATGATGTTAATGAATATGAAATTGAACGAAATCCGGACCAAACACGAGTAAACAACGAAATCTTTTCACATTCTTTATCCTCAATATCAAACCGGGAGTTTAATCTCATTTTTCAGCACCGATCTTATAACGTAGAAGTCATCAAAACTGACCACAAGCGAAAGATATTTTTTCTAAAGGTAAACGGTAATAATCTTAAAGTTAACTTACAGGATCGCTTTGATCAGCTGATTGAAGCTATGGGTTTACAGGAAGAAGAAGATAAGGGAGACAAGCAGATTCTTGCGCCTATGCCAGGTCTGGTACTGGAAATCCATGTAGAAGAAGGTGAGCAGGTTGAAAAAGGAGCCCCCCTCGTCACCCTGGAGGCCATGAAAATGGAAAATGTACTCAAATCACCCGCCGATGGTGTGGTGCTGGAAATTTTTGCACATACAGGGAAAAGTGTTGAAAAAAATTACTTACTGCTGGAAATGGAGTAATACTTTTCAAGGATTCTCTAAATTTCGGTTATCAACTTAGTGTAGCTATTTCTATATTTAACCTCCAAAATCCTACTAAATGAAGTACCAAAGAATCCTACTTAAGCTAAGCGGTGAGGCGCTCATGGGCGACCAACAATACGGCATTGATCCGGATCGCTTGCAGCGGTACGCTCAGGAAATTAAAAGAGTAAAAGATACGGGGGTTGAAATAGCGATTGTCATTGGAGGTGGTAATATTTTTAGGGGCGTACAGGCAGAAAAATCTGGTATGGATCGGGTACAGGGCGACTATATGGGAATGCTCGCTACCGTGATCAACGCCATGGCTCTACAGAGTGCTCTTGAAAAATACGGCTTGTATACCCGACTTATGTCTGGCATCAAAATAGAACAGGTTTGTGAACCCTTCATCCGCCGTCGTGCTGTCCGACACCTAGAAAAAGGCAGGGTTGTCATTTTTGGCGCAGGCATCGGGAATCCGTATTTCACGACAGACTCTACGGCCAGTCTTCGGGCTATTGAGATTGAAGCAGATGTTGTACTTAAGGGTACCCGTGTAGACGGTGTTTATTCTGCTGACCCGGAGAAAGATCCTTCAGCTACCCGGTTTTCTAATATTACTTTTACAGAAGTATACCAGAAGGGGCTAAATGTGATGGACATGACAGCATTTACTCTCTGCCAGGAAAACAATTTACCCATCATCGTTTTTGATATGAACAAACCCGGGAATCTCTACAACCTACTTAGCGGCCAGTCAGTGGGGACCCTGATCAACTAATTATTTTGCTTCCAAAGATATCCGACCTGCCAACCATGCCGGATTTGTTTTGAGTAATAGATCAATATTTGTAACTTATTGAACTAATTTTAAGACATGACAGAAGAAATCCAAATGTTCCTTGATGAGGCTGATGATAATATGAAAAAAGCAGTTTCTCATGTGGTAGAAGAATTCAAAAAAATCAGGGCCGGAAAAGCCAATCCTAATATGCTAGATAGCCTGCTGGTCGAGTATTATGGCAATAATACGCCACTAAATCAGATAGCATCAGTAACGACTCCTGATGCACGTACCATTATGATCAAGCCCTGGGAAAAGAAAATGGTAAGCGAAATTGAAAGGGCTATCATTAATTCAGGTCTGGGGTTGAACCCTCAGAATGATGGCGAAATTGTGAGACTGAATATCCCCCCGCTCACGGAAGAACGCCGCAAGCAGTTGGTAAAGCAAGCCAAAAACGAGGCTGAAAATGGTAAGGTCAGCGTACGCAACACGCGTAAAGATGCCAATGACGCAATACGAAAGTTGACCAATGAAGGTGTTTCTGAAGATATGGTAAAAGATGGAGAAGAAAGTGTACAGCAACTCACTAACAAATACACCAATCGCATTGACGGTCTTCTGGAAGATAAAGAGAAGGAGATCATGACTGTCTGAAGGTCTAGAGATACAGTTTTCTGTCATAAATATATGCTGCTACCGCATCGTGGACCAGATATTTGATGGAAATATCATGTTTGAGGCATTTTCTGATAAAAGTAGCTGATATATCCATTAAAGGCGCATCAACCATCCTGATTCCGGGATGGTTTTTTAGTTCCTCCTTGATCTTATTCTCGTCTGTTCTGGGGCGAGGGTATATGACAATACCAAAGTGTTCTAAAATGATCTGGTAATTTTTCCACTTATGAAAATGATGCAGATTATCACTCCCCAGCATCAAACTAAACTCGTGTTGAGGATAACGATCATTGAGGTAGGCCAGCGTATCTACCGTGTAGCTGGGCTTGGGCATGCTAAACTCTATATTTGACACCCTCAGGTCAAAGTTATCTTCAATAGCCAGTTCCACCATGCGGAGCCGGTCCACATCCGAAAGCAGGGACTTACTACTTTTAAAAGGATTTTGCGGGGATACTACAAACCAGATCTGATCCATCTCGGTATATCCCCGCAAAGTATTGGCAATGATCAAATGTCCTACATGAATCGGATTGAATGATCCAAAAAAGAGTCCTACTTTCACTTGATTATCAGTCCTTGATGTTATAGGCTACCAATTTAGTCAGGCAGCAAGACATCGTCAATGATATGAATGTATCCATTTTCTGCTTCAAAGTCCCCAAAAGCGATAGAAGCACTGTCTACGGTCAGTTTACCGTCCTTCTTGAGTATTTTAAGTTCGTCTCCGTACAGGGGCTCTAGGCTATCCTGATTTATAATCTCAGTATCACTGTAGTTGCCTTTGACTACGTGGTGTAGCAGTATGTTACGCATTTCTTCAGTGTCAATAGAGTCAGGAATGAATGCGTATCCTACGCTCTTTTCTTTCCAGCGGGCAAAGGCAGCATCGGAAGGGGCAAAAAGAGTGTAGGGCCCTCCCTGGTTCAATACAGTATCCAGCCCAGTTCTTCTAAGTGCATTCACTACAACTTTGAGCCCTTCATTGTCCATAGTCAGGGCTTCAAACAGCATACCCTCTCCAATGCTTATCTCATCGTGTTCCTCCTGGGCAGTTACATTACCTTCAAACCCAATATCTCCCTTCTCGTCTACCTGTGTTTTATTGTCGTAACATGAAGAAAGGACTAAGCATAGTGATAAAAAAATATATGTTCGAAATAGCATAGTAGAAATTGAAAATGATCAAAAAATAATCTAGAACTATCTAAAAAAATAGGCACTACAACAGTATGAATGCGAATAATACTTGCTGATAGATCTATGATTTTAACAGCCCAATATCACTTTTGTTAAGAACGCTTGTTAAA
>CAZZGE010000006.1:0-22291 GCA_964653665.1 uncultured Porifericola sp. | reverse complement strand
TTCCGACTCGGTTTCCTCGATCAAAATCTCATTCTCCTGCTGAATTTTTAGGCTATCCTGACGGCGTTCTTCGGCTTCCTGCTCCGCTTCCATTTCATTTAAAGCATTTAGCTTTTGCTGTGCCTGTTCTCTAATGTAGGGCAGAGGAGAGTTTTCTATCACCGAATTAAGGGTAGCCTTCGCCTGGAAAATTTCTTCCAGCGCAATGTAATTATCGGCAATCAGGAGAAAAGATTCACCCAGCCAATCCTCGTAGATAGAGAAGTTTTTGTTAAGATCGTAGAGTGTTTCTATGGACTCTACGTACTTGCCCTGGTCAAACTGAATCTGTGCCATCAGGTATTGTGCCTCCGCACCATACTCGTCCTTTGCGGAATTCAGGGTTTTTAGAAAATTGTCAACCGCCTTTTCGTAGTTACCTCTTTGGTAAGCGGCCTTACCCTGGTAAAGCATGGCCATATTTTCGGCAGCAGCTGACACATTTCCTTTTTCCAGAATAAGATCAGCATAGTAGTCTACAGAATCCAGCAATGACTCATTCTCCTCTCCCTGCGCAAAGTAAGAGGTTATCATACCTGACCAGGCATTGAACTGTTCTCGCTTATTACGGGCTATTTTGGCTAGTTTACGAAAATACTGGACAGCCTGCTCATGATTGCCCCGATATTGTTCCAGTTCGCCAATACGCTGAATGGTACGGTTCAGACGGGATGATGTACCCTGCTCGGCAATCTGGTAAAAGTATTGCAATGCTTGGTCAATTTGGTCAGAACGATAGTACGACTCAGCAATGTAATAGCGAGCTTCATCCACGTTTACGTTGTCAGGATAATTATCAATAAACTCAAGCAGCCTAGCTACTGCAGCCTGGTACTTTTGGGAAAAGTAGAGGTTTTTAGCCGATTCAAATTCTATAATGGCCACTTCCTTATTCTCCGGATTAGACTGTTTGAAGAGAGCCAGGTACTCCGAAAAATCATCCTCAGACTGACCGCTCAAGGACTGTACTTCCTGTAATCCTAACAAGGCAGAATTGGCAGTTGTATGATCCGTATAGTTGCGTATAATCTCTTTGTAATCAGCAGATGCCTGGGCATATTGCTGAAGGTTGGTATAGGCCAGCGCCCGTCTCAGGAAAGCATAGGGTACCAGGTTACTCTGGCGATTGGTCTGTACCAGCCGACTGAAACCATTGATAGCTACCTGGTAGTTTCCTTCTTCAAAATGAAGCTGTGCTTTCTGAAAAATAGCGTCATCCCGGTAGGGAGATTCAGGAAAGCGGTCCATGACAGTTTCCAGGCTACTGATGGCTGTCTGCGTTTTGCCCTGTATTCCTTCAATGACCCCCTTTTGATAATAAGCGTAATCCGCATCCGGGCTATTGTAGCGAATAGCCTGCTCGTAAGTGTTGACTGCCTGATTGTAGTTTTTGGCAACGTAATAGGTGTCAGCCAGGCGTATGAGTGCATCCTCGTAGTTGAGTTTATCCGAAGGGCTGCCTCCTGATTTACGCTCAATTGCCTGGACATAGGCCAAAAAATGCTCTCTGGCCCGAGCATATTGCTTGGTGTTGTAGTAGGCATAGCCAATCCCATAGCGTGATTTCAGGTGATACATCTCACTCATACCCTCTAGCGATCGCTGACTATCAAGCGCTCTGAAGACACCTGCATATGCGTTGATGGCTTCTTCATATTTTTTCCCGATAGAATAGGCCTCCCCTTTCCAGAAATTTGCCCCAGCTACAATCTCCCGGTCAATGGGATACTGCAATGATTTGCCGAACAGCGTAACCGCTTCCCGGTACTGTGCCTGGTTGAAGCGCTGCGTACCAGCATAAAAGCTCACTTTCTGGTAAGCCCTTCTTACCTTCATGGTTTTATTGGGTAACTCCTCAATAAATGACATTGCCTGCACATAGTTCTGGGTGTTGAGAAAAGCTTCGCTCAACAGGTCATTTACTTCAATGGAATGCTCACTATTTGGATATTCCTGTCTGAAATCCTGTAGAGTCTGGATGGCCCGACCAAACTCTCCCAGGGCAAAATACACTTTACCCAACTTGAACGATGCCTGCTCTTTGATATCCGGGCTGTAGTTCATGCTCGCGGCATTTTCCAGAGCGGAGGCGGCAAAGGTCTCATTGTCCTGCTTGACATAAAGTAGCCCCAGGTAATAAGAAGAAAACTGGCCAATGCTATCCCGGCGGGAAGCAACCTGCTTGAAATTGTCAATAGCAGCCTGTTCCTTACCGGTCTTGTACTGCGTAAAAGCCAAGCGGTACAGCATGGGTGCGTCAGGGCGGCGCATACGGGCATACTCACTCAAAAAAGGCTCAGCTTGGGCAAAATCTTCCTGCATGAAGTAGGCTTCTCCAGCCAGCAACATGATATCCGGCAAATTCTTGATCCGCTGACTGTTACTGTCTAAAATGCCCTGAGCGTAGGTTTGCAGCCGGTCGTACCGCCCCTGCTTATAGTAAATATTAGCAATCAGGTAAGGCACTACTTCAGCATAGGAAGACTCCTGCTCGGCACGTTGCAAATCTTTGAGGGCAGCTTCAAAATCACTCTGCTGATAGGCAATGTAGCCTGAATAGTAATTTGCCGCACTGGCAAAAGGACTTTCTGAAGCCTTCACCTGATCAAAGTTGGGCTTGGCTTTGTAAAAGTTCTGCTGACTGAAATAAGCGTAGGCCAGTTTGAAATTACGGGTATTTTGCTCCTGTTCCGTCAGGTTACGGGTATCCGTTTTTTCAAAATAAGTGATGGCTTTCTCGTAATTCTCATCTTTGAAATAAAAATTTCCCAGTTCATAATTGGCTCGAACTGCTTTCGGATGGCTGCTGTGCTCTTCTACAAACTCGGCAAGGCGAGACTCTCCGTCAGCATTGTACAATCGCAGAGCAGAGTAGGCGATGTAATATTCAGCTTCTGCAGTGCGCGCCCCCTCTTCATCTGCTTCCAGGTACGATTCAAAAGCATCTCGGGCAGCAGAATACTTCTGCTTATCCAGCAGGTCCATACCTTGCTGGTAGTAATGAATAGATTCCACATCTGCCAGATACTGTTGCGCAAACACATCAGAAGCCGACATCAGTAAAAAAATTACGAGCAGTAAAGGCAGTCTTCTTTTCAATGGTATAGGCATAGGTAGTTGTGGTATTTTGATACTTTAACGGCGCTTTCAACTAAAAATTGAGAATTTATCATTCCGTTAATGCATCAGCTTGAAAACCAGCTCTTTAAGTATCTGCGGTTCAGAACCAACCTGATTGTCAATGCCTTTGGCATACTGGTCAGCCAGCCGTAGATGATGAATATTCTGAATGACCTTAGGTAAGGGATAATTGACCGAAGCCACCTTGTATTCGCGGGCAAAGAAGGGATTGATCTTCAGCGCCGCTGCTACTCCCCGCTCCGATTTATCACTCGCCTGGTGTACCAGAAGTAGTTTTGAATAAAAGGTGAATAACAAAGCAATGATCGGGATAATTGGGTTAGCTTTCTGATTTGCCTCAAAGTACTTAAGAATCCGGTTTGCTTTTAGTACGTCTTTCATAGCCAAGGCTTTCTGCAGTTCAAAAACATTGTACTCCTTGCTGATACCAATATATTTCTGAATAATGGCCGGCGTAATTTTACCCTCTTCATCTCCTTGACGATAGTTGATCAGCACTTTTTCAATCTCGTTGGTAAGCCGTTCCAGGTTATTTCCAATGTAGTCAGCCAACATTTTAACGGCTTTCTCATCAATCTGATAGCCTTTATCCTTGACGTATCTGGCAATCCAGTCCGGTAACTGGTTATCGTACATCTTTTTGGATTCCACCAGTATTGCGTACTTGTCCAGAAGCTTACCCAGGGTTTTCCGACCATCAACAGTTTTGTATTTGAAGCAGAACACCAGGATGGTAGAAGGCATAGGATTTTTCAGATAAGCCTCCATCTGCTGCTGACCAGTCTTATGATTCAGATCGGTTATGTCTTGTGCTTCCCGTACGATTACCACCTGCCGCTCTGACATCATCGGGTAGCGTTTGGCGTTATTAAGAACACTGCTAAACTCTACGTCTTTACCGTACATGACCATTTTGTTGAAACCCTGCTCATGCTCACTGAGCGCATGGGCTTCAATGTAATCAGCGATCTGGTCAATGTAGTATGGTTCATCACCCTGCAGGAAGTAGACAGGCGCAAATTCCTGCTTGCGAAGTGATGAGAGTACCGCTTCTGGTGACTGAGGCATGGTATTAGTTCAAAACTTCTTCTTCCAGTAACATCAGGTTTACAAGATCCAGCGTTTTCTTGACATTCATATCAGTCATCCACTGTTCTTTGGCAATTAATACCGGGGCTTTTTTGCATTTACCGGTACATTTGGTCTTAATGATTTTGAGGGCTTTTTGCTGTTTTAGCTCACTCTTTATGGCTTTCTGGATGTCCTTACAACCATTTTTTTTGCAGTCCTTGCCGTTGCAGACAAATATGAACTGTTGTTCTTTTAGCTTGCTCATCCTTGGTACGACTTGTTTAAGATAATCCTTAAACATAACATCACGAAGCCGAAACTAATTGCATCAGTAAGCCACAAATATAGGCGCCATAAGTGCCGACAAAGTAACCCAGCACAGCCAGTAAAACGCCTACCGGGGCTAGGGAAGGACTAAAAGCTGACGCCACGACAGGTGCCGAAGCAGCTCCTCCTACATTGGCCTGGCTGCCTACTGCTACAAAGAAGAACGGAGCTTTGATAAGCTTAGCAGTGACGAGCAAAATAATCACGTGTAAAAGAATCCAGATCCCACCTACCATAAACAAACCAGGGTTACTAACTACCGTCGTAATATCCATTTGCATGCCTATGCTGGCTACCAGGACATAGAGAAAAACCGTGGCAAAACGGGAAGAGCCAGCACCCTCCAGCCGACGGGCTTTGGTAAAAGACAAAATTAAACCTGCTGCAGTAGCAATTACGACGATCCAGAAGAAGCCTGAAGTAAGGCTGTAATTATCCAGCGCAGGGAAGTTTTCCTTCAAATAAGGAGCTATGATATCAGAGGCCAGGTGTGAAAAGCCAGTGATACCGAAAGCTACTGCCAGGATTGTCATCGTATCGGCCGCAGAAGGGATACGGGCTACGCTGGCGGCATAGTCTTCAATTTGTTTTTTCACATAATGAATCGCCGCCGCATCTGCTTTCAGGTAATTATCTATTTTTTCTGCCCGGCCGCTTCCGTAAAGCAGCACTGCCAGCCACAGGTTTGCTATGATGATATCCACTGCCAGCACAGCAGAAAAAAGGTCAGTACTGGCACCAAAGACTTCCAGCATAGCAGTCTGGTTAGCCCCTCCTCCTATCCAGCTGCCTGCAATAGTAGCCAGCCCTCGCCAGACAGCATCGGGGCCTGCCCCTCCTACAGTTTCGGGAGAAAAGGTTGACATGATCAGAATCGCCAACGGGCCTCCCAGTACAATACCCACCGTACCGGCAAAAAACATCGCTACTGCCTTGGCTCCCAGTTGGGAAATGACTTTTAGGTCAATGCCCAGTGTGAAGAGCACCAGACTAGCGGGTAGCAGGTACCGGGATGATACAAAATATAAATTGGAGTCCTCACCGGAAATGATATTAGTAGTGTTGAGAATTGCCGGAATAAAGTAACACAGCAGGACTGATGGGACATATGCGTAAAACTTTTTCCAGAAAGGCTGGAGGCTAGCTGACGTTCGGAACACAAAGGCCAGTATCAGGATGAGAATGCCCAATACAACTGCATCATTTGTGAGGAGCGCACCGTCTTCTGCCATCGTTTCTTCCATAGGCTGGGTTTAGGTCTCTAAACTAAGCTTTTCGGGTGGAGTAATGAAAAATTGCCCTTCTTTTGTTTTCGTGTTATTCAGGGAATTACAATTCATTGGTAAGTTCGGCGCGCAACTCAATCTTTAAACTATACTCGGCTTTTTATTTTTGTTCTGGAGTAACTGCATCACGACTTATGCCTCATGGAGGAGCTTCTATGAAAAGTAACACTTGGACGATATACATCATCCTTTTTTTTCAATTTACTACGCTTAGCACTGCACATGCTCAACGGTTACCATTCTTTACCCACTATTTTGACAATCCCTATCTCTACAACCCGGCTTATGCTGGCTATGACAAGCATACTATTTTTTACTTAACCCATCGGCAACAGTGGATGGGAGTAGAAGGCGCTCCAGTAAGTACGCAGCTCAGCTTCCATACCCCCCTCGGAAATGCCAACCCGTTGTTTATCGGGGGTGACATCATGAACGACCAACTCGGGGCTCTCAACCACACAGCAGTTAAGTTTTCTTCTGCATACATGATCCCTCTCTCGGCTGAAAACGAGCACTACATCAAAGCAGCTCTTTCTGCCGGTCTGGGTATGTACTCATTTGACTTAGGAAGCATGGCTATCGGGGATGACGTTGTGTTGCAGGCAGCTACGAACTACACAACATTTCTGGATGGACGCTTTGGCATACATTATCACAACCAGGGTTTCAACTTAAGTGCTTCCTTACCCCACCTCTTTGCCGCTCCTACTGCACTGTCTGAGGGATTAGGCGATTCACAGTTTGACCAGCTGAGCCGCATGATCTTTAGTACTCACTATCGCTTTCAGTTCAGTACGGAGAGCAGGCTTTCCTTTGAGCCTACTGCACTCTATCACTACCACCGCAACGGGGTGAGCCAACTGGAAGGTATGGGCGTCCTCTATTATCGCAGCCGTGAATCCGGAGCACGGCAAAAAGACCTGTTCTGGCTTGGAGGCAGCTATCAACAACAAAGCGGCGTTGGCGGTATGGCTGGTGTAAGGATCAATAACCTGAAATTCAGTTATGCTTTCAGTACGGGTGGTAGCCCGGTTTCGGCATATGGAATGGGATCTCACGAAGTACAGTTAGCCTTCGTGATAGGTAAGAAGAAAGTAACACTTAAGCGGAAACCCCGCCTCCGTACCGGTAAGATCAACGAAAAGGTGCCCGACGAGGCCTTGATGAAAAAACACGCCAAAAGTACCAAGAAAAACAAAGAAAGCGTGCCGGATCGTAAGCGATTAACTCGGCCTGAACAAGAGAAGAAAAGTACTGAGCCAGTAACTGATGACTCAGACCGAGAGGTCAGCGATCAGCAGCAAAGTATGATTGAAGAAAATGCATTTTCCCAGCCTAGCCAACAAACATTGGATACACCACGCCCCGGGCCTGATCAAAATGTAGGACCGGGCCATACCACATCAAAAACCCAGCAGAAGCCAAAGAGAAAAGAATCATCCTTTGAAGAGAAAGACTACAGCGACATGAGCTTTGATTCTTTTGAATCCTCAGAAGCGGATGTCATACAACTGGGGCAGAATGAAAAAGATAATCCGGAATCAGTCAGTGAGGAAAAAAGAGCTTCAACGCAGCAAGCCTCCGGTAATCCGGAAAAAGACATCACAGCGCATCCCCTAGAGATGCAGAGAGGATACTACATCATTGCCGGAACTTTCTCCGCTGTAGCCAATGCTGAAAGACTAGCTGACAGTCTCAGAAAAAAAGGCCATGATGCCGCAGTAGGCTACCACCAGGAGAAGCAGTACTTCTATGTATATGCAGCCCAAGCAGCTTCCGATGCTGAGGCGCAGCACGCTTTACAAGAGCTAAAGCAATCGTCCGACTTTCAAAACGCGTGGATTCTCAGGGTTAACGCTGAGTAGTCTTTTCACCGGCTTTTCTTATTATTGCGGCTGCATACACAGCCGTTCATGAACATTCTGATCACCTCGCAGCATGCCGGCGTAGCTGGTTCAACTTACTCGATTTTTTATCTGGCCCGGGGACTCTCGATTCGGGGCCACCGGGTATACGTAGCTTGTCCTACCCATACCCTGCTGGCACAGCTTCTCTCCGATGGACCGGCACATCATATCCCCCTGGCATACTACAGTAAAGTAGATCGTAGAGCCATTCGGCAAGTAGCAAGCATTGTTAAAGAATACCAGATAGAAGTGATAGACGCTCAGGCGAGCAAAGATCGCTACACCACCATACTGGCGCGATGGTGGTACAAGCTACCTGTCAAGCTGGTACATACCCGCCGGCAAATGGCGCTCAGTATGGGCATACTGGGGCAGAGCTGGTTTTACCAAAGAGGAACCGACAAGATCATCGCCGTGAGTGAAGGTGTAAAAACATCCCTGGTCCGAATCGGTATAGACGCCAGGCATATCAAAGTGATCTACAACGGCACGCCTCGCGAAAAATACCAGCTCACCCCTCCCTCAGTGACTGGCCAGCTTAGAAAAAAATATCATATCAGGGAGGAAGACTTTGTCATTGGATGCGTTGCGCGGCCCAAGGAACAAGTGCAGCTCTTACAGGCGCTGGAGAAACTGAAGACGCGAGTAAAAGTAATATTTGTAGGCATAGAATATCAGCCTGCTTACCAGCAGATCATGGATCGCTTCCCCGTACCGCATGAGGTGTACTTTGCTGGAAAAGTAGACATCCAGGCCGTAATCGGTTACTATCCTCTTTTCAGCGTAAAAGTACTGCCCTCTATTATAGAGGGACTTTCCCAGTCTTTACTGGAGGCCATGGCTATGAAAGTTCCAGTGATTGCTACCAACATGGGAGGAAATGCCGAGCTTATTGAAGAAGGCAAAAACGGGTATCTCTTTGAGAACGGAGATATTTCCCGATTGACCGAACTTCTAGAAAAGTTGATCATCGATAGAAGTTTACGTCAGAAATTGGGAGAATACGGCCATCGTACGGCCCTGGAGACATTCTCCATGGATAAGACAGTGGACTACCATGAGGAGCTTTTCCGGCAACTACTGGGGGACTAATCCGGTTGCTTATTATGGTAATGTTGTGCTTCATGAAAAACTTGTACTGCTTTGACCAGCGATATTTCATAAGCACAACGA
The DNA here is from genome assembly GCA_964653665.1 of uncultured Porifericola sp. GTDB lineage: Bacteria > Bacteroidota > Bacteroidia > Cytophagales > Cyclobacteriaceae > Catalinimonas. Next base: position 13,347 of record CAZZGE010000006.1, on the reverse strand, counting down.
AAATGTCTCTCTGGACAGCAAGCGTAACCATGTTTACCGCAGGGCCGGCAGTATAAATTTCCCTCTGTCTGTAATACTTCTGAGAAATCAGAGAGGGGATAGAAACCAAAATCTGTGACCGTAGAACAGAAAAAGGCACATACCGGAGCATTCATGGCTGAGGCCAGATGGAGTGGTGCGGAGTCATTTACATAATTGATCACTGCTTTTTGCATCAGCGATGCTGACTGCAGGAGCGTCAGCTCACCCGCCAGGTTGATCACCTTATCATCAAAATTCAGTTTGATATCTTCACACAGCCGGTAGTCATCCGGCGCTCCTAGCAGGTAGATACTTCCCTTAAAATCCAGCATATGTATCAGATTAACCCATCTGTCCCGGGGAAGTTGCTTAGTAAACCATACGGACGAAGGGCAGATACACAGGTAATCGTTTCGCTGGTAAATAGAAACCCTGGCTCTGTCACCGGTAGAGGGATACAGTACCGGCCTGCGGCTCATTACTGCAGACTGTAAATCTGGAAGTGCCATCTTCAGAAGTAAATGGTTCCGGTCTACCTCGTGCAGATTATCATGAAAAGTAAAGGGCACCTTTTTATCATACGTAAATGCAAGGGGATTATCAGAAAACCCTGCTTTGAGTGTGGCTTTGGATGAGGCAGTGAGTAGCCCGGTGGAGAAGTAGCGGTGAAAATTAAGCACTACATCGTATTTCTCATTTCTGACTTGCCTGATGAGCCGGATCAGGTTCTTATATTTGTGCTGCTTCTTGTCCCAGCTAAGGATGTTCCGCAGCAGAGGATGATGCCGATAGAGGCTTTCGCTGTTTTGATTGATCAAGATATCAATGCCTTCCGGTTCCAGGTGCCGGTATACATTTTCAATTGCAGACGAAAGCAGAATAATATCTCCAATGAAGGAAGTTTGAATCAAAAGTATTTTTTTGCCAGTCATCAGGGAGCGATTAATTACCAAGGTAACAGGATTGCTTTCTAACTAAAAACATATTTACAAATTCGGCAACTTACCTATCTATGAAGTATGGAAAATAAATCTGTGAAGATTTCTGCGGTGATCATCACCTTGAATGAAGAGAAAAATATAGCCCGCTGTATCAGTTCATTACAGGAGATAGCCGACGAAATACTGGTAGTAGATTCTTACTCAGAAGATCGTACGCAGGAAATCTGCGAGCGCATGGGCACCCGTTTTCTGCAGCACGAATTTGAGGGCCATATCCAGCAAAAAAATTATGCGGCCCACCAGGCTACACATGACTACGTGCTTTCTCTTGATGCCGATGAGGCATTGTCAATGGAGTTAGCAGAGCACATTCTACGCATCAAAAAAAAATTCTCTCACGACGCTTACCGATTCAACCGGCTTACTAACTATTGTGGGAAATGGATACGGCACTGTGGCTGGTATCCGGATACCAAACTCCGGCTTTGGGATCGGCGCAAAGGGAAATGGGGCGGACAAAACCCGCACGATTCAGTGAAAATGCAGCCTGAGAGCCGTATAAAAAACGTCGGGGGTGACATCCTGCACTACTCCTTTTACTCAGTCACGCAGCACCTGCAGCAGATTGATAAGTTTACGACGATCATGGCAGAGGAGAAGTTCAAGCAAGGGAAAAAGGTCTACCCTTTTTATCATCTTCTTATCAAACCTACACTTTTCTTTTTTCAACGCTACTTCTTGAGGCTAGGGTTTCTGGATGGTTACGGGGGCTACGTGGTTTGTAAGAACGGCGCATTTTATAAATTTTTGCTGTACGTAAAGCTCAGGGAATTATACAAAGAGAATCAGCCTGTATGATTAGATTGTAATATTAACGTAAAAAAACTATGCATATTTACGAGAGAATACACATGCTACACAGAGTGTGGCGTTATAGGTTAAGGGAAGAAAAGGAATCTATCCATTACATGCTCAAACAAAATCTGAAAGGTAAGACTGTGCTAGATATTGGTGCAAATAGAGGCATCTACACTTATTGGATGGCAAAGGCTGTAGGAAGTAAGGGAAAAGTAATTTCCTTTGAACCACAGCCCGAACTTGGTGATTTCCTGAATGATATGATTAATTCTTTCAGGTTTCACAATGTAGACATTGTCAATAAAGGGCTTTCAGAAAAGAAGGGTAAAACCCTAATGGTACGTTCAAAGGTAGGTTCAGGAGGAGCACATTTCAGTGCGGAAGAAGAGGACTTGTCAGCTTACACTGATCAGAACAGATTCAGCGTAGAAGTCACCACACTAGACAACTATTACACTGATAATTCTATACCTCCGCTGGCCTTTGTTAAATGTGACGTGGAAAACCATGAACTTCAAGTATTCAAAGGAGGCAAACAAACCCTTTCAAAGTATAAGCCCGACTTACTGTTTGAATGCCACCATCATGAAGCAGCATCCGGCACAATTTTTAATTATCTGAAAAATCTGGGTTACAATGGTTTTTTTATATACAAGGGCAAGCAGGTGTCGGTGGATGACTTTGCTGCTTATCCCTACAAAAGGGCTACAAACACACATCGTAACTATATCTTTGTTGCCAAAAAATAGTCTCTATTACATGATAAATCAGGCTAATTTGAATTGCTCAATAAAGATGTATACGGATGAAACATTAGATGCGATACATTTTCATTTTCACTTTTGCATGAACATTTTATAGCTACTTCTGACAAGTTGCCTGTACAATTAACGTCTCCCCAAACAGGAGAGGGAACCTAAACATCTGCCGTAAAATCTGACGGTTCCTACTCCTTTGTGCTTTATCTTTTTCTTCTTTACGATACACTGCCTTTGTTTTCAAATACGAAAAAGGTAACCAAGGCAAGTATGCGTAGCTAATACCTTTTACCCGGTTAGTAGTGATCTTATTTACTACAAAGCCGTTAGAATGCAGCAGATATCGTAACCGTGGAAAAGAGAACATATTGATATGGTGCAAGGAGGTAGGGTTGGTTTCATCTAGCGGTGTCTTACACTTATTATGATGACCAGTAAGCATCCAGCGCCAGCGGGAACGAAGTGCACTGATATTAGGGGTAGAAATAATCAGGCTACCATTTTTTTTCAAAACACGATGGCATTCTCTAACAAAGTCAAATGGCCTTTCTAGGTGCTCTATGCCGTCTATGCAGGCCACACTGTCAAAAAAACCATCCTCAAAAGGAAGTGTATGATTCATGTTTGCTTCTACAAAATGATCGTTTTTAACCATCATAATATTCTCAATATCTGCTGAAAACACTTCTTTACCCTGGTCTAACATTCTTTTAGTAAATGCCCCGGCTCCACTGGGAATGTCCAAGATTCTGTTACAATCTGGTCTTTCCAGGATAAGCTGTGAAACTATATTATGTGTATTTTTAGAGGTGTTTTCAGGGATGATTAATTTAGAGTTCATATCTGATTACTTACGTTTAGCTTATTCATGATGGATGGCAACACAATCTATTTTTGACAACTCATTGATTAGGATAATTTTGCCAAAGAGATACCAAAGAAAGCATATGCTAATCAAAATGTATGTTTTTCCTGAAAAAATATGATCATACTCCATCTGAGTTCAGAGGCGACCTGGCGAGGAGGCGAGCAGCAGATTGCTTACCTGATAGATGAACTCCAGCAGAAAGATATCTTTAACCTGGTGGCCTGTCGCAAAGGGTCAGCTTTTGAAGCTTACTGCCAAAAACAGCCAATTAAACATTTCAGTCTCTCCTTTAACGGTAGCTTTGACCTCAGCACCGCCCTGGCCATCCGTAATATCTGCCGAAAAGAAAGGATTACCCTGGTACATATCCACAGTGCCAAATCACATAGCCTGGCAGTACTAGCCCATGTGCTGGGCAACCGGGTGCCTTTGATTCTCAGCCGCAGGGTAGATTTTCCGGTGCGTTCTAACACGCTGACCCAGTGGAAATACAACCATCCGGCAGTTAAAAGAATTATTTGCGTTTCCAAGACTATTGAAAAGATTGTCAGAAGCAGCATCAAACGGCCTGACCGCTGCGCCACCGTGCACAGCGGCATAGACATTAGCCGGATCAAAGCCTCCCCAGGCTTACTCAAAGCCTGGTATCAGTTACCTGATGAAACCTTGCTAGTGGGCAATACCTCTGCCCTGGCTGGTCACAAAGATTACTTCACCTTCATCCGTGCGGCAGCACTCTTCAAGCAATATGATATTTCAGCCCGGTTCTTCATGATCGGTGACGGGCCGGAGAAAGAAGAACTGCAAGCCTATATAGAGGAAAAAGACTTGACCGATTACGTGATCATGACGGGCTTTTTGGACAACATTCATGCAGTATTGCCTGAGCTGGATATTTTTTTGATGACTTCCCAAACAGAAGGACTTGGTACCAGTGTGCTGGATGCCTTTGCGGCACGGGTACCCGTCGTGTCTACCCGTGCAGGCGGTATTCCTGAGATGGTAATTCACAAAAAAACTGGTCTGTTGGCTGAAATCAAAGATGCGCAGCAGTTAGCTTCTCACCTCAAAAGACTGGTGGAACAACCAAAATTTCGTGAAGTATTAGCAGATAATGCCTACCAGCACCTGAAAACCTGTTTTACCAAGGAGAAAATGGCCGAAGGTACACTGCGTATCTACCAGGAAGTGCCCGGAGTAGAAGACCGTTAACGCTTCCAGGTCCACAGATAGCTGTATTTGCCTTCTTCCAGGGCCTGAGTCACAAAGCCTTTGCTCTGCAAATAAGCCTGGAGGGCTGACAGGCTTTCTAAGTCATTGCTTCCCTGGTGTGCTTCAATGCTCATACTACTTATTTTTTGTAGTACTTCGTCGGGTGCTTTATACAGGATATCATATTCAGCGCCTTCACAGTCCAGTTTCAGCAGATCAATCTGATCAATTTGCCGGGTATTCATCATGGTCTGAAGACTCACGGCAGGTACTTCCAGGCAGAAAGACCGGCTTTCACTTTCAAATACACTGGCCATGGTCGTATAGCCATCCAGCTTACTTAGGTTAAGAACTAATGTGGTATCTTCTCCACTCACTGCTTCCTGAAATACCTGTAGGTCAAAATCAGGATAATGCGCCTGATAACGCTTGAGAATGTCAAAATTGTACGGTACTGGTTCAAACGCCAACACCCTGGCACCCGGAAAATGGTAAAACATATTCAGGGCAAAAAACCCAGCATTGGCACCAATGTCTACGATGAGTGGCTGCCTACGAGTTAATAGCGAGTCAGGCAGAGCCCTGAGATAGATGCTATCAAAAAAAGATTCTTTGAAGGAGGGTAACATCCGCCGCTTTACGGTGACCGAAAAGGTATTCCGTAATTGAAAACGGAAGCTTTCTTGCCGACCGAGCATTTTAAAAAGTAGATAGGCGGGCCAGTTTTCAACGTACCGGATGAGATTTTTGTAGCGCTCTATCTTGTTTTTAGAGGACTTCATGATTCAGAGAAAAAGGTGATTGACAAATAAAAAACTCCGCACCTAGCGTACGGAGTTTTATCACTTTTCTGATGTAGATGTGAATTAGTAACGGTAGTACTCTGGCTTGTAAGGTCCATCAACCTTCACGCCGATATACTCAGCCTGATCGGAAGAAAGCGTGTCCAGTTCCACACCAATTTTGGCAAGGTGGAAAGCAGCAACTTTCTCATCCAGATGCTTAGGCAGCGTGTACACCGCATTCTCATACTTATCGGCATACTTCCAGAGCTCAATTTGCGCCAGCACCTGGTTAGCAAAGGAGTTGGACATCACAAATGAAGGGTGACCTGTGGCACAGCCAAGGTTTACCAGGCGGCCTTCGGCTAGTAGAATAACCTCTTTGCCATCTTCCATTCTGAAGAGGTCTACTTGAGGCTTAATCTCAATCTTGTCAGTAGCGTTTGCCTTGAGCCATGCTACGTCAATTTCGTTGTCAAAGTGACCGATGTTACAGACAATAGCTTTGTCCTTCAGCTTCTTAAAGTGACGGTCGCGAATGATATCTTTATTACCGGTAGCAGTGACCACGATATCTGCCTCTTCAATAGCCGTATCCATCTTCTTCACTTCGTAGCCATCCATAGCAGCCTGCAGCGCACATATAGGGTCTATCTCTGTAACGATCACCCTTACGCCTGCACCACTCAGTGAGCTAACAGAACCTTTACCTACATCACCGTAACCGGCTACTACAGCTACTTTACCAGCGAGCATAACGTCGGTAGCACGACGAATAGCGTCTACCAAAGACTCACGGCAGCCGTACTTATTATCAAACTTAGACTTGGTTACCGAGTCGTTTACATTGATGGCCGGAAGAGGCAGCGTTCCGTTTCTCATGCGCTCGTACAAGCGATGAACACCGGTAGTAGTCTCTTCAGAAAGTCCATTGATATCCTTTACAAATTCCGGGTAGTGGTCCAGGACCATATTGGTGAGGTCACCGCCATCATCCAGTATCATGTTAAGGTGGGTCTTCTGGTCTTCATCAAAAAAGAGCGTCTGCTCAATACACCAGTTAAATTCTTCCTCGGTCATACCTTTCCAGGCAAAAACGGGAATTCCAGTTGCCGCGATGGCCGCCGCTGCATGGTCCTGTGTTGAAAAAATGTTACAAGAAGACCAGGTTACATCTGCTCCCAGTTCTACCAATGTTTCAATGAGTACTGCCGTTTGTACAGTCATGTGGAGACAGCCAGCAATACGGGCACCCTTCAGTGGTTTTTCAACACCGTACTCCTCACGTAGCGACATTAGGCCGGGCATTTCTGCTTCAGCCAGCCGGATCTCATTCCTGCCCCAGTCAGCCAGTGAAATATCCTTTACTTTGTAGCGTACTTTCTGTTCAATCATGCTTAAAAATTTTACTATTGTTGAATATACAAGCGCTAAATTAAGACATAATAGCGCAACATCAAAAACAGACGTCAGAAGTAGGATAGAGCCTGTTATTCTACAAAAACTACCTCTTTGAAGCTGTACGCCTGTAATCTGTCCCCACGCTGAATCATCAGTTGACCGTCCTCGTTCAGCCCGATGATAACACCCCTAAATACGCCGACTTTATCCTTGTAGGTATGCCATTCGTCTTTCCAAAACAGCCGGTTCAGGTAAGCTCTTCGGAGTCTGGCAAACTGTTGATCTTTGAGCTGAAAGTACCTTACTTCCATGGCCGAAACCAACTCCCGGAGAAGTTCCATCCGATTCCAGGTTTTACCACTGACTGATTTTACTGAAGCGGCGCGTTTATCATTAAATTCAGTCTGATTTACGTTTAGGCCAATGCCTACTGCACTGGATTGAATCTTATTGACTTTCAGGTTGTTCTGGACCAGTATACCACAGAGCTTAGACTGAACATAATAAATATCGTTGGGCCATTTGATTTTCAATAGATCACCCACATGATTTTGCAAACAGTCAGTAATTGCCAGGGATGTCATTATATTGAGGTAAAATTGCTGGGATACTAAGAGATTAGGAAAAAGTGCAATGGTAAAGGTAAGATTCATACCCTCGGTAGACTCCCAGCTAGTGTTACGTTGGCCCCGGCCGTGCGTCTGGCAGTCTGCAACCACCAGGCTACCATCTTGAAGGGATGAACTCGCCAACTTTTGCATGACGATTTCGTTGGTAGAATCACAAATTGGATAGCATAACAGTTGCTTTCCAATACATTCAGTTTCAAAAGTTATTCTAAGCAAGATTTAGTAATATTGTGTTGAGGTATACAAGATTGAAAAACAAGTTATACATATTTCATGAATTCAGAAGAACTTAGTAAAGTTGTAGTGTTAGGTATGCAGGAGAAAAAAGCGGAAGATATTGTGCTGATGGATCTACGTCGTGTAAAGAATGCTATCGCCGATTACTTTATCATCTGTTCCGGAAACTCCGATACGCACATTGATGCAATTTCTGGGTCCGTAGAAAAAGAAATTCACAAAATTAATCAAGAAAATCCGTGGCATAGAGAAGGTAAAGACAATAAAGAATGGGTTCTACTCGACTATGTTAATGTAGTTGCTCATGTTTTTAAAAAAGACCGCCGTGAATTCTATGCTTTAGAAGAGCTCTGGGGTGATGCTTCCATCGAAGAAATAAACGCAACCTCAGAGCATAATAATTATATTAACTGACAACGTTTTACTAAGTGATTGTTAAATCTGGATTTTGAAGAAGAAATAAATGGCAAATAATATCAAAGGGAAAAAAAAAATAAACAGTAAGCCCCCACAAAGGCCTAACTATCAAATATGGATCATCTTATCTTTAGTCTTACTTATCTTTGCGATCACCTACCTGAACAAAAATTCTTCAGCTGTTGAAATTGGGCAGCGTAGGTTTGAGCAGATGCTTAGCGAAGGCGATGTAAAAGACGTCGTGCTGGTAAGAAACCAAAACCTTGTTGAGGTCACACTTACCGATGAGGCATTGAGAGAAAGTGAGTATCGCAACGAACTGGAAGAACAAAACCCTTTCTCCGGTGCTGGTGGCCCACACTACAAGCTTAAAATTCCTAACGCTGATATCTTCAATCAGAATTTTGAAGAGGCTCAACAGAATATCTCTGAAGAAGACAAGATAGATTATCGCACTGAGGAACGCTCTGATTTTACCAGCTTTCTGGTGAATTGGGGATTCCTTTTTTTAATCTTATTTGGCTTCTGGTTTCTAATGCGGCGCATGGCTGGTGGTGGTGGACCTGGTGGACAGATCTTCAATATCGGTAAGTCAAAGGCTGCCCTTTTTGATGCCGAAAATCGCGTAAACGTAACTTTTGATAATGTTGCCGGACTGGATGAGGCGAAAGAAGAAATCCGTGAAATCGTTGAATTCCTTAAAAACCCTTCTAAATACACCAATCTGGGAGGTAAGATACCTAAAGGGGCATTACTCGTGGGTACTCCGGGTACTGGTAAAACACTCTTGGCTAAAGCCGTAGCAGGGGAAGCAGGAGTTCCGTTTTTCTCGCTCTCCGGTTCAGACTTCGTAGAGATGTTTGTGGGTGTGGGAGCAGCTCGTGTACGTGATCTTTTCAAGCAGGCTAAGGAAAAAGCTCCTTGTATCATATTCATTGACGAAATTGATGCAGTAGGCCGTGCTCGTGGCAAAGGCGCTATGCCGGGCTCAAACGACGAACGTGAAAATACCCTCAATTCGCTGCTTGCCGAAATGGATGGCTTCTCTACCGATTCAGGTGTTATTATACTGGCAGCAACCAACCGGCCCGATGTGCTCGACTCAGCTTTGCTGCGCCCTGGAAGATTTGACCGTCAGATCTCGATTGATAAGCCCGACATTGTTGGCCGTGAAGCTATTTTTAAGGTACATCTCAAGCCCATAAAAGTGGATAAAGAGGTAGACCCTAAGAAATTAGCAGCACAAACGCCGGGATTTGCCGGAGCCGAAATTGCCAATGTGTGCAACGAAGCTGCACTCATTGCAGCTCGCCGCAATAAGAAAAAAGTAGATTCTCAGGATTTTCAGGATGCCATCGACCGAGTAATCGGTGGTTTGGAAAAGAAAAATAAGCTTATCTCACCCGAGGAAAAGCAGATTGTCGCTTACCACGAAGCGGGGCACGCAGTAGTAGGTTGGTTCCTGGAGCATGCAGATCCTTTGGTAAAAGTGAGTATAGTACCACGTGGGGTAGCGGCCCTGGGCTACGCTCAGTATCTCCCTAAAGAACAGTACCTCTACACTACTGAGCAGATGATTGACCAGATGTGTATGGCGTTGGGTGGACGTGCCGCGGAAGACGTTATATTTGGGCAGATTTCTACTGGTGCTCAGAATGACTTGGAGCGTATTACTAAAATGGCTTACAGCATGGTAACCATCTACGGTATGAACGACAAAATAGGCAACATTTCATACTACGACTCGCAGCAAAATGACTATAACTTTAGTAAGCCTTACTCTGAGGCCACTGCTGAAACCATTGACCAGGAAGTACGGAAAATTATTACTACTGCTTACGAACGTACGAAGAAGTTGCTGAGGGAGAAGAATGAAGAATTAGAAGCTCTGGCCAAGGAATTACTCGACAAAGAGATTCTTTTCCAGGCTGACCTTGAGCGACTTATCGGCAAACGGCCGTTTAGTAAGCCAACGAATTATCAGGCTTACACACAAGATGAGGAAGAGGGTGAAAAAGACAAGAAAGGCAAAAGAGAGAAGAAAAATAAGCAACCCGCTCCTTCAGACAAGCACACTGATAAAGCTGAGGAAACTCATGAGAAAACGTCTCCATCCAATGGAAAAGAAGAGACCGATTCGCCCGAGCAAGCTTCTTCTGTAGAAGAAGATAAAAACTCTTGATTCCCTAAGTCAATGCATACTTTAGAGCTACCCTTTGCGTGGCTCTTTTTTTATCGTTTAAGTCCCGATTTTACTTTATTTCACACGATCAGCTTACTTTTCGTACGCTATGCAGTCGGAACCTGCTTTCCAATTTTCTTTAAGTCCTGGTCAGAAAATTTACTTTGCCTCAGACTTTCATTTAGGGGCTCCCGATCACGCCCAAAGCCGTGAACGTGAAAATATCATCATCCAGTGGCTAAACCAAGTACAGGCTGATGCCCATACCATATTTTTGCTGGGAGATATTTTCGACTTTTGGTTTGAGTACAAATATGTCATACCCAAGGGATTTATCCGCCTTTTGGGAAAGCTTGCTTCTCTGCAGGACAACGGGACTAAAATCATTCTATTCACTGGTAACCACGATATGTGGATGTTTGATTACCTGCAACAGGAACTTGACGTTCCCATCGTACGAAATCCGGTCAGCATACGCATTAATGAACAGGATTTGCACGTAGGACATGGCGACGGCTTAGGCAGTGGTGATCGCCAATTCAAAATGCTAAAAAAAGTCTTTACTTCTCGACTGAGCCAGCAGCTGTTTGCCGCCCTACATCCTCGCTGGGGAATGGGACTCGCTCATTTCTGGTCACAGCATAGCCGTAAACAAAACGCGACAAAAGATGAGTCGTTCAAGGGCAAAGATTACGAATGGATCTACGAGTACTGCGAGGATATGGAAAAAAGGCATCACCACGATTATTATATCTTTGGCCACCGACACCTCCCACTAGATATCTCAATCAATGATAAAAGCCGCTACTTTAACATCGGCGAATGGATACAGGCAAGAACTTACGGCATTCATGACGGTAAACAATTTATACTCAGTCATTTTGAGGGGTAGTGTTTTTCTCTCGTTGAGCATCGTTTGTTTGCCCTATACATTGCTGGCCCAGCAGTGGAACCGGGTTGATAGCCTCCATTTTAGCGATGAAATTTTGGCAGCTTCCATGGATATGGTAGGTCATCTTTATGTAGCCGATGCCGAGGGTAAAATCACAAAATACGACAGAACGCTTGCCAGAGTAGCTTCTTCAAGCGAAGCACGTTTCAATACGGTTAGTTATGTAGACGCCAATCAGATGCTCAAACTATTCATTTTCTACCAGACAACGCAGCAGTATCAGTTTCTGAATCGCTTTCTGAATCCCCTACAGCCTCCTCAAAATATTGAAAGTGAGGGCTTTGCCCAATACAGTGCAGCAACTCTAAGCGACGATCAAATGATCTGGCTGGTGAATGAGGATCGGTTACGGCTACAAAAGTATAATCCCATATTGCAGGAAGTAATCGTAGATACTGATTTGAGTTACTTCTTAACCGGTGATGAACAAACCAAAACACTGCAAGAGCACAATAACCGGCTGTATTTACACCACCAACAGGAAATACTGATGTTTGACTCAATGGGAAATTTTATGAGTAAGCTGCCGTTTGAGACTGAGCAACCTTTTTGTCTGTATCGGGAAAACCTGTATTACATACAGGAAGAAAGGCTACTCAGATATGATGTGGGCACTATGGAAACGACGTCGGTAGATATTGTACCCCCTGAAGAGGTTAGGTTTCTTTTTTGTGATGACAAAATACTTTTCTTATTTAGTTCACAAAGAGTCATTGTTTACCGTAAATTCATGTAAAATTCAATACGAATTTTGATTTTTCTCGCTGTATGAAACTTTATTGGTAAAAATCCTTATTTTTAAAATGTATGCATTGTAGATATAAGCACATATCAATATCAGTCGTCCTAGTAGTATTCTATTTATTTACTGGGCAAACTTATGCCCAAAGTATTGCTCGTTATAAAGCGCTGCCCATTTTTCCTGATACCAGCATTTTGAAGAGCAACACTAAGCTTGACGAGACACATTTACGCTATTCCAAAGCGTTACTCAACAAGGACTTTGATTTTGAACTACAAGCTGTGGCTCAGGGTAAGTTTAAGTTGAATATCCTGCAGAATACCAAGGCAATGGTATCTATCAAAGTCTATGATGTAATAGGAAATTTACTTCACGAGGAGAACGTAAAGGTTAGGGGATCTTATGCTAAAGAATTTGACCTTTCACAATTAAAAACCCGTTTTTTTATTGTCGAGATTGGGAATAAGGATTTCAACAAAACAAAAAGTATTGTTGCTACTTAGATTTGCAGATAAGGTATTCCAGCAGCGTGCAATAGCTCTACTTTAGCTTTTTCGTACTTGGTTTGTAACTTCAGAAGTTTGAGCCGAGCGTCTAAGAGTTCTGTTTCACGCGTGTTGATGAGAAAGATTGAGCTCTCCCCGTTTTCAAACATGGTAATTTCACCCTCTAGTAGGTCACTGTAGTACTGTACCATATTCTCCTGCATACCGATAATCTCATTGAGATTTACTAAAGTGTTATACACGGTATTAATTTCATTCTCAATATCACGCCTCACGTTTACCCGCTCAAAATAATTTTGCTCTAGTTTGATGTTAGTCTTCTGCAATTTAGCGCGCTCTTTCCGCAAAAAGATGGGGAATATAAATTCGGCACCTAACTTATAATCATTCATAAAAAAGCCTTCTATACCGTTGCCATTCCCGTTTCCATTAGAGATAGCCCCACCCTCTCCTGTGGGTTTGGTGAGAAAGTTATATTTCAGATTGATCTCTGGTTTTAGGAACTCACGATTCAGCTTTTGCTCAATTTCAAGCTGCTGAATTTTATTATCCAGTTTCACCAGTTCCGGATGGTTAAACCTGGCACTGTCCTGCAGAGCCTGTAGAGTGGAAAGCTCAAGCAAAAAACTGGCATCCAGGCTACTATCCTGGGTAGGAATAGTATTCTCTGAGATTTGGAGGGGAACGGATTGGTCTTCAGTGGCATCGGTTAGCCATAGAAAGTTTGATACCATGATTTCCGCGTTGGTATAGGCAAGCTCTGCCTGCTCTCTCTGCACATCTCGCTCCTGGTAGTTGATAAATGCCTTCAATGAATCAAAAGGCGCTTTATCACCGTTGA
>CAZZGE010000005.1:0-61850 GCA_964653665.1 uncultured Porifericola sp. | reverse complement strand
CTATGAAAACTATTTCTTTTTTCTTGTTAACAACCATTCTATTCGCCTGCGGCGCACAAAATCAGGATATATTAGAAAATTTTCGTAACCAGCATGCTGAGATTGAAGAAATCCACCAGCAGATGGAGACCCGGCACGACAGTATAGAAAATGTGCATCAGGAATGGCTTGATGAACATCGGGGGATTTTTGAAGGTGAGGAAGATTCTCTGTTTATCACTATCCGCGATCAGCACCGAGAGATTATAGACAAGCATGAGGCGATCATCGCAGAGCATGCGGCTATCGTAGAAAAGCATCAGGCATTTCTGGATAACCCTGATACCCAAAAACTAACTGAAGAAGAACTCGACCAGCAGTATGCACTGATGCAGCAGGAACACGAACAGATGAGAGAGGAACACGACATCATGATGGAAGACCATCAGGCCATGCAGGAGGAACACCAGCGAATGGTGGATGAGAGAAGTCAGGAAGAAAGCAGCTGATTAAAGTTACTTCAGGGAGGTAAGTTTTGTTACTTTATAATGAACCTCTAACGCCTATATTGGCCTAAAGATTTTGCATCAAAAATATACTCATCGCTCCCTTACCACTTTTTGGGCGTCTTTGTAGGTGCGCATACCCAGGAAACGGGGATGCCTGAGCTTGTCATCCTGCGTCCACTCATTAAATCCGGTCTCACCTACCAATTCGGGCCTGACCCAATGATTCGTTTCATTGTGGTCATCGCCAAAGTTTACAAAGGGTGATTCTTTTTGCTCCAGGGCGTTTAATTTTTCTCGCCACTTCCTCAGGAAATCATCGTCGAAGCCTGTTCCTACTTTTCCGGCATAGTGAAGCTCATTGCCCCGGTAGAAACCTACGTGCAGTGCACCAAAGCCGACGCGTTCGCCCTGGGGCTCGGTGAAGCCGCCTATTACGAGTTCCTGGCTGGCAGTGCATTTGAACTTAAGCCATTTTTTGCTGCGGCTATGCGCATAATTGGCCTTAGCATCTTTAGCAATCACCCCTTCCCAACCCTTTTCGCAGGCTTGCTGAAAATAGTCCTTTCCGTGTTGATTGTGGTGAGAAGTGTAGCGGACATGGTCTTTCTCTCCAATGAGCGCTTTGAGAATCTTTTTTCGGCTGCGGAGCAGCAGTTCTGTCAGCGTGTATTGGTCAAAGTAGGTCAGGTCAAAAAGGTACAGGTAAATGCTGATGTTTTTACTGAGCTCGAGTGCCTTTTGTCGGTCTTTGATCTGCAAGCGGTTTTGCAGCCGGGCAAAACTGCTTACGTTTCCTTCAAAAGTCACAATCTCTCCATCGGCGATGAAGTCCCGGCTGGAGAATGAGCGCAAGGGTTCCTCCAGTTCGGGGAAGGTATCATTCAGCAGCTTTTCGTTGCGGGAATAGAGTTTTAGCTTCTTATCGTCCTGGTAAATAAGCACCCGCTGTCCGTCCAGTTTTCTTTCGTAGATCCAGTCAGGATCATCAAAAGCTTCGTGCGAGAGCGTTGCCAGCATCGGCGGCTGAAAACCAGGAAATGCGGTCCCTTGCAGTGATTGTAGTTCAGTTTCACTGAGATTGTCTTTCAGAAGATCGGACATGGCTACAGGCTCTAGGATGGATTATCTTCAGCAATTTCTTTCAGGCTGCGCCCGCTTACCACGCTTTTGGTTTCTGTGTTTACCGGGTTCCGTCGCGCGTCTGCTGCTTCATCCTTCATTTTGGTGAGCAGCCAGTTGCCCTCCATCTTACCACCCTTCATTTTAATCAGTGCGTAGCCCCCCTGCAGTTTTTTTCCGTGAAGTTTGACCTCTACTGTGCCCATCTCGTAGCTATCTTCCAGCGAAATTTCCTGGCCTCCGTCATCAGTCTTGAGGTTTTCCATATCGCCCCGGTCCCAGATCATGACCGTGCCGCCGCCGTACTCCTCCTCGGGAATGGTACCTTCAAAAAATGCGTAGTCGATCGGGTGGTCTTCAGTAGGTATGGCCATGCGCTTCTCCGAAGGATCGGTGCTTGGCCCTTTCGGTACCGACCAGGATTTGAGCGTGCCATCTATCTCGAGCCTGAAATCATAATGAAGCTGGGAAGCGTCATGCTTTTGTATCACAAAAATAGGCTGATCGCTCTTTTTCTTGAATCTGGAACCGGATTTGGGCTCTTTGCTAGCGGTTAGGTTTCGCTTTTCGGTATATTCTTTTTCTTTCATAAGATGTTAATTTTCAAAAAATAAAGCCTGCTACCCTAAAAAAATACAGCGTCAGACGCTTTAGGATGGGCAGGAAGATTTTACGTAAAAAAAGTCTTTTGTATGCCCGGCTGAGTCATTGATTCTCATTGAATAAACCCAGTCTTTACAGAAAAGTTAGTTCGTACCAGGGGCCTAGTCTTTCTGTGATGATCTCCTGAAGATATTATCAATACCGTAGGCATCCGGACGTTCCAGTTTGCTCAGTTCAGACCATTCTAAGGGAGTGGCGATGCCGGCCCGCTCTGTAGCCCGGAGCGAAAAGGGGCAGATGCTGTTCTGTCCGTAGGCGTTTCTCAAGTAGTCTACAAAGATGCGGCCTTGGCGTTTGTCTTTGCTCACCTCGGTGGTGAGCAGGTCAGGATGCGCTTCAGCTAGTTTTTCGGCCTGAGCACGGGCTCCTTCACGTAGGCTGTCAAAGTCGTCCCCGCGACGGATACGATAGATTATGTGAAAGCCCGATTTGCCGCTGCTCATTAACTCGGGCTGGTGTCCCGCTTCCTGTAAGTGATCCTTTACGATGCGGACCGCCTCCTTCAGTTTATCAAAATCCTGATCAGAAGGGTCCAGGTCGTAAATGACCTGATCGGGCTGATTAAGCTTATCACGGCGGCTGAGCCAGGTATGGAAGCTGACCGTACCCTGGTTGGCCAGGTAGATCAGACTCTTTTTGTCATTGCAGAGGATTTGTTCCTGTTTTCCCTTTTCGGTCTCTACCTTCAGCGTGCTGATAAAATCCGGGTAGTAATCGGCTGCTTTTTTCTGCATGAATCCGGATTCACCAATACCGTCCGGATACCTTTCCAGCGTTAGGGGCCGGTCATGGAGGTGGGGCAGCATGTGATCGGCCACCCGTTGGTAGTAGTGAACCATATCTGCCTTGGATACCTGCTTATCCGGAAAAATGAGCTTATCGGGATGTGAGATCTCTACACCTTCTACTTTCATCTCATCTCTTGTTTTAGATTACTATCTATTACAATCGGAAGGTAGGTGATTTGTTGTTGGATATACACCTTATCTGCGTAGCTAGAAAGCCAATAGCCTGTTGGCTAAAGCAGGCGCATAATTCATAAAAGTCAATAGCTCATCTCTGAAATTTATGTCTTACTTTGCGTGTTGATCTGAGGAGCATAGATGCACGAAAGATATATTGACTATGCCTATCGGATATAGGTTAAAGCATTGGTAAACAGCAATCTATCAATGCTTTGCATTCAACTTGGAACCGACCGAACGCTTATGTACCTAATATTTGATACCGAAACGACTGGCCTGCCCCGTAGCTACAAAGCTCCGATCACTGATACCGACAACTGGCCCCGACTGGTGCAGCTTTCCTGGCAACTCCATGCCGCTGATGGTAAACTGCTCAACCAGCAGGACTACATCGTGAAGCCCGAGGGGTTTACTATTCCCTTCAACTCGGAGAAGGTACACGGCATCTCTACCGACCGGGCACTGCAAGAAGGGCACGCACTGCTGGAGGTACTGAAAATTTTTCACAAAGACGTAGAGCAGGCCCAGGTGCTGGTCGGGCACAATGTGGACTTTGATATCAACATCACAGGGGCAGAATATGTACGTACGCAGATGCCCACCGGCCCGCTGATGGAAACCCAAAAGCTGGACACTAAAACCGAGTCTACGGAGTTCTGTGCTATTCCCGGAGGACGGGGAGGCCGTTACAAATGGCCAACGCTTTCCGAACTGCATAATAAGCTCTTTAGCGTCGGCTTTGATGAGGCGCATAACTCCGCTTTTGACGTAGACGCTACCGCCCGCTGCTTCTTCGGCCTGCTGAAGGAAAGAGTGGTAAAACCCCATTCCAACGAAGTACCGTTGGAGCAGATCACCTACGAGGCGCCCGACCTGGAGGCCTCCAGCCGGGCGGCTGAGAAAGAACAAGAGTCGGCGGCACCTACCATTCCGGTGACTGATCAGCCAGTCAAGGCAATTAAAACAGCCCCCTTCAGCCATCTGCATGTGCATTCGCAGTATTCTATCCTCCAGAGTACGGCCAGCATCAAGCAACTGGTAGAGGCCGCCAAAAAGATGGAGATGCCCGCTGTAGCTTTCACCGACCTGGGCAATCTCTTTGGAGCTTTCAAGGCGGTAGCCGAGGGTAAAAAACAGGGTGTGAAAGTAATCATCGGCTGCGATGTATACCTGGTGGAAGATCGTCACCAAAAAAAGTTTACCAAAGACAGGAAAGACCAGCGCAGCCTGCAACTGCTGCTGGCCAAAAACCAGGAGGGTTTTCAAAACCTCTCCAAACTCTGCTCGCTGGGTTACATTGAAGGGTATTACGGCGGCTTCCCCAGGGTAGATAAGGAACTGATCCAGAAGTACCGGCAGGGTTTGGTCGCTACTACCGGCAGTATCTCCGGAGAGGTGCCTGACCTGATTCTCAATGTAGGTGAGCACCAGGCCGAAGAGGCCTTTGTCTGGTGGAAAGATACTTTCGGCGAGGACTTTTACGTGGAACTGCAGCGCCACGGTCTGGAAGAAGAAAACCGGGTCAATGACATCCTGCAGCGCTTCGCTAAGAAGTACGATGTCAAGGTAATTGCCACCAACGACGTGTACTATGCCAACAAGCAGGACTCTATTGCTCATGAAAACCTGCTCTGCGTCAAGAACGGCGATACCATGTCCATGCCTAAGGGGCGGGGTAGGGGGCATCGCTTTGCTTTGCCTAATAACGAGTTCTATTTTAAGTCAGAGGACGAAATGAAGCGGCTCTTCCAGGATTTGCCGGAGGCCATTACCAACACCTACGAGATTGTAGAAAAGACCGAAGAACTCACGCTGGAGCGGGATATTCTGCTACCCAAATTTGAGATTCCTGAAGAATTTACCGACCAGGACGACTACCTGCGTCACCTCACCTACGAAGGGGCCAAAAGCCGTTACCCGGAGATCAGCGACGAAATCAGGGAGCGCATTGACCATGAGCTGAAGATCATCAAAGACATGGGCTTTCCCGGCTACTTTCTCATTGTGCAGGATTTTATCAATGAAGCCCGCCAGATGGATGTCAAAGTGGGGCCGGGACGGGGCTCAGCCGCCGGCTCGGTGGTCGCTTACTGCACCGGGATTACCAACATTGATCCCATCAGGTACGACCTGCTTTTTGAGCGTTTCCTCAATCCGGAGCGTATCTCCATGCCTGATATTGATATTGACTTTGATGATGACGGCCGACAAAAGGTGATCGACTATGTTATTGACAAGTACGGTCAAAACCAGGTTGCGCAGATTGTAACCTTCGGTACGATGGCGCCCAAAATGTCCATCCGCGATGTAGCCCGGGTGAGCGAATTGCCGCTGGCGGAGGCTAACTACATTGCCAAACTGGTGCCAGAGAAGCCGGGCACTACCTTTGAACAAGCCCTGACCGAAGTACCTGAGCTGCAGCAGATCAAGCGAGGACAGGGGCCACAGTCTAAGGTGGTCAACCTGGCGCAGACACTGGTAGGCTCGGTGCGGGGTACCGGCATCCATGCTGCCGGGGTGATCATCGCCCCTAATGATTTGCTGGAATACATCCCGGTCAAGACCGATAAAGACACCGACCTCTTTATCACCCAGTTTGACGGCTCAGTGGTAGAGTCAGCCGGTATGCTAAAGATGGACTTTCTGGGCCTCAAGACCCTCACAATCATCAAGACGGCCCTGGAGACCATTAAACAAAACTACGGTGTAGACATTGACATGGATACCATTCCACTGGATGATCCCAAGACTTTTGAGCTCTACCAGCGGGGCGATACGGTGGGTACCTTCCAGTTTGAGTCGGAAGGCATGCGGCAGTGGCTACAGAAGCTCAAGCCTACCGATATTGAGGACCTCATCGCTATGAACGCGCTCTACCGTCCGGGCCCGATGCAGTTCATCCCCAATTTTATTGACCGTAAGCACGGTCGCGAAAAAGTAGAGTACCCGCATCCGCTGCTGGAAGTTATTCTCAAAAATACCTACGGCATCATGGTCTATCAGGAGCAGATCATGCAGACCGCTCAGATACTAGGAGGTTATTCCCTCGGTGGTGCGGATTTGCTGCGCCGGGCTATGGGTAAGAAGAAGATAGAGGAGATGAACAAGCAGCGGATCATCTTCGTAGAAGGGGCCAAAGAGAAACACGGTATTGACCAGGCCAAGGCCGAAGAGGTCTTCTCCATCATGGAAAAATTCGCCCAGTACGGGTTTAATCGCTGTTTGACGGGTGACACCCGCATTACTGATGCCATCAGCGGTCGCATGTATACCATAGAAGAACTGTACCGTCGGCGTCCGGAGCTTCACGTACATGCACTAGCTGAAAATGGTAAGCTGCGCACCTGCCCTGTTACAGACTATATTTATAATGGGGAAAAGCCTGTATTTGAATTACGTACACAACAAGGAAAAGTAATCAAAGCAACTGCTAACCACCCATTCCGTACTTTTTCCGGATGGACGCTTCTACAAGACCTACAAATAGGTGATCATATTGCAGCGCCACGTCAGCTTTCGGTTGCTTCTACCCATACTTGGGAAAATTATAAGCTGATTACCCTTGCCGGATTGATCTCCGAGGGCAATACCTGCCACTCTAGTTGCCTCTATTTTTTCAGCAATGATTATTCGCAGATAGAAGATTTTGCTACCGCTATTGAGAAATTCCCTGATACGGTTACGCGCATCTACGCCCGGTCAGATAAGCGATATGAAGTTTGTGCCAGCACTGGACACAAACCAAGCTTTGGTACTCCTCAAATAGGTCCTATACGCTCTGGTGCTTTCACCTGGGCTGGTGAGCTTGGACTCTTGGGGAAGAAAGCAACAGAAAAATTTGTTCCAGCAGAGATTTTTGAACTTTCTGATGCTTGCCTTGAGCTGTTCCTGGGACGCCTTTGGGCAGGCGATGGGTTTATCGCTAACGCCAAAGAGCATATACCCTTTTATGCCACTTCTTCTGCAAGACTGGCAAAAGACGTGCAATACCTACTCTTGCGCCTCGGTATACAAAGTGGTGTTCATATCAAAAAATTTAAATACCGAAACACGTTCCGCACCGGCTATACTGTACGTCTGATTGGCGAAAATGTGCTTGAACTGTTTCTTGAGCGTGTCGCATGCCATGCGCTTGGAAGAGAAAACGCAGTACAGCTATTGGCTGATTATTTAGATAGCACCACCCGCGGCCTTACTAGTAAAGATACGGTGCCTGCTTCGGTACGCAAAATCGTTAATACCCATAGGCAATTGGCTGGGTTTAACTGGAAAGAACTAGAGCAAACTTCAGGCTACAGCATGCGTGAGTTTATGGGCATAGGCAGCCATGATAAAAAAGCGTTCAGGCGTAGTACATTGGCCGGGATTGCCTCTACCCTTAATTCTGATGAGCTACTACAAATCGCTGAAAGTGACATCTTTTGGGATCAGATAGTATCTATTACCCCCGCTGGTACTGCCCCTACCTATGATATTACTGTTGATGATGACCACAATTTTGTGGCCAACGGTTTGATAGTACATAATTCCCACTCGGCGGCTTACTCCGTAGTCGCTTACCAGACCGGCTATCTCAAGGCCAATTACCCGGCCGAGTACATGGCTGCCGTGCTGACGCACAATATGAACAACTCCGACAAGGCCACCCTCTTCCTGGACGAGTGTAAGCGACAGGGTATTCCTGTGCTGGGCCCGGATGTGAACGAAAGCAGCTACTTCTTTGGCCCGAATCAGGAAGGACAAATTCGCTTCGGGCTGGGCGGTATCAAAGGTGCTGGAGAAAATGCGGTCAGTACTATCATTGAAGAACGGATGGCCAACGGCCCATTTCAAGATATTTTTGAGTTTACCAAGCGCCTTAACCAGCGGCCCGTCAATAAAAAGACGATGGAGTGCCTGGCGATGGCAGGTGCCTTTGACAGCTTTGATGGGCTCCACCGACGCCAGTATATCTTTGCTGAGAACGGCGACGGTAGCCTACTGGAAAAAGCCATGAAATACGCCGCGACGCTTCAGCAGGAGGAGCAGGCTGCTCAGCAGACTCTTTTTAGTGGTAGCAACGGTTTTGAAGTACCTAAACCGCGTATTCCAAACTGTGAACCATATAGTGAGATAGAAAAGCTTAAGATTGAAAAGGACATGGTCGGCTTCTACATTTCTGGTCACCCCCTGGATCAGTTTAAGCTCGAGATTGAGAATTTCTGTACCTGTACCGTAGATAAGGTAGAAAACTACAAAAATCAGGAGATATCAGTGGCGGGTATCATCACCAGCTTCCAAGAGCGAACTACCCGTACCGGCAAGCCCTTTGCCCTGGTGACCATTGAAGATTACCAGGCTTCTATGGGACTGGCCTTCTTCGGTGAAGATTACCTTAGCAATCGCCACCGGCTAGTTATGGGCCAGTTTATTTATGTAAAAGGCAGGGTAGAGGAGCGCTATAACCAACCCGGTGTGTGGGAGCTACAGCCTAGGAATGTGCAGTTGCTGAGTGAGATACGGGAGAAAATGACAGCTGGCGTACAGATTAACATCCCGGTAGACATGCTAAAACCACAAATTGTAGCCCAGCTGGAGCAACTTCTGACCAGCTATCAGGGAAGTTGTAGGCTTAAAGTGTGCCTGCAGGATGGTACTGAAAATATCAAAGTAGATACCATGTCACGCCGGTTTAAGGTAAGCCCGGTGAATGCTTTTTTTGAGGAGCTGGAAAAAATGCGGGAGCTCAGTTACAAGCTGGAAAGTGCCTAATCACCCTGAAATTGGTGAGGGCCTCCAGGGCTGGACATAAATATGGGTAATAAATTATGCCGAGCATCCAGAGTCTGTCCACGACAGACCCTGGATCCACATCACCGCTTTGCTGTATCCTGGCTCAGCGCTTCCTTCACTACTTTGGCCTTGGCCGGTCCGATCAGGTCTGCCAGGTCAGCTTCATTAGCTTCGCGAATTTTCTTCACTGACTTAAACTGCTTGAGTAACGACATAGCAGTTTTCTTACCTACGCCCGGAATCTCTTCCAGGCCGGTCCTGAGTGCAGCGATAGAGCGTTTTTGTCGGTGGAAGGTGATGGCAAAGCGGTGGGCCTCGTCCCGGCAGCGTTGTAACAGCTTCAGCGATTCTGATTTTTTATCAATATGCAGCGGGTAAGGATCTTCTGGTGTGTAAATTTCTTCCAGCCGTTTGGCGATGCCTACAGTAGGGATAGAGCCGTAGAGGTCCAGGTCTTTGAGTGCGTTGCAGGCGGCATTGAGCTGCCCCTTTCCTCCGTCAATCACGATGAGGTCAGGCATAGGAAGCTCTTCTGTCTGGAGGCGGTGATAGCGGCGGTGCACGATCTCGTACATGGAGCCAAAATCGTCCGGCCCTACTACTGTCTTGATGTTAAACTTACGATAATCCTTTTTGGAGGGCCGCCCGTTTTTGAAGCATACCATTGAGGCTACTGGATTGGTACCCTGCATGTTAGAGTTGTCAAAACACTCGATATGCATGGGTAGGTTTTGCAGGCGCAAATCATCCCTGAGTTTGGCCAGCACCCGGTTTTCTTTTTGTTTAGCTCCTTCTATCTGGTTGTATCGCTCCTTTTTGTAGAACAGCGCATTTTTGATAGACATATCCACCAGCTTGCGTTTATCGCCGATCTTAGGAATAGTGATGTTAACGTGTTCAATTTCAATAGGAATTTCAAGATTGGTCAGCAGGTCCTGAGTATTGCTAAGGTAGCGCTCACGCAGTTCTACGATCATCAGTGAAAGTATCTCCTCGTTGCTTTCGTCCAGTTTTTTCTTAACCTCGACGGTCTTGGTCAGCACAATAGCGCCATTGTTGGATTTAAGGTAGTTGATAAAGGCTACCTTTTCGTCGGAGACGATGGTAAACACATCAGTATCCCCAATCTGCGGGTTGACTACCAGCGATTTTGCCCGGTACTTGGAAAGGAGCTCATTTTTTTCCTTGTACATCTGAGCAGCCTCAAACTCGAGGTTGGTGGCCGCCTCCTGCATTTTTTCTTTAAAGTAAGTACGCGCTACGCCCAGATTCCCTTTCAGAATATTGGTAGCCTGTTCTATGTCACGGTTGTAATCTTCCTCGCTCTGCAGGTTTTCGCAGGGCCCTTTACAGTTACCGATGTGGTATTCCAGGCAGACCTTGAACTTACCGCTTTGGATGTTTTCCTCGGACAGGTCGTAGTAGCAGGTTCGGATAGTGTAGAGGTTACGAATCAGTTCCAAAATATTATTCATCGCCTTTACACTGGCAAAAGGGCCGAAATAACGCCCGGAGCCGGGTATCATACGGCGAGTGGGGAGGATGCGAGGAAAACGTTCCTGGGTGAGCAGAATATAAGGGTAGCTTTTGTCGTCTTTTAGCAGGATGTTGTACTTGGGCTGGTTTTTTTTGATGAGGCTGTTTTCCAACAGCAGGGCGTCAAATTCGGAATTAACGATGGTGAATTCAATCTTTCTGATTTCACTGACCATCTTGAGTGTCTTGCGGCTGGTGCTGGTGGAGCGGTTGAAGTAGCTTCCCACTCGCTTTTTTAGGCTTTTGGCCTTGCCAACATAGATCAGTGTGCGTTCTTCATCATAAAATGTGTACACCCCTGGCTGGTCAGGGAGTTTATTGACTTCATTGCGGGTGTAAGCAGGAACTTCCATACATTATTCAAAATCTAAATCTCATTCCGATACCATCAGCCGATACGTTTAAATAAGGCAGGAGCTGGTCGGAACGACTGTCCAGTACAAAGAATAAAACGGTGTCAAATGCCAGCAAAAAGGCTCCTTGCAAGATAATAGAACGGCCATACCCTCGGTACTGGTTCTCTCTACTTTCACTGTTTTTGGCACGTTCCAGCAGATACAGTCCGCTGGCTACATAGGCCAGGTCCAAGCCGGCATTGAATAGCAAGGTTTTCTGGAGGCTGTAATATTCGCTTACCGTACTGGAAACACCTGCGCCTGATGGGTCCGTCTGCAGCGCATTGTAAAAACCGAATCCGGCTAAGCCCAGGTTCACGACATTCCAGAAAACATTCATCTGATGAAAATAATAGCGGCTGCCCGAAGCGCCGGGCATCAACAGGCCGCTGACTGCCATGTTACCCACTGCCCAACTACCCAGCACCAGCATTCCTGTTTTGGTGATTTGTTTCCGGCTCTGATTGAAATCAGTGAGCGTTTCAGACTGCCCAAAGGCATATATTGACAGACTGCATAAGGCTAGTATCAAGATCCATTTTTTCATCCTTTTGTGGATTTTTGCGCTTGTTTGGTTTTGGCTAAATTGTCGCAAAATATACAACACTTACCCTTTGGCATTGTTAAATAGCTTAATCTTCTATCAAATTAGAAATAAGCATGAATGTAGCGGATAATTTTAAGGAATTTAAAGATAAAACAGCCTCACACGACTGTCTGCTGGTGGCGGTCAGTAAGACCAAGCCGATAGAGACATTGATGGAAGCCTATGAAGCCGGTGCCCATGACTTGGGTGAAAACAAGGTACAGGAGATGGTGGACAAGCATGAGCAGATGCCCAAGGACATCCGCTGGCACATGATCGGCCACCTGCAGCGTAATAAGGTCAAGTATATTGTGCCTTTTGTGCATGTGATTCACTCAGTAGACAGTGCCCGCTTACTCAAAGAAATTAATAAGCAAGCGCGTAAAGAAGATAAAGTGGTAGACTGCCTTTTGCAAATGCACATTGCCGAAGAAGAAAATAAATACGGCCTGTCAGAAGAGGAACTTTACGACATTCTGAAAGGAGAAATGCTGGCCAATGCAAAACATATCCGCATTATCGGACTGATGGGCATGGCTACCTTCACCGACAATCACGGGCAGGTACGAAAAGAATTTAAGGGGCTGAAAGCACTGTTTGAAAAAGTAAAAGCGGATGATTCCCTGCCGGAAAATGTGCAGATGAAAGAACTCTCTATGGGCATGAGCGGTGATTATGAAATTGCCCTGGAAGAAGGCAGTACCATGGTTCGCATCGGAACTACTATTTTCGGGAGTAGGAATTACGACTAACGCCTTAATCTCCAACATTTCATATTCCATGCAAAAACTTATATTACTCGCAGCCTCTGCTTTTGGCGCAGTTTCGGTCATAATCGGGGCTTTTGGCGCGCATGCGCTGAGAGCTATGCTGGAATCTCAGGGGCGGCTAGAGACTTTTGAAACGGCCGTCAAGTATCAGTTTTACCATACGCTGGCGCTCTTGGT
This sequence comes from uncultured Porifericola sp., assembly GCA_964653665.1. GTDB lineage: Bacteria > Bacteroidota > Bacteroidia > Cytophagales > Cyclobacteriaceae > Catalinimonas. Next base: position 49,379 of record CAZZGE010000005.1, on the reverse strand, counting down.
GATTGGCCTGCTGATGTACAAGATCAGCGATAAATTCCTGGGCTATGCCGGTTATTCTATGATCGGGGGGGTAATTATCTTTTCCGGTTCACTGTATATTCTTTGCCTGACCGGCATCCGCTGGCTGGGTGCCATTACGCCCATCGGTGGGGTGCTGATGATCGTAGGCTGGGCATTGTTGTTCTGGTCGGTGGCGCGCTCGCTCTGATCAGCTTTGTTCATAGGCTTTACGCCCCAGGATACTCCTGCCAAGCGTAATTTCGTCAGTGTATTCCAGTTCGCTGCCGATGGGTACCCCCCGGGCAATGGTAGTGATTTTTACATCATCGTCCTTCAGCTTCTTGGTGATAAAGAAAGCGGTCGTGTCACCCTCCATGGTAGAGCTCAGTGCCAGGATGATTTCCCGCACCGGCGTGTCTTCAGCTTTTACCCGGTCAATCAGGGATTGTATCTGTAATGCTCCTGGACCGATTCCCTCAATCGGTGAGATGACCCCTCCCAGCACATGGTAGAGCCCTTTGTACTGGGACGTATTTTCAATAGCGATGAGGTCAGTAACGGTTTCTACAACGCAAATAATGCTGCTGTCCCGGCGTCGATTAGCGCAGATCGCGCAGATTTCGGCGTCCGAGATATTGTGGCAAACACGGCAGTACTGGGTCTTAGTACGGAGATCTACCAGGGCAACTGCCAACGATTGAGTGACTTCCTCTTCTTCCCGCAGCATGTACAGAGCCAGGCGCAGCGCAGTTTTTTTGCCAATGCCAGGAAGTTTGGCGATCTCATTGACGGCGTTCTCAATAAGTTTAGAAGGGTATTCCATGAAGAGGTAAGGCTAGGTGAAGAGTTGCTTATCGGATAACTGCACCGATACCGGCATCGCAGATGGCATCGCGCATAGGTTTAAGCTCCTCAAAAGTGCCCTTCTTTACTGAGCACTTGCCCTTGTAATGGATAATCATAGTACACTGCTCAGCCTGCTCAGGCGAGTGCTTGCATACTTTAATCAAGGTGTTGATCACGTGGTCAAAAGTATTGTAATCGTCATTCAGTACTATGAGATCCTTCTCTTCAACGATTTCTTCTTTTTCCTGCTCAATCACCTGCTCCAGTACTTCTACTTCTTCTTCGTAAGCGTATTTCATAGTTTTGAATATATGCATTTAGCAAAGTTAAAAAAAAACCTCAAATTTGAATCCTAACTTAAGTATAACGCATGTCCCCAGCATTAGTTTTGAGTGTGATCGGCGGTTATTTTGTGGTCTTGCTGCTGATTTCTCACTTCACTTCCCGAGACGCAACTACAGAGACTTTTTTCAATGCCAACCGCTCTTCGCCGTGGTACCTGGTAGCTTTCGGTATGGTGGGGGCTACTCTCTCTGGGGTTACTTTTATCTCCGTGCCCGGTGAGGTAGGCAACTCTCAGTTCTCCTATTTTCAGGTGGTGCTGGGTTATGTGCCAGGGTACGCCTTTATTGGCCTGGTGCTCATGCCTCTGTACTACCGGCTTAACCTGGTGTCTATCTATGGTTACCTGGAGCGGCGCTTTGGTTTCTGGTCCTACAAGACCGGGGCATTCTTTTTCTTGTTATCCCGTATGATTGGGGCTTCTTTTCGGCTCTTCTTGGTGGCCGGGGTCCTACAGATCGCCCTTTTTGATAGCTTTGGCGTACCCTTCTGGATCACCGTTATGGTGACTATCATCCTAATCTGGCTCTACACCTTTCGGGGTGGCATTAAGACCATTGTATGGACAGATACGCTGCAAACCAGTTTTATGCTACTTTCAGTGATTATCAGCATTTATCTGGTAGGGCAGGAACTGGACCTCTCGCTGGGTGAAATGATTGCTACCTTGGAGGAACGTCAGATTTCTAAGATGTTTTACTGGAACTGGGACAGTGCTAATAACTTCTTTAAGCAGTTTATCTCTGGGGCTTTTATCGCGATCGTCATGACAGGCCTTGACCAGGATATGATGCAGAAAAACCTGACCTGTAAAAACCTGGACGAAGCGCAGAAAAATATGCGATGGTTTACGGTAACACTGGTCGTTGTGAACCTGCTTTTTTTGTCCATGGGTGCTTTACTATTTCTTTACGCCGATGCCAAAGGTATTGCCATCCCCGAGCGCACCGATGACCTGTACCCGATGTTGGCGGTTAATCATTTTGCTACCTACGCGGGCGTGATCTTCCTGCTGGGCATCGTAGCGGCTGCCTATTCCAGTGCTGACTCAGCACTGACGGCCCTCACCACTTCTTTTTGTGTAGACTTTCTGGGTTTTGGCGATGAAAAGGCTGACTCTCGTGCCGAAAAAGGAAAAGATATCAATAAGGCAGTACGAATGCGAGTGCACGTCATGTTTTCAGTACTGCTGTTTATGGTAATTTTGATTTTCAATGCCATCAATGACGATAGTGTCATTGTAGCGGTTTTTAAGGTAGCCGGCTACACATATGGTCCACTGCTGGGAATGTACGCTTACGGTCTCTACACCCGTTTGAAGGCCAATGACCGATTTGTGCCTGTGGTATGTCTGGTAGCGCCGGTGATTAGTTTGGTCCTGGACCTTAACTCGGGGATGTGGTTTAGCGGATTTGAGTTCGGTTTCTTTATCCTGATCGTGAATGGCGCACTTACTTACACCGGGCTGCTGCTCATTAGCCAGGGAAAGGCAACGAAAAATGAACTGGAGAAGCGGGTAAAAAATGCCTAATAAGGTCGCTGGCGGCGCTGCTTATGCAGTTTCCAGAGTGCCAGCTCGCGGTTGGAGTAAAGGATACGGAAGGTTTCCAGATCCTTCATGAGGATTGCATCTTTATTCATATACTGGAACAACTGCGAAATAATGTCCCGAGCCTGGGGCCGGATGCGGTAGTAGATGAACTGATCTACCTTGCGAGGAGACACCAGGTTGGTATTTTTGAGATAGCTCAGATGGCGAGAGGTCTTGGTCTGGGTAAAATCCAGAATGTGCTCCAGGTCGGTGATACACATCTCTTCTTCCATGTACAGTAAGAATAGGATTCGAACCCTTGCCTCATCAGAGAAGGCTTTGAAGACCTGTAAGCCGAAGGCCAAACTAAAATTTTTGACGCGCATACATTCCTTAAGTTAACTATTGATTTTTGAAAGCGTTATCTGTAATATAGATAGAGTTACTATTATGCTTTTTATAGATGAGAACTATTAATATTGATTTTCTGTGACTATTTTAGTAAAATATTCGTTAGAACTGCAAAAAGAAATTTAAGCTGATTTGAATAATCTTAACAATATATTAGCTGCAATTGCTTTCTGTGCGTTTCTCGTAACGTTTAACGTTGGGGAAGTCCGTGCACAGGGTGAGAGCAGTATCATTCAACTCTCAGGTTTGGTGCTAGGTGAGGACAGTACATCGGCCTTGGCAGGGGCGAATATTTACGTACCTACTGCGGGTAGAGGTACATCTACAAACATGTATGGTTACTTCTCTTTGCCGGTACTGGCCGGTGATAGCGTGGTGATCAGTTCAATCGGTTATAAGAAACAATACTACTTGGTACCTGAAAAGCAGCGGGAAAGTATGACGATCGTTGTGGAATTACAGACAGATACTACTTATCTGCCAGGGGTTACCGTTTTCCCCTTTCCTACCGAAGAAATTTTTAAGGAAGCTGTACTGGCCCTCCAACTTCCTGACCAGGAGCAGTATGACAATATGTACGAAAATCTCAACAGGGATTTGCTGGCGCGTATGTTTGAGTCCATGCCGATGGATGGCAGCATGAATCACCGCTGGTTCATGGATCAACGCTTCAACCAGATGCAATATGGAGCAGGCCCCCGACCCATTCCCCTGCTAAATCCTTTTGCCTGGGCAGAGTTTATCAAGTCATTAAAACGGGGAGATTTTAAGAAGGATAACTGACCAATATCTGGTTAGGAGAATGGTAACAAGCATCTGCTATAACACGAGCAGGTGCTTTTTTTGTGTAGAATTCTGCCCTCCTGACAAAAAAAACGACTGGCAATTTATCTTTCGAGTAGAATAGCTAATTTTGCGACTTGTTCGGCAAGCGGCACAAACAGAGTTAGCTTGATTTCATGGAAAACTACCTTCTTTCCCTTTTAGTATTCATTCCCCTGGCAGCAGCACTGCTCTTACTCCTTGTGCCTGCAAAGTATCATCTGGTATTCAAAATATTTACCTTACTGGCCACTTTGCTTCAGTTAGGGGTAGCCGGATGGGCTTACTCAATGTTTGATGGTCAGGCCCATGGCACGATGACAACTGAATCAGCCCGGATGGTACCCATTCAGTTAGCGGAAGAGGTAGACTGGATACAGCTTAACCTAGGCAGTCTGGGGCAAATGTCTGTAGACTACCACCTGGGCGTGGACGGACTTAGTATCAGCCTCTTGCTACTGGCAGCGTTTATTATGACCATTGGCGCGCTTTCCTCCTGGTCAGTCAGGCATAACTGCAAAGGCTACTTTTTGCTTTATCTGCTGCTTAGCACATCAGTGGTCGGTTGCTTTGTAGCACTGGACTTTTTTCTTTTCTACCTGTTTTTTGAATTCATGCTGCTGCCCATGTATTTCCTGATCGGGATGTGGGGCGGTCCTCGGCGAGAGTATGCTTCTATCAAGTTTTTTCTTTACACCCTGCTGGGCTCTATCTTTATACTGATCGTGATGATTGCCCTCTATATCAGTGTCATTGACCCGGTGGAGACGGCTCTACTGCTGGGTATGGCTGCCGAAGCTGCTGAGGTAACCCCCCAAATCATCCGACAAGTACAACAAATGCTGGTGGACGGACTGATCCCGGCCGAAAATATGGTGCGCACCTTCAGTATGCTGGCCATGACCGATCGTACCAATTTTATTCCCGGATCCGTACTGGAAGTACTGAGTCAGGCCAAATTGATGGGTATTTCTGCCAGATTGCTGGCGTTTTTAGGACTGCTGATTGGCTTCGCTATCAAGCTCCCCGCTGTGCCGCTCCACACCTGGCTACCCGATGCACACGTTGAGGCTCCTACCCCGATTTCGGTTATTTTAGCGGGCATTCTGTTAAAGATTGGCGGCTATGGCATTATGCGCACTGCTTACAGTATTTTTCCTGAAGGTGCTATCTACTATGCCTGGTGGATTGGGTTGTTTGGGGTCATCGCTATCATCTACGGAGCCATGAACGCCCTGGCCATGAAGGATCTCAAAAAACTGATCGCCTACTCCTCAGTTTCGCACATGGGCTTTGTGCTGCTAGGCCTGGCTTCTCTCACTTCTGAAGGCGTGAGTGGTAGCCTGTTTCAGATGTTCAGCCACGGGCTGATTTCCTCTATGCTCTTTCTCGTGGCGGGTGTCATTTACGATCGTACGCACGACCGGATGATCGCACACTACGGTGGGCTTACTGCCCGTATGCCTTACTTTACCGGCCTGGTGGTGATCGCCTTCTTCGCCTCGCTGGGACTACCGGGCTTCTCCGGCTTCGTGGCCGAAGTGATGGTGTTCCTGGGAGCTTTTAACTCGGCTACACTCAATGCATTATTGCCCCGGTGGATGCCCATAGTAGCTACGCTTGGACTGATTCTGGCAGCTGGCTACTATCTCTGGACACTGCAGCGCATGTTTTTCGGGACGTTTTACGTACGTAATACCGAATGGACAGTCAAACTAAAGGATCTGAGTATTCGTGAGTACCTGATGCTGGTGCCTCTGGCCCTGGCCACGCTGGCTTTCGGTATTTATCCGCAGGCTTTCATCAGTATGGTAGATAGTACAGTGAGTCATTTTGTGTACTACGTCAATACCAGTGGGCAGGCAAATTTAGAACTCATTTTGAAATAAGTGCTACTGGTACCGCCAATCACCGATACCGACCTTTTGGGGCAGAAGCTTGCTGAAATCACTGCCAGCCTTCCCTGGCTGCTGCCGGAAGGCGTACTGACCGGCTTACTCCTGCTGCTCCTGCTGACCGACCTGATAGCTGGTAAAAAAGGGGCATACTGGCTGGTTGTGCTGGCAGTGCCGGGTTTTCTCGGACATCTATTTACCCTTTATCTTCAGTGGCAACAGCTGGTACAGCTACAGGAAGCTCCCGTACTGATGGACATGCTGCGGGTAGATGGCCCCTCACTTTTCTTTCGGGCTATTTTTTCTGTGGGAGGATTGCTAGCAGTACTGCTGGGCATACCCTACCGAAGTGGTACAGCGCCTTCAAGTAGCATAGCATTACGCAGTGTAGGAGAGTTTTATGTTGTGCTCTGTGGTCTGCTGCTAGGGGCTTCACTCATGGCTCTTTCAGTAAACCTGCTCATGCTTTTCCTGTCAATAGAGGTGGTATCCATCAGCTCTTATATTCTGACAAATTTTAATTTTGACAAGAAAAGTGCAGAAGCCGGTATCAAATACCTGCTGTTTGGAGGTATCTCTTCCGGGCTTATGTTGTACGGAATGTCTCTGCTTTACGGGTTTGGAGGGTCGCTATATCTGGGTCCTGAGTTAGTGCAGGGGCTGAGTGAACTGTCATTTGCGCCAGTAGCATTGGCGTTGGTGTTGGCAGGAGCTGGCTTTCTTTTTAAAATCTCTGCTGTGCCTTTTCATATCTGGGCGCCTGATGTCTATGAAGGGGCACCTACACCGGTAGTTGCCGTCTTTTCGGTAGTCCCGAAATTAGCGGGCCTAGCTGTTATTCTTAGGTATACTGCTTTTATACAGGTTCTCAGCGAGCAACTTTTACTGCTGGACTGGCAGTGGGTGCTCTCGGTAGTAGCGATTATCACGATTGTCGTTGGTAACTTTGCAGCATTATCCCAGCGAAACGCCAAACGAATGCTGGCTTACTCCTCCATTGCGCATTCAGGGTTCCTATTGGTCGGGGTGATCGCCTACTCCGAATATGGACTCAGTAGCACCATGTTTTATGCTGGCATCTACCTATTTATGAATTTTGCTGCTTTTTTGATAGTCCGGATGATCAGCCGGAGTACAGGTAGGGAATACATCCATGAATACCAGGGGCTGGGTAAGCAGTTTCCTCTGGTAGGCGTACTGATGTTACTGGTCATGATATCGCTGACTGGTTTGCCACCTACTGCCGGTTTTACGGCCAAGCTCCTGATTTTTTCGTCGCTGTGGCAAACTTACCAGGTATCAGGTAGCACTATGATGGCACTACTGTTGTTGATAGGTCTGCTGAATACAGTGGTTTCTCTGTTCTACTATCTTAAGATTCCATACTTCATGTTTTTTAAGGAAAAGCAGGAGGATGAAGCCGCTGATGACAGCCCTATTTTTGACAAAATCAGGATGTTGGCAGGAGAACAAATACTGGCAGTGCTACTGGTGCTACCGTTACTTTTGCTGTTCTTTAAAGCTGACTGGCTACTGAATCTGATAAATTTAATTCACTTTTGACTTTAGGTTTCGTATCTTATTAGAAAGCGTTAAATCGTCTGTTATGACTGATATTATCAAACATGAATGTGGTATTGCTATGATCCGCCTGCGTAAGCCACTTCAGTACTACATTGACAAGTACGGTACGCCGTTATACGGTGTCAGTAAGCTCTATTTACTAATGGAAAAGCAGCACAACCGCGGACAGGATGGCGTGGGTGTAGCTAATATCAAAATTGATATAGAGCCCGGTTCTCGGTACATCAGTCGGTATCGCTCCGTATCAGAGCGACCTATCGCCGATATTTTCAAAAAAATCAATAAGAAGTTTCGCAAAGTGAAAAAGCAGTATGGCAGCGAAAAGCTTAAAGACGCACAGTGGCTGCAGAAGAATGTCGCATTCTCCGGTGAACTCTGGCTGGGACATTTACGGTACGGTACGCACGGTAAAAACTCCATTGAATACTGCCACCCCATGCTGCGGCAGAATAACTGGCGTAGCCGGAATCTGGTGATGGCTGGTAACTTTAACATGACCAATGTGGATGAGCTGTTTGACATCCTGGTCAAACTGGGGCAGCACCCTAAAGAAAAAGCTGATACCGTGACGGTGATGGAGAAAATCGGTCATTTTCTGGATCAGGAAAACCAAGAGCTTTTTGACCAGTATAAGTTTACTCACACCAATGAGCAAATCACCGAGATCATTGAGAATACCTTAAACCTACAACGGGTACTGCAGCGATCCTGTAAAGACTTTGACGGTGGATATACTATGGCGGGGCTCATTTGGAGCGGGTCTTCTTTTTTTGCACGTGACCCGGCAGGGATTCGTCCGGCATATTACTATGCTGATGACGAAGTAATAGTGTTAGCATCCGAGAAACCGGCGATCAAAACAGCTTTTAATGTACCTTACGACGACATTAAAGAGATTGAACCAGCCCATGCCCTCATTATTGACAAGCAGGGTAATTATAGTGAACACCAGTTTATTGAGAAGCTGGAAAAGCGCTCCTGTAGTTTTGAGCGCATCTACTTCTCGCGTGGCTCAGATCCTAATATTTACCACGAGCGCAAAAAACTCGGACAGTTGCTGATTCCGCAGATTTTGAAAAGTATAGATTATGATTTGCAAAACTCAGTGTTCTCATATATTCCTAACAGCGCTGAGACTTCCTTTTTAGGTATTCTGCAGGGACTGGAAGATCACCTCAGTAATGAGCGTATCGTGGCGATCCGTGAGGCCCAGAAAAATGGCAATGCTATAGATGAATCATATATTAACCGGATGCTGTCTTTCCGGCCAAGGGTTGAAAAACTGGTAGTCAAGGATGCCAAACTGCGGACCTTTATTACCGATGATGAGCATCGCGACGAACTGGTAGCGCACGTGTACGACACTACTTACGAAGTGATCAAGAAGGGAGTGGATAACATTGTGGTGGTAGATGACTCCATCGTGCGGGGTACTACGCTGGAGAAAAGCATACTACGTATGCTGGACCGGCTGGAGCCTAAGAAAATTGTCATTGCTTCTTCTGCGCCTCAAATCCGGTTTCCAGACTGCTATGGCATAGACATGTCCAAGATGTATGACTTCGTTGCCTTCCGTGCGGTGCTGGAGCTTCTGAAAGAGTCCAAAATGGAAAACCTGATTGACAACGTGTATGAAGAGTGCGCCAGCGAAGGTCAGATAACGGGAGCACCTAATTTTGTAAAGGAACTGTACGAGCCTTTCACTTATGAGCAGGTTTCTGAAATGATTGGCAAAATCGTCCGTCCGGATGATCTTAGGGCTGACCTAGAAATCGTGTATCAGACGGTAGATAATCTGCACCAGGCCTGTCCGGACTACCAGGGGGACTGGTACTTTACCGGCGACTATCCCACTCCCGGGGGCAACAAGGTGGTAAACAAATCCTTTGTTAACTTTATGGAAGGTAAACTGGTAAGAGCCTATTAGCCATGCGGTTACAAGTGCAAAAAAGGAAAGCCATCTTCCTTACAGACGATGGCTTTTTCAATGTTATTGGCTGCTCGAGTTTAAGCAGCTTTAAAAGCTAATATTTTTAGCTGTCTTCGTTACTTGTTGCGTTTTCAGTTTGTGCTTGAGGCTGCTCGCCCTTAGCAGCAACAATGTTAAAACCTACGTTTACAGTGTTGTAAATAAACTTATCTTTTGCTACCCGTACCGGATCGCCCTCGTCGTTGTAAGACACATTCCACTCGGTGCGGTCAATATTAAATTTCGCTTCAGCCATGAGCTGGTCACCGTCCATACTGACACGAGCGGGAAAAGAGATGCTAAGCGTGGTGTCGTGCATAGTTAGATTTCCGATTACCATGTGGGTAGGGTTTTCTAGCTTATACTCGCTGATCTCCTCATTGTTGACTTTTACCGCAAGGTTATCGTTTTCTTCAGTGGAAGCCGTGGCGCTGCTGGCGTATTCGCTTACTTCTGTAATTACAAATTTTGCTTCGGGATAGTCTTCTACGGCAAAGAAGTCTTCAGACTTCAGGTGGCCGGTCAGTTTCTGGCGGTCTTCTCCTTCAAGATCCTGAACGTCAATATCGGTCATATCCATGGTAAAACTACCTCCGACAATTTCTCCATTCTCTACTGCGATGCTACCTCCTTGGATACCGATAGTACCGTAGTGCTTACCGGTAGGCTTGAAGCCATTCCACATCAGTTCACTCTGCTCAGTATTGAGGACATAGTCGGTAGCGCTGGCGCTGACTTCCTCTACCTTTTTAGCAGCGGATGCTTCTGCTTCATCACTCTGAGGCTTTTGCGCACAGCTGCTAATTAAAAAAGCAGACAGGAGCGCAAACGCGAAATAATTAAATGTTTTCATAATTGTGCTTTGTTTGGTGAAAGTTGGTTTATCCTAAACAAAAAAATTCAACTGTATGTATATACAAATGTTACACTACAGCTATTATTTCTGTGTTAATTTATTTAAAGAAGCTTATGCCTATCTTACATAAAAGAATCACCAGTACCTTATATATTACGCTAGATATCTTCTACACCAGTCCATTCATCGGTGCGAAAGGGTGAGGCAGGCAGGAAGGCTTCGTTGTAGAGGTTGGTCTTAGGATTATTGGCCCAACCGTAACGTACTGCTACTGGGTTTTGTACCTCGGGTGCTTTCACCGATACCTCGTTTTTACTGATGATTCTGGCCTTAGCAGGATAAAATTGCTGATCTTCACCGGCAATGGCAAAGCCGGTCACTTTTTCACCCGGTACTACCAAAAGTCCACCTGCTACTTCTTTAAAAGATATGATAGCCGAATCTCCCTGTACCCGCATTGATTCATACAATGGTCCGCTCCAGGCATTTTCCCTGCCGTAGGCGATATTGAAGGCTGCAAGGGCAAGGCGTTTGCCTACGTCCTGTTTATTGCGAGGGTGTATGTCTAGCGAATCGCCGATATCAATAGTAACTGCCATACCGGTATTTTCCAGGTCCAGGGCCATTGTCTGGGCCTCTCTCAACTCAGCCCAATTCGTATTACCGGGAGGACCAGTGATAAAATTAGCCAACTGTACAAACAGAAAAGGGAAATCTCCTTCGTTCCACTGGTCGCGCCAGTCTTCTATAAGTAGAGGAAATAACTTGCGATACTCCTCAGCCCGTGAAGCGTTACTCTCGCCCTGATACCAGATCACGCCCCGAATCTTGTAGGGTAAGAGGGGGTTGATCATCGCGTTGTAAAGAATAGCGGGTTCTTCCGGAAAGACATCCACTTGAGGTAATTGTTGAGTAGCTTCGTATTTCCAGTTACCTGAAAGATCAACATTCAGCCTTTGTCCTTCCTGCTCCAGGTACATCTCATCATCGGGACCTTGCAGGCCACCCATACTACGAGTATCCTGCACACAAACTGTAAGGGTGTTTTTTCCTGTACGTATAGCTGAAGCCGGGATTTCGTATTCCCTTTGAATGCTATAACCGTTGGTCTGTCCTATTTTTTCTCCATTAAACCAGCTTAGGTCAGATTCATCAATACGTCCGAGATGAAGCGTTAGCGGCTGTGTGGTATTTTCTTCCGGAATATTGATCTGTTTCTGAAACCACACAATGCCATCGTAGCCGGGTAGGCCAGCGGCTTCCCAGTTGTTAGGTAATTCCATTACTGCCCAGTTATCGGTATTCAATTCAGCAGGAAGCGTTGTTGTATCCATTTGCTTCCGTTGGGCCTGAATAAGGCTGTCTCTCGTTTTCCTCAAAAATACATCAGTCTGTGAGGGGGCAGTCTTTAACTGCTTTTCTATCTGCTGTAACTCTTCAGCGAAGGCCTGCATTTCGGTAAGTGAGGCCTCGCTAGTCCAGGCCTCAGCGGTTGTACCGCCCCAGGTAGCGTTGATCAATCCGATTGGTACATCCATCTCTTGGTGGATCTCTCTGCCAAAAAAATAGGCGACTGCCGAAAAGTCACCGATCGTTTCGGGAGCGGTAACCAGCCAATTGCCTTCTTCCAGGTCTTCTATCGGTTCGTAGCTGGTGTTGCGTTCTACCGTAAACAGGCGAATCTCGGAATAGTTGGCTTCAGCAATTTCCTGCTCAAAGTTGTCCACCTGTGCCCGGAGCGGCCACTCCATATTGGATTGTCCTGAAGCCAGCCACACATCCCCAATGAGGATATCCTGTAGTACAATGCTGGAGTCGCCGCCATCAATACGAAGCTCATAAGGCCCTCCGGCTTCCATAGCCGGAAACTCAGCTTTCCATGCACCCTCTGCATTGACTTCCACGGTCTGGCTCTGGCCAGCCAGGTTTATTTTCAGCGTACCTCCCGGGTCGGCTGTGCCCCAGACCGGCAGAGCGGTGCCGCGCTGCAGTACAGCATGTTCGGTAAAAAGGCGGTGTGTGCGGATATTGGTAGCATCCGGTGCGCTACAGGATACCAATAGTAGCCCAAGCAGGCCGCTAAGTAGAAAACTAAGGCGTTGGTTAATAGTCATCGGGTTTGTTTAAAGTCAGTTAGATACCTATATTATGAAAAGTCGTATAAATATGAAAATCATAACGATGCCTATCACTTATGGCCTACCAGCATACTCAAGATCATTTTTTTGCAGCAGTTGACTACTGCCGTATTTTCTGGCAAAAATGGATACCGGAAGGCCCAGTGCGTGCTGTTCTTATCTTTCAGCACGGCTTGGGTGAGCACAGCGGCCGGTACCAAAACCTGCTGAATGCGATGCAGGATAGTGGTGTTGCCTTGTATGCGATGGATGCCAGAGGCCACGGTAGGAGTGAGGGGATACGAGGGCATGTAGATCCGTTTGGCCAGTACGCCGATGACCTGCACCAACTGGTACAGATAGCAGAGGAAGAACAGCAGGTACAAAAAGTATTTTTGCTGGGCCACTCGCTGGGCGCAGTAATCGCCGCTGACTACGCATTGCGCCAACAGGAGGAGTTATTGGGACTTATCTTAAGTTCAAGCGGTGTATTACCTTATGTGTCTGGTTATTATGCATTAGTAAAAAAGATATCGGGTGTCATGGCAAAATTTTTTCCGGACCTGAGTCTGGGCTCTTACCTGAAGCTGAAGTACATTTCACACGATAACGAAGTAGTTACTCAATATAAGTCAGATCCTTTGACGCACGGTAAAGCTACACCGTCGCTTGGGAACGCTTTGTTTAACATTCACGAAAAACACTTTGCGAAAGCTCCCGGGCTCAGTGTGCCACTGCTGGTCTTTCACGGTACAGACGATTTGATCACTGATCCTGAAGGATCCAAGCAGTTTTACCAGCTGGCAGGTAGCCAGGATAAATCTCTAAAACTGTACAAAGGACTTTACCACGAGACGATGAATGAGATTCCTGTTTGTCGGGTGGATGTACTAAAGGATGTACGTCGATGGGTAGAGGAACATCCGGAAAGCCAATCACTGAAGACTCAGGTAAGCTAAAACAATGTCAGACAGCCCGGCCGTACCGGCAGATCAGCCGCCTGACGCTTCATTTACTTTTTAAAAAACCTGCTTGGCAACTCTTTTCACCAGCTCAGAACGGCTCATGGTGTAAAAATGCAGTACAGGTGCTCCAAACTCTATTAGCTCTTTGCACTGTTGAACACACCACTCTACTCCTACTTCCTTTACCTGCTTGTTGTCCTTGCATTTGGATACTTCTTGTGAAAGCTCTTCCGGAATATCTAAATGAAAGAACTGGGGAAGTAACGTAAGGTGCTTGTGTGTAGCCATGGGCTTTAGTCCTGGTATGATAGGAACGTTGATATCATTTTCCCGACAGAGCTTGACGAAATCAAAATATACCTGATTGTCGAAAAACATCTGCGTGACAATAAATTCAGCACCCAGCTCAACTTTTCTCTTCAGATACTGAAAGTCGGTGTCTATGTTGGGCGCTTCAAAATGCTTTTCGGGATACCCGGAGGCGCCGATGCAAAAATCGGTTGCCTGCGGATGCTCTAGGTCTTTGTCCTGGTAGATACCCTGGTTCATATCAGCAACCTGCCCTACCAACTCACTGGCGTAACAATTACCATCGGGGTGCGGCTTGAAGCCTGGTTCCGACTTTATGGGATCTCCTCGCAGGGCCAGTACATTTTGGATGCCCAGGAAATCCAGCTCAATGAGTATGTTTTCAATATCTTCACGGGATAATCCACCACAAATAATGTGAGGTACAGTGTCAATGTTGTACTGATTTTGGATTGCAGCACAGATACCTACTGTTCCGGGGCGCTTACGGGTCACACTTTTGTGGTAGCTACCGTCCTCCCGTTGTTTGTAGACGTATTCTTCACGGTGGTAAGTAACATCAATGAATGCTGGATCAAAGTCCAGCAGGGATTCCACATGCTTGAAGAGTGTGTTGATATCTTCCCCTTTCTTAGGGGGTAAAATTTCAATTGTAAAAAGAGTTTTATTTGCTTTCTGAATATGCTCGGTTACCTTCATAATGATAGTAAAATTACAAAACAATTATGGGCTTAAGGAAATCGTTGCGCAACTATTTGCAAGATACCGCTGGTATTCGGGTGTAAATAATTTGTGTATTCACCTAATGATGTTACAGGCTGCTTGCTCTATTTAGCTGGTTTACAGGCAGGTATCGTCTGAAATGATCACTACCACAAGAATTATGACCGGGAGACCTGCTTATTTTGGATATACAGTTTTTTAGTAAGGTGAAATCGGGGCTCTGTGCACTCGCGGTATCCTTGTAGAGAAGTGATCAAAATAACTTTACCTTCTTTACTTCTTCCATTGTCACTTTATAGAATTCCTCGTGGATGTTAAAGGCAGGCTGCTTACCTCGGTCTACGATTATGTAACTGCCGTCTTCCTGCATGTCATAGGTATTCACATTATCCTTGAGATTGTAAGCCAGGATGTTGATTGCCTGCTTTTTGACACGGGTATCTACGAAGAGAAAGAGCGACTCCAGCCGCCGGTCAAAGCTGCGCACCATTACATCGGCACTACCTCCGTATACCTTAGGATCGCCATTGTTGTGAAAATAGTAGATGCGGGAATGCTCCAGATAATCGCCTACAATAGAGCGAACCATAATATTTTCGCTCAGGCCAGGCCGTCCGGGCCGCAGGCAGCAGATACCCCGTACAATGAGCTTTATGGTGACACCTGCCTGGGAGGCATTGTACAATTCGTCGATGATCTCCCTGTCTTCCAGCGAGTTGATTTTGATAAAAATGCCGCTGGGTAATCCATTTTTGGCATTTTCAGCTTCTTGACGGATCAGGTTGATCAGTTGTGGCCGCATGTCTTTAGGTGCTGTTAGCAGGTACTCATAGTTAGCTGGCAGGGAATGGCCAGTGATAACATTGAAAAATTCGGAGACATCGTGGGCGTATACCTCGTTGGTGCTCAGGAGCCCCATGTCGGTGTAGAGTTTGGCAGTTTTCTCGTTATAGTTACCGCTGGACATGTGTACATAGCGGGTGACGCTACCGCCATCCCTGCGCACGATGAGTAATAGCTTCGTATGGGTTTTAAAATTACTGATGCCGTAGATGACGAAGCAGCCTGCTTTGTGCAGCTTTTGAGCCTCACGCATATTATTTTCTTCATCAAAACGGGCTTTCAGTTCAAAAAGGACGGATACGTGTTTACCATTTTCGGCGGCTTTCAGTAAGGCTGCTGTGATACGGGATTCATCTGCCAGGCGGTAGATGGTGAGCTTGATCGCCAGGACGTTCGGATCTTCTGCTGAATTTTCAATGAGTTCTAGCAGTGGCTCTATATCGTTATAAGGATGATGTAGCAGTACATCGCGCTCTTTGAGTACCTCAAAAATATCCTCCGAGCCGGTTTCCGGCAGGGTGATCGGCGGTACCGGCTGGTGCGTACTCGGTATCTTATTTTTAAATTCGCTGTTGTTGATCAGCTCAAAGAGTGCCGTATAGTCCAGCATGCAGTTATGCGGGACTTCAAAAATATTATCACGGTCAATGCTCCATCGGTTTACCAGCAGGCGCATCATCCAGTGGCTGTAACCTTGCTCTACTTCTACTCTCACCACCCGGCCTGTCTTGCGAGTCTTCAGTTTACGCCGTACTTCCTCGACAAAGTTAGCTTCAATATCATCACTCTCTTCCAGGGTAAAATCCCCGTTCCGGGTGATCCTGAAGAGGTTCACTGAGACAATGTCAATATTTCGGAATAACAGTTCCATATGAGCCCGAATGGTTTCTTCAATGGGTACCAGAAGCAGCTCATCTTCGCGGTCAACTTCGTAAAAACGGGGCAGGTTCTGAGGTATCTGGACGAAAGAAAGCTTTTTCTGATCTTTCTTTTCTTGCGGATTGCGGGTGACTACCCCAAACACTAGTAACCTGTTCATCAGAGTAGGGAAGGCATGGTAGCTATCGTACACCATAGGCGTGAGCATAGGGTAGATGGTACGGTTGAAGTAATCAGATATTTTCTTCTTTTCGTTGGCCTGCAATTCGTCCATATTTTTTACAATACGGAAGTGCTGCTTTTTGAAGGCAGGTAACAGATTATGGATATAGTGCTCGCTTTGTTCCCGGAAGAAGTCCTGCGCTTCCTTAAGCAACTTCTTGCGGAAAGGTCTCTCTCGCAGCCCTGAGTAATCAATGCGTTCTTTACCGTAATCCAGGTAATTATATAAGCTCCCGACGCGTATCATAAAAAACTCATCCAGGTTGGAGGAGGTAATTGCCAGAAATTTTAGTTTCTCAAAGAGGTTGCGGTTCGGTTTCCGGGACTGATCCAGCACCCGGTAATTAAATGCCATCCAGCTCAGATCGCGGCTGATGTAATTACTTGTGGCTATAGAAGATTGAACTTTGTCTTTAACTACCATCCAGTAAATAAGGGTTAAAATTATCTGCTTGAGAATTTTGAACTACCTATTTTTAATCAATAATTCTAGAAGATTGTTATTAAGTATCATGCTTGAAGCTAATAAATACTGCCCGACTTCGTAAATAATAAGGCACAAAAAAGCCGTCTCACAAGGGGCGAGCCTGCACATAGCCAGGGCAGAAAGTAGTGCTGTACAGACTGTGTTTTGGGGACGGCTCTCAGTATTTCGTCACCTAGAGCAGTGCACTAACTAGATATCCAGGTTGGCGTACTTGGCGTTTTTCTCAATGAATTCGCGTCGGGGAGCTACTTCATCCCCCATCAACATAGAGAAAAGATGGTCAGCCTCAGCCGCCGAGTCTATGGTTACCTGCTTCAGGCTGCGTGTTTCAGGATTCATGGTAGTCTGCCAAAGTTGCTCGGGGTTCATCTCACCCAGACCTTTGTACCGTTGTACGCCTACATTTTCTATTTTACCTTCTCCTGCCAGTTCTTTTACTATCTCTACACGTTCTTCTTCGGTCCAGCAGTAGCGCTCTTCTTTTCCTTTTCTGATGAGATAGAGTGGGGGCAAGGCAATGTACACATAGCCGTGTTCTATCAGCTCACGCATATAACGAAAGAAAAAAGTAAGAATCAGCGTACGTATGTGGCTGCCATCTACATCAGCATCGGTCATGATGACGATTTTATGATAGCGAAGCCTTTCGGTATTCAGGGCTTTGTCATCCTCTGCTGTGCCGAAGCTTACGCCCAAGGCCGTTAGAATGTTCTTGATTTCTTCGTTATCATAAATTTTATGCTCCTGTGCTTTTTCCACGTTCAGGATCTTACCTCTCAGGGGCAGAATGGCCTGGAACTTACGATCACGTCCCTGTTTGGCACTACCGCCGGCTGAGTCTCCCTCCACCAGGTATAGTTCGCAGTAACTGGGATCTGTATCAGAACAGTCCGCCAGCTTGCCGGGCAGGCCGGTGCCGGTTAGTACATTTTTACGCTGTACCATCTCACGGGCTTTGCGAGCCGCATGACGGGCCTGGGCGGCCAGTACTACTTTGTTGATGATGGCTTTGGCCTCTTTAGGGTGCTCCTCCAGGAAAGTGTACAGAGCATCCCCCAGGCAGGACTCTACGGCACCCATGACGTCTGAGTTACCCAGTTTGGTTTTGGTCTGTCCTTCAAATTGCGGTTCGGCAACTTTTACTGAGATGACGGCCGTAAGCCCTTCACGAAAATCGTCACCACTGATTTCTACTTTTACCTTATCCAGCAGTCCGGAGCGGTCGGCGTAAGACTTGAGCGTACGCGTAAGAGCACGGCGAAAGCCGGATACGTGTGTTCCGCCCTCAATGGTGTTGATGTTATTGACGTATGATACCACGTTCTCCGTGTAGGAAGTATTGTAAGCCAGGGCTAGCTGTACCGGTACTTCTCCCTTTTGGCTGTCAATGTAAATAGGTTCAGGAATTAGCTTCTCCCGATTATTATCAAGATATTTAACAAATTCAATCAGACCACCTTCGTAGTAAAATTCCTCGTTGAAAGGTTTACCCTGCTCATCCACATCCCGCCTATCGGTCAGAGAGACGCGTAGACCAGCGTTAAGAAAGGCCAGCTCGCGCAACCGAGTGGCAATTGTTTCATACTTATATTCACTCACCTGGAAAATATCCTGATCAGGTGAGAAGTGCACGGTCGTACCCGTCTTATCGGTGGTACCGATTTCCCGTACAGGGTAGGTCGGAACACCCCGGCTGTATTCCTGCTCAAACACTTTTCCACCACGGTATACGGTTGTGTGCAGGTTGACCGAAAGGGCATTCACGCAAGAAACGCCCACACCGTGCAGGCCGCCGGACACTTTGTAGGTGTTCTTATCAAACTTACCGCCTGCATGGAGTACCGTCATGACCACTTCCAGGGCTGAGCGGTTTTCTTTGGTGTGGATATCGGTAGGGATGCCCCGACCGTTATCGGATACAGAGATGGAATTATCTTCTTGAATAATAACATCTATCCTATCACAGTAGCCTGCCAGGGCTTCGTCTATGGAATTGTCCACTACTTCGTAAACCATGTGGTGCAGGCCTCTCATATTGACATCACCAATGTACATGGCGGGCCTTTTTCTTACCGCTTCCAGGCCTTCAAGTACCTGTATGTTATTTGCCGAATAGTCTCCTTTAGCGTTCGCTAAAGAATCGGTACTAGTATTTTTTATATCGTCCATATAGTAGAAAGTCCTTAATATGTAAAAATACAATATTTTGCCGGGTTTTACATGCTTTTTCAGCTTTAGTGTTGGGAAATTGAAACCGCGGAAGAAAATGCAGATTTTATCTGTAAAATATTGATTATCAGTTATTTAAATCTTTTGCCGTTCCTAGTATATTCCGGTCTGTAGCATAACCAGCGTACAAGCCTGCAGGACTTCTATGCCCTGGTACTCTGCCTAGCCCATAAAGTCGGGATTCTCCGTACCGGGGTTAAAGATTATTCTGCGTGGTGAAAGGCTAAGCAGGTAGTTTATCCACTGGGCTTGATGTCGAGGCCCGATGTAGAGCGTGAGCGTATCTACATCGGATATAAAGGGTTTCTGGCGCAGGTCAAGGATTGCTTTTCCCGCCAACTCACCTCTTTTGATGCTGAGTGGAATCATAGGATGGCCGTATTCGGTCAGTATATGGGCGGCCCGGTAGGCATAGCGGGCGGGGTTAAGACTGGCTCCTACTACGACTGTTTTTTTATCTTGGGTCATATCAGGTGTTTGTGAAAGCAGTTATTCAAAACGCATTTACGTAAGGCAGCCGATACCAATATCTGGAGCGCTTACGAGTAATATCAAATTGGACTAAGAGCCAGGATTTACGGAAAAATTGCAAAAGCGTTAGGCTTTGTGCAAATCTAAGCAATTAGGGCACAAAAAGTTAAAAGACATATCCAACCGTCGCACCCAAAAAAAATGGGAATAACACCCTTGACTTATTGACTTCCTTGAGCATGTAGTCAAAATCAGGGTTACTGCTATATTCTTTGTGAAAAAAACGATACCCGATCCCTAGGCCAGCTGATAAGTCAAAGGTAAGGCCACTGGCCTGGTTTTCTTTGGTGAGGCGGCTGTTGATCACGTCCGCATCTTTCATCAGACGGGTACCCACCAGCAGTGCGTAACTGACGTTTTGTTCCCGGGCGACTACCCGGCTGTTGATATCGTTGTTTGAACCATTCAATTCTACGTTGGTATTGTGATAGATGTAGTCAAAGCCCAGTCGGTGTCCAAAGTAGAACATACCGGACCGAGTATCCGGATGGTAGAACTTTTGTTTGAATCCTACAAAGCCGCCCCGCTGGTGTATCGTACCGGTCTCTCTGTTACTATCCTGGTAGAAGAAGGGATTTTGATGCAGGCCGATCTCCAGCTCGTAACCCATGCGCTCCTGCTGGTAGTATTCAATACTGAGCGGTAGCCGATGGAGTAACAGTCCGAGAGGATTGATGCCTACAATGACGGCCCGCAGTTCATTGACCCGGGGGGTGAAGTAGCGAGAACTCTTTTTCCGGTACATGTAATCCGGCCTAAGCGCCTTGTTTCTGCCGCCACTTCGCTGTGCTTCCTGGTCGGCATTGCGCAGTGCCCGGAAAACCGACTTGTTGTCTTTGTAAATACTTTCGTAATATCCTGCCAGTTCGCCACTGGGCTTGTAGAGTTCCCAGACACCCACGCGCTCATTATTTTCTACCTTACCTTTCATCTTCATGGAGCCATCCCGGTAGTAGCCGGTGTAAGTTCCTTTGCCATTGCGGTAGATGCTTTCGCCTTCCAGCGCTCCATCTTCGTAGAAGTACTCCCATTTGCCCTGGTTGAGGCCTTTTTCCATGCGGCCTTTCACCTTGAGGCTTCCGTCCTCGTAAAACTCCCGATACGTACCTTCACCCTCATTAAAGATAGCTTCACCTTTAAATTTTCCACTGGCATGGTATAGTTTCCAATACCCCTCTTTGACACCATCTTTTTCAGCACCCTCTGCGCTAACGTTGCCATTTTCATAATAGTAGGTCCACTTCCCGATGGTAGAGCCTTCCAGAAAATCGCCGATGGAGGAGAGCTTACCGTTTTCGTGGTAAAATTTCCAGGGGCCATGCCGTTCTCCGGCCTGGTATAATCCTTCAGACCGCATGGAACCACTTTCGTAGTAGGATACCCACTGACCAGTGTTGACACCGTCTACTTTAAGGCCTTCCAGCCGGGTATCACCGCTTTCGTAAAACTCAGTGTATTGGACGCTGTCGCCCTGGTGTATCTCCAGAGATCTAATCGGTCCGTCTTCGTAAAAGTATTTCCACTCGCCGGTTTTCTTACCGTTACGGAAGCTTCCTTCACTTTTGAGGTCTCCACTCTCAAAGTGAAACTCCCAGGGGCCCTGCCGCAGGCTATCGTAGACGGCGCCTTTCATCTGGAGATTCCCGTTTTCGTAGAAGTACTCCCACAGCCCGTGGTTGACATTATTTTCGAGTGTGCCTCGCATTTTGGGTTGACCATTTTCGTAGAGGTATTCCCAGAATCCGCTGGCCTGGTTGTCTTCGTAATGCCCCCGTACACTGACTGCTCCATCAGTAAAATAAGCCGTGTAAGGGCCATCAAGTACGGAAGGGTCATCTTCCCTGACAGTGAGTTGTTCTTTGGGTACAGTCTTCTCACTGTCATAGTACAGCACGAGCTTACGCTGTGCCATAAGATGCGAAAGCGGCAGCAGGGCCAGCCCAAGCATGAGAAAGACTTTGTGGTTCACTGTAGGTAAATAGCTTTTTGAAAAAACAATAAATATGCTCAAAAATTGGATCAGTTCTGGACGAAAGTCATCTAGATGCTACATCAGTGCATCCTGTCAGGTCTTACTTCCATACCGGCGATGATCTCGGCTTCTATGTTCAGTAATTCTTCCCAGCGGGCTTTTACCACGTCTTCGGGCATGTATTCTTTGGCCAATTTGATAAAAGTAACGTAGTGTCCTGCCTCAGAAACCATGAGCTCGTAGTAAAACTGCTTCAGTTCTTCATCCTGCAGATTTTTCCACAGAATTTTGAACCGCTCGCAGCTGCGAGCTTCTATCAGCGCATTGATAAGGAGCTTATCCATCAGTTGTCGCTCAATACGGCCTCCCTTGCGCTCTTGCTTACCCAAAGCCACTGCATAAGCATCAGTGCGCTTTTTGCCCAGGCTAAAACCCCGCTTGCGAAGCTGGATCAGTACTCGGTTAAAATGCTCCCATTCTTCGGCTACAATAGGCGTGAGTGTGTCTACCAGTTGGGTGCGCTCAGGAAACTGCACAATCAGGGATATGCAGGAGGAGGCGGCTTTCTGTTCACAGTAAGCATGATCTACCAGGATGTCTTCTAGGTTTTTATCTATCAGTGTCGCCCAGCGAGGGTCGGTAGGAAGCTGAAGCTTCAGGATTGTCGGTTTAGATTCTATCATCATATCATTTCAGTAGTTTCAGACCGCAAGATATAAGGATACTACTGGCTTAACACACCCTTTGAACTAAAAGTGCATCAGTCAAAAAACATCCATTTAATTCCCAGGTCAAAGGCGCGGGGCTGCCCCACATAGAAGGGAGTAGCAAAATAACCATTTTCAATAAATCCCTGATTGACGAAGGGCACCTTGAGGTAGACGATGGCGGTACGTACTTTTAGATTGACAAAGGCGTCCAATACTGCGTAACCGATTTCGGTAGGGAGAGGCGCTTCAAAATTATCCATTAGCTGCCCACTGGTACCAAATATCTGCTGCTGGGTGAAAAACTGCTGTGTTGCCACATCATAGTCGTAAGACAGGTAGGAGGGGGTAAACTGAAAGTCTGTACCTATCTGTAGTGTAATGCTGTTGTTGACAAATGAGTTTTGGTAATATAAGCTGCCACTGGCATAGAGCCAGGGAATGGCGAAGGCTTCCTGGGCGGGGCCGGTCAGCAGGGTGTATATGGCTTCTCCCTCGAGGTGCATACGCTTTAGGAAGTCAAACGAGTATGCCAGGCCGGGTGAAAGGATTTGGGTGGCCCCTTCGTGCTGGACGGGAAATGCCTGTCGGCTGCCTTCTATGTCGTAGCGCCGGTAATAAACCGGGCGGTTGACATTGGTAAGCGTTGCGAAGGGCCGGAGATAAACATGGGGAAACTGGTATTCCAGCGAGCCGCTGATCTGGTCCATACCGATGGGCTCGAAGTCGTTATCCCAGGCACTGTGGTTGCCCCGGTATTGCAAGCTCAGATAGGTGGGCAAGTTACGAGATCGTATGTAGCTGGCCTTGAGGATAGGGTTGACGAAATTGGCCTCTATCCGGTAGTTGCGGGTAGACTGGTAGTCGGCCCCGCCGCTTAGGTAAGTCCGCTTGCCCAGATCCAGTCGCAGGTCAAAGCCGCCGTACAGTTCCACGTTGGAAGTATCAATGCCGGCTGAGTAGTCATAATCGGACTGGGGGGTGCGCAGACGATAGTGTACACTGTAGAACAGGGCAGCCAGATTACCTTTGAGACCTATTTCGGTGTCCCACTCGTCGTAGGCGATCTTGTCAGAAGTGCGTTCTTCGTTTTTGAGTATCTGCCGGAAGTAGCCGCTTTCTGTATTAAAACCACTACCCGGGTTGTACAGGAAATAGACGTTCTGGTGATGACGATCCAGTTCGTGGTATACTTGCAACCGCTCGTTGAGCCGGTACTCATGGTAAAAATGGTAGTTGAAGCGGTACTCATGATTGACAAACTCGCGCAGGTAAATTTCCGAGTTATTATAGCGAAAAAATTCTTCCAGCAGGTCATCGTCAAACAGGTTGCCCAGTACCCCGCCGATTTCGTTGACCTCATGATTAAGACGGCTCATCTGCCCCAGCAGCCGGTATCGTTCGTCTTCGGTTTGGAAGAAGGTGATGAAGTCCATAAAGTAAGACTCGGACCTCCGGTCGCCTCGCCGGCCGCGTCCCGTCTGTTTGTCAGCGGTGATAGACCGGAGCGAGGCGCCAATACTCCAGTTGGGGGTGATGTTTCGGGCATAGCTTACGTCTACCACATTGCGATTGTTGCCGCCAAAGGTCAGGTACAGCTGTGTATAAGGCGATAACGTATTGTAATAGCGTACATCTTCCGGCGCCGTTGCATAGATATCGTAAGCATCCAGCCCGGACCGGGCACCGCTTACCTCGGGAACCAGCGGAAAGATGGGGATGCTGGCCGTCCCCAGCGTACCGAGGTATTGCCGACGATTTCCCAACTGCTCTACGCGGCTGTAGCGGTGAGCGAACTGTATAAGGGTATCAATGGTATCGTACGCGATTTGGTTATACTTAAAGGCATCTTTGTAAATATACCTTGTGCTTTCGGGGCCATATTTCACGGAATCTTCTTCACTGGTCTTCTTGGCTTCGTTACCGCCGGGAATCCGCACCCTGCCCTGGGCCAGTGCACGTTCAGGCAGCAAGAGCACCACGGTAATGAACAGCAGCAGACAGCTTAGGAAGAAGTATATGATTTTTTCCAAAATGTCCTGGTTAAGCGTTACGTACCGATCGGATTTTTTCCCACAGAAAAGATTGAAAATCGGCCTCCTGGTTCAAGCATGAAACCCCAATTGGCAAATAGTAAAGAGGAAGGTGCGTCCAGGAAGTATTGAAAAGTTTTACCATGTCTTTTTCGGTCGTCAGAATAGCTTCTGCGCCGCTCTCCTGCATTTGTGTTATTACCCTTTTCCTGTCTGACTCAGTATAACGATGATGATCTCCCCATCTTATATGACCGGTCACCTTAAATTCTCGTTGGGCATATGCCTCAAAAAGGTCAGCGTTGGCAATGCCGGAGATGAGCAATACGGCTTCTGGCACAGGCTCCTCTGCTCCCTGTACGCTGATTGGTGGCTGATAGATGATGGTTGAGAAAAATACTGGTGCGGCCCTATCGGCGTATCTCTGGATTTGCGTTCGTGTATGCTGCATGTTTGATGGCGATAAATCTTCCGGGCATTTGGTTACGATTATGGCATCTGCCCGCTTTGCCCCCTGCCTGCTCTCGCGCAGCATGCCCAGCGGAAGTATATGGTCACGGAAGAATGGCTGCTGGTATGTAGTAAGGAGTAGCTGCAGGTCGGCTTGGACAGTCCGGTGTTGAAAGGCATCGTCCAGCAGTATCATCTCTACTTCCGGATGGTGGTGTAGTATTTCGGGAATCGCCAGGGCACGCTCTTCTCCCACAGCTACCACTACGCTATGCTGACGGTCTCTGCCTAGTTTGCGATAAAACTGTAGAGGCTCGTCTCCCAGGGTGCTGGCATCGTCTTCTTCTGAAGCCAGGCGCACTCCCCGGCTGCTACGCCGGTAGCCTCGGCTCAGGATTGCGAGCCGATAATCACGTTGGAGCAGTTTGGCCAGGTACTCAATCATGGGCGATTTTCCGGTACCGCCAACACTCAGATTACCCACACTGATCAAAAGCGGTGTGAACTCCAGTGACTTTTTGTATTCTATGTTATAAAGATGATTGCGAAACGCTGTGAGGGCCCAGTAAAAGCCTGCCAGAGGTGCCAGTATCCAGCGTAAATGTCTCAGTAGTGACTTGTATGAGCTGTTGTTTCTTTGCGACAAATTCTCTATATCTTTTGCAAAAATTATTGCGAAATAACATAAAACGAACTTTCTATCAAACCTTCCTTACACTATGACCAAGATAAAAGAAGTAATTGCACACCTAGAAAGTATCGCACCCCGAGCCTATCAGGAAAGCTACGACAACGCCGGGCTCATCACCGGTGACGCCCAACAGGAAGTGAAGGGCGTAATGATCAGCCTGGATGCTACTGAGGCGATCGTAGATGAAGCGATCCGGAGTGGCTGTAACCTGGTTGTGGCGCATCATCCCATCGTCTTTCGCGGACTCAAAAGCCTGACCGGACGTAACTATGTGGAGCGTACAGTGATCAAAGCTATCAAAAAAGATATCGCTATTTATGCCATTCATACTAACCTGGATAACGTACACCAGGGAGTGAACCGCAAAATCTGCGAAAAGATTGGACTCCAAAATCCCCGGATCCTGCTGCCTAAGTCACAGACGCTAAATAAGCTGGTAGTTTTTGTGCCTGGTGAAAACACAGAATCCTTGCTGAATGCTCTAAGCGAAGCGGGTGCGGGTAATATTGGGAATTATAAAAACTGCAGCTTCCAGGTAGCGGGAGAGGGTACTTTTCAGCCCAATGCGCTGGCCAACCCAACCATCGGAGAGCGGGGAAAACTGGAGAAAGTCAAAGAGCAGCGGGTAGAAGTTATCTTTCCGGCCCACCTGGCAGGCAGGGTGCTGGCCGCCATGCGTGAAGCACATCCTTACGAAGAAGTTGCCTATTACCTGAATGCGCTGGAAAACGAGAACCAGGAGATAGGATCGGGTATGATAGGGAGCCTGCCGGAACCTATGGAGGCAACAGAGTTTCTGGCTTACCTGAATGATCGCATGCACCTTGACTGCATCCGGCACACGCAGGCTCTGGCAAAAAAAGTACAGTGTGTAGCCGTATGTGGGGGTGCCGGCAGTTTTTTGTTGCCGCACGCAATCCGCCAGCTGGCCGACGTTTTTGTGACCGCTGATTTTAAGTACCACGAGTTCTTTGACGCAGAGGATCACATTATGATAGCCGACGTCGGTCACTATGAAAGTGAAGTTTTTACAAAAGACTTGATTAAGGAATTATTGTCGCAGAAATTTGTTAGTTTTGCAGTTCATTTGGCGGAGACCAATACAAACCCAGTTTTTTACTACAAGTAATATGGAAAGTTCAACAGCGCACGCGAAAACCGTAGCAGACAAGCTCGACATTCTTCTCAAACTACAAAACATTGACCTAGAACTGGATGGCATCAAGAAAATCCGGGGAGCTCTGCCCGAAGAGGTAAGCGACCTGGAAGATGAAATCGCCGGGTACCAGACCCGCCTTGATAAGTTTGAGAAAGACGTAGAGGGCATGGAGGAGAGTATTGAGGGTAACCGTGCAGCCATTAAGAAAGCGGAAGAACTCATCAAGAAATACGAGGAGCAGCAGATGAATGTGCGTAACAACCGCGAGTACGACGCCATTACCAAAGAAGTTGAGCTGCAAAACCTTGAGATTCAGATATCAGAAAAGCGTATAAAAGAAGGTTACGCTAAAATAGAAGCTAAAAAGGAAGAGATACAGAGCACGAGAGAGCTCATTGACCACCGTACCAAAGATCTGGAGAGTAAGCGTCAGGAGCTTGAAAAAATTATTGCAGATAGCCAGGAAGACGAGGATAAGCTGCTCAAAGAGCGTGAAAAAATAGTCGAGCTAATCATTGACGCCGACGAAAAGCTGTATCGCTACTACGAAAAACTCAGAAATAGCCTTTCTAACGGGTTGGCAGTGGTAAAAGTGAAAAGAGGGGCAGCTGAAGGTTGTAACATCATCATTCCTCCTCAGCGACTGGTGGAGATTAAAGAGAAGAAACGCATTATCTTCGACGAATACTCCGGACGCATTCTGGCCGACGTAGAAGAGGTAGAAGAGGAGGAAGAAGAAAAGCCAACCCGCGGTCGGAGGAAGAAAAAGTAATAACAGGGGCATTTTACCAACGGGTCATCCCCAATACTGAAAATGCTCAAGCATCCGTGTTTGAGCATTTTTTTATGCCTACCCACCGTCTCAGTCGGCGTTACCCCTCTGCTTTTCTTGGCGGCCAGGTGCCGAATCTTATCACGTTAACGCAAAAAAGGTTACATGCCTGTGTACTTGAGGCTCGTAAGAAATGGGAAGGCAAAGCCTTTTATTATGGTCATCCTGCCTCCTTACACTGAGGGGTGAGAAGTGGGAGCATTGTTTATTCAGCGGTACGCTGATTGATGACTTCCCTGTAGTCCTGTATCATTTCTTCCAGTTTTTCAGGGTGGTCTTCAGTCAGGTTATTTTGCTGCTCTAGGTCTTCACTTAAATTGTAAAGCTGATAATTCTGGGTATTCCCCAGCTCAATGTTTACATTTTCGTTTACTGCGGGTCCGTCATGGGGAGGGATCATGGCCCATTGTCCCTGTCGGAAGGCAGTACGGGAGGTAGCCTCCAATACCAATTGCTCTCTTCCGTCGTCGCTATTTCCCATAAAAACATCCATCAGGTTTTGGCTATCCCTGGCTCTTTGATCACCTCCTACCAGAGATGCAAAAGAAGATAGCAGGTCTATCTGGCAAACCATAGCGTCAGATTCGCGTGATGTTATTTTACCTTTCCAGTAGGTGGCAAAAGGTACTCGGGTGCCTGCTTCAAAAAGGCTGTACTTACCACCTCTGAGGGGCCCAGAGGGCGTATGATCTCCCAGTTTCTCCACTGCATCGTCGTAGTAACCGTCATTGAGTACCGGCCCATTGTCACTGGAAAAAACGATCAGCGTATTTTCCATGATGCCTTCTTCTTCCAGCGTTTTTAGAAATTCTCCGATACACCAATCCGCTTCCAGGATCACATCTCCTCTTGGACCCATGCCCGAGTTCCCTGCAAAACGAGGATGGGGCGTACGGGGCACATGGGGTTGTTGTAGGGCGTAGTACAAGAAGAAAGGTTCGTCTTTGTGGATCTTCACGAATTCCTGCGCTTTCTCAAGAAAGTGATCGGCCATATCTACGTCACTCCATTTGGCGGCTTCGCCTCCTTTCATGAATCCGATTCTAGGTATACCATTGACAATGCTGCTATTATGACCATGGTGCCATCGCATGGTCAATAATTCAGGATTATCTTTACCGGTGGGTTCCCCTTCAAAATTTTCCCGGTAATTCACCTCTATGGGGTCATCAGGGTCAAGTCCAACTACATCTCCGTTTTCAATATACACCGTCGGTACCCTATCCTGTGTAGCAGCCAGGATATGGCTGTAGTCAAAGCCTACTTCATTAGGGCCAGGGGATATGTGCTCATTCCAGTTTACATTTCCGTCACCCACCCCCAGGTGCCATTTGCCCACAATACCAGTGTAATAACCCTGGTTTTTAAGCATCTTAGGAATAGTAACTTGGGCAGTATCAATAACCAGCGGCGCAGTACCTGATAATATCCTGGCATTTTTATTTCTCCAGGGGTAGACGCCAGTTAGTAAGGCATACCGACTCGGTGTACAGGTAGCAGAGGAAGCATAGCCATTGGTGAAACGTACACCTCCATTGATGAGCTTATCCATATTCGGTGTAGAAATCTCCGTAGCGCCGTACGCACTGACATCGCCATAACCCAAATCGTCCATATAAATAACGACAATATTGGGAAGCTCATCAGGAGTCTCGCTCACCTCAGTAACCGTTTCAGATGAACAGCCACAAAAAGTTAAGCAGGAGGCAAAGAAAAATAATCGAAGTGATTTTATGTTCATTGTCATCTATATCCATTTTAAATGGTGATATAATAAGAGGTATTTTCGGATCAAACTACTATAAAAAAAAGTCTTCCCTGAATGAGGAAGACCTGATGTTAGGTTAATAACCTGGATTCTCTATTAAGTTTGGGTTATCGGCTATCCGGCTGACACCCAGGGGCAGATAATAATGTCGCTCCTGAAAAGTACGAACACCTGCCTCCGCGTTTTTGAGGTGAAAGTCATACTTATCTTCCTCGTAGTGATAGGTGTATTCCAGACCCTTACCGCTAAGACCGTCAAGAAATTCATGGGCAATTCTCCACCTTCTCAGATCCCAGTATCGGTGATCTTCAAATACCAGTTCTACCTGTCTCTCGTGACGTAAGTCTTCTTCAGTTACAGAGGTTCTCAAGGGCATACCCGCTCTTGCCCGAATCTGGTTTAACAGTTCTAATGCTTCTCCCTCTCTACCCAGGTAGAATGCAGCTTCAGCGGCGTTAAGAATAACTTCACCGTAACGGAAAATAATAAAGTCCTCATCACAACTTTCAGCAACCGGACCTATTTGACTCTCATCTACCATTTTACGGGTCAGAAATCCGGTATTTACATAGTTTCTGCGTGGTGCTGCTGCGGGCCATCCGTCTCCTACTGTACCCGAAGTAACTGTATCCCCGTTAAAAATTGTCCTTCTGTGAAACCGAGCGACGCCGCCCTGAAATTCGCTCTCCGGGAAGAAGAAAGTAGCCAGGAAGCGGGGGTCGCGGTTTCTGAAAACCTCGTCTATGTCAAACAACTGATCCGAATTAATCGCATCTCGGCTAATGGTTCCGGGTGTACCGTCAGCATATTCAAATTCTTCTATAATGTTGAGGTAAGGGCAGTAATTAGACCCCCACTCAGCCCTGAACTCAAATGGTACACTTAGACGACTCCAGCTATGTCCTTTATTGAGCGTTTGGTCAAAGACCTCGACAAAGATTTTTTCAGGGTTATTGCTTTCGTCAATAAACAACTGCTCAAAGTTTTCCGCTGGATCATCTGGTATCTCGTTGTAAAGCGCAAATTGACCGGATCCTATGAGTTCCATTGAAGCGTCGTAAGATGCCTGCCAATACATAGAAGCATCCGGAATACCGAGTTGAAGTTGGTTCTCCCCTGAGCCAGCGGATTGCACTTCTCCAAATTGTCCGATACTACCAGCATAAAGCATCGCCCGGCTCTTCAGTGCCAGAGCGGCAAACTTATTGACCCTTCCTGTTTCTGGATTTTCAGGTAGTTCGTCTACGATAGCATCCATTTCACTGGCGATAAAGTCATAAGTCGCCTGTTCCGAGGCCCGTGCTACATTAAGTTCTTCCAGAGGAGCATCAGCGCTTTGCGGCTCGGTGATGATGGGCACTCCTCCGTACCGCTTTACCATCTGAAAATACATATGCGCTCTCAGGTATCTGGCCTCAGCAACTCTTTGTGATTTGTATGAAGGGTCAAACTCAGAATTACTCATTCCCTGAATGAATGTATTGGCTTCACGAATATTATTATAAGGCCAGTAGTCCAGTGGGCCAATGCCATCCGCATTGATCACGGTGATGGGAAACCAACTGGGTGCCTGCCAATAGGCAAATCCCCGGCACACCGCGCCCATGCCTTCGTCCAGTACCATATTTACGACACCTCCCTGGTAGTCATTATACATGAATAGGGTAGACTCATAGATTTGGGCCAGGTTGGCCTCGGCAAGGCTTTGATCTTCAAAAACCAGGTTACCCGAAATCAGGTCCTGCGGTTCCAAATCAAGTTCGGCAAAATCATCACAAGCAGTTGACATAGTCAAAGCTAGAAAAATGATAAGGATATATTTATATGTTTTCATCATTCAAATGTTAGGTGTTGTGAATTAGAACTGAACATTCAGACCTAAAGTAATCGTCCGGTTCGGTGGATACCCGAATTGAGAAAGCGGTGCCTCCGGGTCAAAAGAACGAGCGTAAATGCCCAAGTTACTGAAATCATAGAGGTTGTTACCGGAGAGATACGCCTGGAAACGATTGATGCCTAGACCACCCAATACGCTGTTAGGAAGCGTATAAGTCAACCTCACGTTTTCAATCCGGATATAGGTAATGTTTCTATGCCAGAAGTCTGAAAACCTGTCGTTATTTTCTCTAATACCCACTGAAACCAGCGGAAGTGTTCCATCAGGATTTCTTTCTGGATCAAAACTATTTTCCCAGTGCAGTTCAAAAGGAGTAGATGCATTATCAAATGGAATTCTTGCCAAACCACTCACATTTCCTGCGAACATAGATCCTCCCTGGAAGAGGATACTTAGGCTCAAGTTTTTGAATCTCCCCAGGAAATTCAGGCCAAAGTTGAATTCAGGATCACCAGTACCATAGCCAATATCTTGCTGGTCTTCGAAGGTAATAATACCATCCCCGTCTATATCCACGTACTTAATATCACCGGGTATGATCGTACTATTTTCATTCTGATCCTGATCAATAGGATGGCTATCAATTTCTTCCTGCGTACGGAAGATACCGTCGGTCACATAACCCACTGATCGGTTGACCCACCTACCGGAATTTTGGAATACGCGCTGCTCTGCCTCGGTTTCATAATTTTCTTCTTCAAAATTAATCCACTTCGCACGAGCATAAGTAGCGTTACCGGAGATACTGTAAGAGAAATCGCCAACGTCCCGGTCATGCGTAAGCATCAGTTCTATACCTCGATTATCTGACTCGTTAAGGTTGTCCAGCGGTAGGTTTGCTCCAAATGTACTGGGAAATGCTCTTTGCGGGATTGCCAAAACGTTGCTCCTTCTCCGGTAAAAAGCGTCCATCTGCACAGAGAGCAGGCCTTCCCACAGTGTAGCGTCCAGACCTATGTTATAGATGGTCATGTCTTCCCAGGTCATATCGGTGTTAGGCAAACTACCGGCTCTTAACCTTCTGAACTGGGTTGAACCAATGAGGTAGGGAGGATTGGTGAGTACATTGTAGCCAGAGAAGTAGTCGTAAGGGATAGCGTTCTGGTCATAACCGGTCTGGCTGAATGATGCTCTCAGCTTCAGGAAATTAATGAAGTCTGTACTGTTTTGCATAAACCCTTCCTCAGAAAGCACCCAACCGGCGGATATACTTGGGAAAAATCCCCATCGGTTTTCCGAAGGGAAAAGCGAACTGGCATCGTATCGGAAGGTGCCTTCAACGAGATATTTGTCAAGAAATCCGTACTTCACACGACCCGCGACACTGGCCCGACCATTTTCAGTAACAAACTGACCAACCCGGTTAAATACTGGATCTCCAAAGCTCAGGTAAGGAAGCTCATCGGTCAATAGGTTCTCGGTTTGCGCAGTAATCTGGTTGGTTCTTTCCCCAATAAACTGTGTAATGAACAGGGCATCAAAGGAATGTCTTTTTGACTCTCGATTATACCTCACCTGCAAAATTGGCTTAATACGGGTAAATTCACGATCTCGTATATTGAGCAGGTTTTTATTATTGGCTCCAAAAGTACCTATTCTGGTGTACTCTCCGGTATCAGGGTCCCGCTGATGCAGGTCGTAAGACTTATCAAACTGGTTATCCCTCAGTTCATTGGAGCGATAGATAAAGCGAAAGTTTGCGCTAAGCCCTTTCACCATCGGAGCCTGGTAGTCCAGTTCAAAATTACCTGTCAGGATATTCCTATTAAGATCATTACTACCTCTGATATCCTTGTAAATCGTTCCGTAGAGACGGTTATGCGTACCATTGAAATTAGAAGTCGGAATTAGAGAGGTGTCCGGGAAAGTAGTAGGAGTCATCGGCTGAGACTTATAGATAGCCCGCATCAGCTGGTTTATTTCACTACCGCCATCCTGAGGAATTGTCCGCTGAAATTCATACGCATAGTCCAAATCCAGTCGAGCACTGATATTCTCGGTGATCTTGGCGTTGACGTTAGAACGCACGTTGAAACGCTTATAGTAAAAGTCATTGGATGATACCACACTTTGTTGGTCGGTATAACCCATACCGGCATAGTATGTAATATTCTCTCCCCCACCATTAACACTCAGGTTATGCTTATTCATGGGTGTCCACTCTTTGATAGCAAAGTCATACCAGTCGTAACTCTCGTAGCCGGGAATACCTGCCTGGTAATTTTCTATATCTTCTTCAGAATAGGTGGTAGGCACGCCAATGTTAGATTCTGCCTCGTTCCAAAACTGGGTATAGATACCTGCGTCGGTAATGACCTGCGGTTTTTTGGTAAACTGCTGTACCGAGTAAGTACCATCGTAAGTAAACTGAGGCTTTCCCTGGTTGCCTCGTTTAGTGGTGACTAGGATTACCCCGTTTCCGGATCTAGCTCCATATATTGCTGCTGAGGCGTCTTTCAGGACACTGATAGACTCAATATCATTGGGGTCTACGTTGCTTAAGCTACGCTCCATACCATCTACCAGGATCAGCG
Source organism: uncultured Porifericola sp. (assembly GCA_964653665.1). GTDB lineage: Bacteria > Bacteroidota > Bacteroidia > Cytophagales > Cyclobacteriaceae > Catalinimonas. The sequence goes on along the minus strand of CAZZGE010000005.1, from coordinate 15,775 downwards.
GATTACCAAAGCCCCGAATGCTGATGTTGGCATTGTCCTGGCCGGGCAATCCTGAGCTTTGTTTGGTGATAACGCCGGGAACCCTACCCTGGAGCAGTTGGGTAGCGTTGGGTACGGTGACTTCCTTCAGTTCTTCAGCATCTACTGAATTTACCGAACCCGTCAGGCTTTTTTTCTGTTGAATACCGTAACCTACAACGACCACCTCGGAAAGGGCCTGGACATCGGGCATTAGCTCAAGATTGATCACCTCTTGTCCGTTGATAGCAACTTCCCGGGTTTCATATCCAATAGAAGAGAAAACCAATGCTTCTACGTCGTCGCTTACGGTAAGCTGGTACTTACCCTCAATGTCAGTGACGGTTCCCATGGTAGTGCCTTTAGCCAGCACATTTACTCCCGGTAGGGGCTCTCCTCCATCGCCATCGGTAACCGTACCATTGATGGTTTGCTCTAGGATTAGTACGGCTGAAAGGTTACCGGCTTTTGGTAAATTTTCGGAAGGGTCAACTGCTTCCTGCGTTTGGGGATTTGATGTTATTGCTGTTGCACTGTAATCGTCAGGTGAATCCGATATACCTGACCATAAACACTGATGCACAATGCCAGCATCAATGTGGCTAAGATGCCAATAGTTGATGTAGTAGTGTTTCTCATTACTGTTAGTTTTAGTTGTTTTTAAATGCAGCATGAATCCCGGTAGTGATCGGGAGTCAGTACTTTTTTCAAATGCGGATTTTTGTCATAGGCGATTTAATTTGATTTTACATTTTATTGCGGTAGAAAAAGTTTAAGTCTCGGAGATTTTCTCTTTGCTTCAGGAGTAAGCATTTTGTAAGTGAGATAATGGCCTGCATTCATATGCCATACCAGCATTTGTGTAATTATGAGATAGGGTAGCAGTATTCAGCTTTGGTTTACTGCGGCTTATGCTTTCATTAAGATACGTATTCATGTACAGCAGATTATCCAAGCGAGCGTTCTCAGAAAAAGAAGCTAAAAAATGAGCGGTTTTGATTTCCCCGTAGACATTGGGGTTAGCATCCACAAGACCGAAAGGGTCATTGCTGATTTTTTTGGATGGCAGTATGTCTTTTTTCTCGAGTAGCATCAGATTGATGTCTATTAAAATGATAAATTGATACCAATAATGCAACCTTCTTTCTAAACATCAGCCCCAAAGTCTATTGACAATATGTTAATTTTAGTGCAGGAGAATATAGTAAATACAAAATAACAATAAAATTAGGTTTTATAATTATCAAAATATGATTAAATAATGATAGTCATTTTGTGGGTATTACTCAATGGAACCAGCTGTTCTGCTACCAATTAAGCCGGTTTCTATAGCTTGCATTTTAAATTTATCCAATGTGGGTTGGCTATGTTCCCGCTCAAAAATTTCAACTGCTTGCTGTATAACTTCTGGGTGCTCTTCAGCAACATTTTCAGATTCTCCAGGATCTTCATTAAGGTTATAAAGTTCCAACGTAGGGCTATCGCTGTTTAGGTCACGCTGAATAAATTTCCATTTTCCCATCCTAACCGCAAGTTGACCACGATAACCAGGAAATTCCCAGTAAAGAAATTCGTGCTTTTGCTGCTGCTGGTCTTCTCCCACCAATGTGGGTAGAAAGCTGATACCATCAGTGTGAACTTGCATATCTACTCCTGCTATTTCCCGGAGGGTGGGCAGTACATCATAAAATGCCGAAATATGATCACTGCTAGCCCCTGCCTCAATTTTTGCCGGCCAGGTAGCGATCATAGGTACCCGGATACCACCCTCATAAACTGAACCTTTGATCCTTCCCTGTTTACTTTGAAACGGTTTCGCGCTATCAAACCAGGGGGTGTCAGTGCCGCCATTGTACGTAGGGCCATTATCAGAACTGAAAATGATGAGCGTATTTTCGTAGATACCCGCTGCTTTTAACTGCGCCACTAGTTTTCCTATATTTTCATCCAGGTAAGAAACCATAGCTGCATAAGCTGCATGAGGATAACGGTGTGGAAAGTAGCCTTTATCACCAAGATACGGCTCTTCTTCACCGAATTTATCCACGTAATAATCTACCCAGCGCTGTGGTGCCTGCAATGGCATATGAGGTATAGGTGAAGCCCAGTAAAAAAAGAATGGCTGATCTTGTTGTTCGGCGATAAACCGTTGCATGTTTTCAAACATAAGTGTTGGAGTATATTCAGCCAGTGTAAAGGGGGCATAACTTGCCAGGTCAAAAGGGTTTGCTCCCTCAGGAAGACCAGTTCGGGGAGGAACGGTGTCGTTGCTCAGGAAGACTCGGGTTTCATTTTCGTAAAGGTGAAGGGGATAATAAGTATGGGCCTGGCGCTGACAGTTGTAACCAAAAAAGTAATCAAATCCCATGGAGGTAGGAATAGATTCGGAGTCAGGTGACCCCAGCCCCCACTTTCCAATCATACCGGTACTGTAGCCTGCCTCCCGCAGTAATTTAGGAATGGTTTGGGTATCTGCCGGAAGGGGGCGTTGTCCCTCCAGGGTAGAGTCTTGGTACATAGCCATATAATTCCAAACATCACCGCGGTCCCCCCACTCGTCGTTACCTCTGATGTATGCATGACCACTATGTTTGCCAGTTATTAAAACGCACCGTGAAGGAGCGCACACCGGCGCACCAGCATAATGCTGGATAAAGCGCATACCGTCAGCCGCGAGTGCATCAATATTGGGTGTCTCAATTTTTTCCTGCCCGTATACACCAATATCCCCATAACCAAGATCATCAGCTAGAATGTAGATGATGTTGGGCGGTGTACTTAAGTTAGCTTCTTCTTCCTGGGTTTCCGTTTGTTGTTGGCAGGAGGCCAGTAGATAAAGAGTAGTTAATAGCAAAAGGAATGACTTCATAGGTCGCGTCTTAATATTGAATATTAAATTATGCCTTAGTATAATCATTTTAATGGGCTTCAGCACATGTTTTTGTAAAACATGCCATCAGGCTTCTGGCCTTACGCTGAGTAGACTTACGATACCCATCAAAAAAATTTTTGTGTTTATGCACTGAAGTTAGCAGTTTGTGAAGAGCATTCATCTTATACAAACAACCTTACCTATTTTTTGAAATTAAATACGCTCATGATGAAAAATCTGCTTTTTCTGACCTTATTGCTTGGCTGTGTTATTACGACACAGGGGCAAACCCCAGATCCTCTTGAAAACGTGGTGATTACCTCTAAAAAGGAAAAGACCCAGGTACGTATCAATAATGAAGGGGAATTGCTTATCAACGTATCGCCGAAGGACGCTCGTAAATTCAAAGATGCCGGTGTAGTCCGCTACAGTGACTTCGGAGCCCAAGGCGATGGTAAAACCGACGATATCGACATGATTGCCGCAACTCATGCGTTTGCCAATCAGCATGAACTTATGGTAGAAGCCGACGATGGAGCTACCTATTACATCGGCGGGAAAGAGCGTACCGCCGTCATCCGGACCGATACCGACTTTGGGACAGCGTCTTTCATCATTGACGACACCGATGTACAAAACCGGAATGCTTCTGTATTCATGGCAAGCTCGAGCCAGCAGCCGTTCCAGTTGGAAGACTTAAACTCCCTTCAGAGAAACCAGGAAAAAATTGACGTTTCTCTGCCCGGAACCTGCCTGATCACGGTCACCAATGATCGCGTTAAACACTATATCCGTTTTGGACTAAACCAAAACAATGGCTCCCCACAAACCGATATTTTTGTCGTTGACAGAGACGGTAACGTAGATATGAATGCTCCGATCATCTGGGATTTTGAAGAAATTACCGATGTCACAGTGCTTCCGATAGATGAAAAAACACTCACCATCCAGGGAGGCATTTTTACGACTATCGCCAATCAGGCTGAATCCAGGTATACCTATTACAGCCGTAATATTGCGATAAGGCGTTCCAATGTAGTGGTAGACGGGCTGGAGCACCGCGTGATTGGCGAAGGCGAGCAGGGAGCGCCCTACGGTGGTTTTCTCAACATCCGTGACTGCTCCTACGTCACCGTACAAAATACCATCCTAACCGGGCACAAAACCTACCGAACGATTGGTGCGGCTGGTAAGCCTGTCTCCATGGGTTCTTACGATCTTTCCGTTAACCGTGCCCTGAATGTGTCATTTATAAACTGCACCCAGACCAATGATATCAACGACCGCCGTTACTGGGGGATACTGGGTTCCAACTATTGTAAAAACCTCCTTTACGACAACTGTATCCTTTCCCGCTTTGACGCGCACAAAGGAGTTGCCAATGCTACGATCCGTAATTCTACCCTGGGACATATGGGGATTAACGCTATTGGAAGCGGGACCTTGACGGTAGAAAATACGATCGTTCGGGGTAGGAGCCTGGTGAACTTACGCTCAGACTATGGCAGTACCTGGCAGGGCGAATTTGTCATCCGTAATTGTTGGTTCGTGCCCCACGGTGGAAGACCCGTCAGCGCTGCTCTGATCAGTGGATTTTACTCTGGTCAGCATGATTTCGGCTATACCTGCTATATGCCGGAACGCATTATCATTGAGAATCTTCACATTGACGATTCTGCACATCCCGAAGGATACCAGGGAGCCGCTATTTTCAGAGATTTTAACCCTCAAATGACAGACAGCACTTACGTTGAGGAGTATCCCTATGTCAAGACGGAGCAGGTCATTCTAAGGGATGTAACGACTGCCACGGGTAAGCCTCTGAGAGTCAGCGATAATCCTTTCATGTTTAAGGACGTGGAAGTGGTGGTTGAGTGAAGTGATAAGAGCGAGTCTCCTCATTAATAACACAGGAACCCGGTAGCACTGTACAGGCGGTATAGCGCCGTTCTTTTTTGAAGAGGTAGAAGGATACCGGAGTATATCAATCAACTACCCGCACCATACACCAAACTAGAATTTATCATCAAATTATTGCGCTACACCATGCCGAAAGTGGAGAACGTCAAGTATGGGGAATTTGCAGAGGCAAAACCTTTTAATGCTTGGGAGTAGGGGCAAGGGGGTAAAATAGCTACAAACCACCGGCCGGTAACCAGAAGTTGCGTTCTTTTATTCTCACAATGGGTTTCTTATGAGGGGTATCTGCATCAGTTGATATTAGTTACTGTAATCCGTATCTAACCAAATCCTGTCCCAATTGAGTTATCTTGTAATTTCCAGAATCATACTCTTCTATAGAGAATGCATCTCCACCATCAATTACACGATTCGCTACTAATCCTACATTTTCTAAACTGTAAATGACATCTTCACCATAAGATTTCTGGCGTGGCTGAAAATCGTATAATTTCGAAAAATCATGCACAAAAACTCTTTGTACAACATGAGATAATCGTAAAAATCTATCAACAGTAATCTTTTCTAAGGTTTTAGCTTTTGCCAACTTCCCAATAATTTGAGATTTGAATAGGTGGTCTAATTTGTCTAAGAGGATGAGAATTGTTTCACCTGCCGTCTGCCTAGAACCTTCATATTGCTCCAACTCTATGGCAAAGTCTCTTCTTTTTTCAATTGGAATATCTTTAATCTCAAACAAGAATTTAAGGATTTTTTTTGCAGTTAGTTGATCTCTTATTGCTATTCCTGTTTTTACACTTTTATAGAGTAATCCAAACACAGGAATTTCTTTCAGTAGACCTTCCTCCAATATTGAATCAGTAAAAATTTCAATCGTGTCCGTTCCTATTTGAGAAAGGTTATCAGTAGCGATAGAATCAAGAATACTAATTTCTAGATTCTTTTCATTACTGGTATTTTTCATACGGAATAATTGAGTTGGTGTCCCCTGAAAAAAGAAAAACCTCATAACGTTCTGAAAATCAGATTGTTATGAGGCTAATGAGTAGCGGGGACAGGACTCGAACCTGTGACCTTCGGGTTATGAGCCCGACGAGCTACCAACTGCTCCACCCCGCGATATATTTTTAGAGCAACTTTTTTACCTTGTCAAATTCAAAAGTAGGGCTTTTTGTATTTGAAACAAATACCTTTGTAAAAATTTCTGAAATGGAAGCTAAAAAACATCAAGCCGGATTTGTCAGTATTGTCGGAAAGCCTAACGTAGGGAAGTCAACGCTTATGAATCAGCTGGTAGGTGAGCGGCTTTCCATTATTACGTCCAAGGCGCAAACAACCCGCCATCGCATCATGGGTATTCTCAGCGGTGAAGATTTTCAGATCGTCTATTCTGATACTCCCGGTATACTGGACCCGCAATACGAACTGCATGCATCCATGATGCGCTTCGTCAACATTGCTTTGGAAGATGCAGACGTTATCCTTTTTGTGACCGATCTGTACGAAAAATACCAGGACGAAGCATATATCAATCGCCTGAGAGAAGCAGAAATCCCGGTGATCCTGGTGATGAACAAGATTGACCTGGCCAAAGGGTCACAGGCTGAGGACAAGATGGTTTACTGGCAGGAAATACTGCAGCCAAAAGAATCCTATCTAATCTCCGCTCTGGAGGGCGAGGGCATAGAGCAGGTATTTGCCTCCATTCTGCATCATCTGCCCGAACATCCGGCCTATTTTCCCAAAGATGAACTTACCGATAAACCCGAGCGTTTCTTTGCGGCCGAGATCATACGGGAAAAAATATTCAATAACTATAAGAAAGAAGTGCCTTACAGCTGTGAGGTGTCCATTACTGAATTCAAGGAGGAAGAAGACATCATCCGGATGCGTAGTGAAATCTACGTAGAACGCAAAAGCCAGCGAGGCATCATTATCGGTAAGGGTGGGGAAGCGATCAAAAAAGTTGGAATAGCCGCCCGGGCAGACCTGGAAACCTTCTTTGGTAAGCAGGTTTACCTGGAGCAGTTTGTGAAAGTTTCACCCGACTGGCGTAAAAAGCAGCAGAAACTTCATAATTTTGGCTATCAATAGTAGATTTTTTGGCCACCTGGGATGATATCTTGATTTCCGGGCTATCATTCAGCATAACATTAAAGAATAGTATCAGTGTCAAATACAGTAGCAATCGTAGGGAGGCCCAATGTTGGTAAATCTACTCTTTTCAACCGTTTGATTGAGCAACGTAAGGCCATCATGGATGATGTGAGCGGGGTGACGCGCGACCGTCACTATGGCTATGGAGAATGGACAGGTTTGCATTATACTGTCATAGATACTGGCGGCTATGTGGCTAATTCAGACGATATTTTTGAAGAGGCGATCAGGACCCAGGTGCAATTGGCCATCAATGAGGCAACGGTCATCCTGTTTATGGTAGACTGTGAAACCGGTATTACTGACCTGGATGAAAGCTTTGCCCAGGTGCTGAGGGGTACGCAAAAGCCTGTGTTCATCGTAGCCAATAAAGCTGATACGCATGAGCGTTCTTTTATGGCGGCTGAGTTCTATGGCTTGGGGCTGGGCGAGGTCTACCCGGTTTCATCTATCAGTGGTTCGGGAACCGGTGACCTGCTGGATGCGGTAGTCGCCCATTTCCCGGGAGATGAAGAGGAAGATCCTGAAGCGGGCATTCCCCGCCTTTCTATCCTGGGGCGGCCCAATGTGGGAAAATCTTCGTTTCTAAACGTACTGCTCGGTGAAGAACGCAGTATTGTAACTGACATCGCCGGCACTACTCGCGATGCGCTGCACTCCCACTACAAACTGTACGGCAAAGATTTTATTCTGATTGACACCGCCGGGCTGCGTAAGAAAGCCAAGATTTCAGATAACATTGAATTCTACTCGACCATTCGTTCGGTACAAGCTCTGGAGGAAAGCGATGTTTGCATCATCATGCTGGATGCACAGCGTGGTTTGGAAGCTCAGGATCTCAACATCGTGCACCTGGCTGACAAGCATAAGAAAGGCGTTCTGATTCTGGTCAACAAATGGGACCTGATAGAAAAAGACACTAATACAGCCCTGGCATACAAAAAGCATATTCTGGAGCGACTGGGAGAGTACAACTACATCCCTATCACCTTCACTTCCATGGCCACCAAGCAGCGGGTATTTCAGGCTATTGAAAAGGCATCTGAGATCTATGAAAACCGTCAGCGAAGAATCAGTACCTCCAAGCTGAATGACCTGATGCGGAAAGAAATAGAGCACTATCCGCCTCCTTCGGTCCGCGGAAAGCATATCAAGATCAAGTACATCACCCAGTTACCGACTAAAACACCTTCTTTTGCTTTCTTTTGTAATCATCCTAAGCTGGTAAAAGCATCGTACAAGCGCTACCTGGAAAACAAGTTGCGCTCGCACTTCAACTTTGAGGGTGTGCCTATTAATGTGTTTTTTAGGCAGAAATAGAACGGCCGTTGTGCGTCAGTGATGCGCTTCCCCATAATGCTGGCTTAGGATATCTCCGCCAAAATCTTGTTCCAGGTCACGAATCACAGTGTGAATGTGATTGCCATTATTCTGCGTATTGTCGTACTCTATTACGAAGGTAGGCCCATGAATGCGGTAGTAGTGCTTATCACCTACTGCATAGCTGCCGGCCCAGGCGAAATGAATATTTTCCAATCCGGCGGCTTTCATACGTTGGAAGGCACCTTCAGCTATATCCGGTTGATGCACATCATAGTAAATCTTGATTAATGACAGCAGTTGCTCCTGCTGCTGGTTGTTCATCTCATGGTAGGGTAGCCCTTCCGGATTACCGATTTTAGTGGTATTGTCTGTTCCGGTAATGATATCCGGATAAGCCTGCTCGGCGATCAGTACTGCCTGCTGCTGTTCGTGGTTGAGAGATTGTACGATTGAGCGGGCCAGGTCTTCCTCAGGGGCGAGGATGCGCCAGCCTTTACGGGGGCCGGAAGGTACATTGGCCGGATTGGCACCGAAAAATGTAGGCGTAACCGGATACTATCTCGTTACTGACCGAGGAAAAATTAAGCGAAATGTGGTGCCCCTCAAAGCGCCAGCCTCAGGCTTCATCTGCCGCTGGTTTGCCAAAAATAGTAAAGTAGTAGTTGAGCGGATCCCGGTAGGTATCGCCGGGTTTTCGGCCTTCTACTGCACGTAGTACCGCTTCCAGTTCGCGTACCTGCTGGGCTTTTTCATAACCTCTCTCGCTCAGGGAGGCACGCATCAGGGCATAAAACGCATCACGCTGCTGCTGTGACATGTCTTTAATGGCCAGACCCTATCGCACCCTCGGCGTAAAGTGCCAGTTATAACGCTCCTCGTCCATCAAAGGATAAGTAGCTTGCTTCTTTTGCGCAGGGTTGAGGGAATCCAGAAAAGACTGTGCAGCCTTAACAATAGATTTATCTGCTAGTGGGAAGTGGCTCTGCAGTAAAAACAAGCAGAGCAACAGGCTGTTCAGGCACAGTCGCTTCTTTATAGGTTGTTGTGTCATTAATCTCGAATAAGATACAAAATTTCTGTTCTCAGTGTATCATAGGGTGCTTTCTTTCCGCCGATCTACATTTGTTTTCTCTGTGTATTCAGGTAGCTTTATTCACCTAAACAACCTAAACTTATGAATGCTCAAAATATGGATCGCTTCTTACAGGAGGCAGAACATCACCTGACGCAGGAGCTTCTTCCTTTCTGGCTGGACCGCTGCAAGGACGATCAGTACGGTGGCTTTATCACCCACTTTGACCAGGAGGGCAAGGATGCCGGTACTGATGAAAAGTCCCTGATTGCTCAGACTCGAACGGTTTACACCTTTTCTTCCGCTGCCCGGGCAGGTTATGAAAAAGAGCGTTGCCTGGCTTACGCTAAGCACGGCGTTAACTTTTTGCTGGAGAAGATGTGGGATCAGGCAAATGGTGGATTTTACTGGCTGCTGGACCGCAAGGGTAATGTCACGATTAATGAGAAAGTTGTGTACGGTCACAGTTTTGCCATCTACAGCCTGGCAGAGTATACGCTGGCTTCCGGTGACCCGGTAGGTTTGGAATATGCCAGTAAGACTTTTGACCTACTACAAAAATACGCTGTGGATACAATGTACGGTGGCTATTTTGAGATGTTTACCCGCGACTGGCAGTTGAAAGGTTCGGGAGTTGCCGGGGGTGACCGGAAAACACTGGACGCTCACATGCACCTGATGGAGGCCTTTACCAATCTTTATGAATGTAGCCAACAGCCTATCCATCGTCGTAAGCTGCGGGAGATCATTGATATCATGCTTGTTAGAATTCTGCATCCTCAGTACCGTACGGGCATTCCACAGTTTTATCCAGACTGGCAGATTGCTCCCCAGATCAAGTTTGACATTGTGTGGGGCTGGGACCGTTTTACTGAAGAAGGTACCAAAGCGCAGGCGGATGATAACACCAGCTACGGGCATAATGTGGAGTTTGCTTGGTTGTTAACGCATGCGTTGCTAGTGATGGGCGAAGATCCGCATACCTATGCCGACGTGCTCAAAGCCTCTTATGATCATGCGCTGGCTTACGGTATAGATGAGGAATACGGAGGCGTATACGTAGAGGGCTCCCATTCCGGAGGGGTGTATGATCGGGAGAAAGAATTTTGGCAGCAAGCCGAAGTGCTGATTGGTATGCTGCAGGCCTGGCTGAACTTTAGAAAGGACGACTACTTAAAGGTATATGAAAATGTCCACCACTTTGTCTTTGATAAGATGATTCACCACGAGGTGGGTGAATGGTGGCCATTACTTAGCCGACAGGGTAAACCCATCTGGACACACATGAGCCACTCCTGGAAAGTTAATTACCACACCGTACGGGCAATGGTGCAAAGTATTGAACGACTCAAAATGGTACGGGACAAACTGGCCTAGTCATTCAGCTTATCCCAGTTCATTACGTACTTGGGGAGCACTCTTTCAACCTTTCCTTCAATCGGCTTAAACGTACTGGCAAAAATGGAAGAATCACCTGAATAAGCTGTCAGGCAGATAGCAGCCCACAATAATAAAAGTAGCGTAATTCTGATCTTTATTTCCAAAGCGACTCTCATGTGATTACTTTTTTTAACTTCAACCAAAACTCTTATTTATGTAATGTTTTATAAAAATAGTAATATTATTCTTAATAAGCAATAAAAATTAAATTAATTATTTGAATATTATAATTTAAAAGCTCGTAAGAATGTAAAAATATGCCTAAATAGCTATCTGGCGGGTGTATGACTTATAATTAGAATTAAAAAAACAGTTTTTGTGTCATTGTACTATTGCTCTATGCTTGCAGCTTTCGTGTCAAAAACTGTACAACCGTATCTGTTACGGTCAGATGTATGATAGTTATACCAAAGAAGAGAATTTTTTGAACCTACTGGGGAAAAACTCAACAGTAACAGCAAATAGAAAAAAGCCTGCTCCATGATGCAATTCATCATAGAGCAGGCCTGCTTGAGAAACATGTGTATGATCAGGGCTGATACATGACCTCTTCGCTAGGTGCGTAGCCGATACGCTCACCCATAATGATTAAGGTGTGACCCGCAGCGAGTTCCAGCGGTTGGGTGTATACCTGCCAGCCGGGATACAGATCCTGACCCTCAGCGTTCCTGATCTGGTAAGCAATGGATGCGCCCTCAGTAGGACAACTGATCTCAACAGCTTCATCCGCATTAGCAATGACCGGTTTCTCAGTAACCGGCTGCTCCAGGTTGGGCCACATCTGGCGTAGCATTTCTGTTTCAGGAATAAAACCCTTGTCGCCGTATTTTTCCTGCCACTCTACCAGCTTCTGACGCAGTTCCTGCAGCTTGTCCTGGTACTCGGGATTTTCGGCCAGGTTGTTTAACTCGTACGGGTCGTTTTCCAGGTCATAGAGTTCTTCATCGGGTTTGGATTCCTGAAACCACAGCGCCTGCTGCTCATTGAACTGGCCCAGGCTATCGTATTCATGCAGGGCCCGCATCAGTCGCATTTGCTCCCGGTACCTGATTTCCATAAAGTAAGGCTTTTCTGGCTGATAGTTTTTGAAATACTTAAATCGCTTATCCCGCACTCCTCTTACCATGTCGTACTCGCTGTCCAGTCGGTCACGGGCGGCGTAGATATACTGGCGTGGATTGGGATCTTCGTACTGACCAGCAAAAGCCCTGCCCTGCATGTGTTCGGGCGGCTCTATGCCTGCCATGGAGAGTAAGGAAGGGGCAAAGTCTGCGAAGCTGACCAACTTGTCTTCGTAGGCACTAGCCATTCGCTTGTCAGGGTAGCGGATGAACATAGGCACTTTCAGGCCAGTATCGTAGATTTCCCGCTTTTGACGAGGCAGCGGACCACCGTGGTCGGCATAGAAGACGACAATGGTGCTGTCCATCAGGCTGTCAGCTTCCAGTTGATCCAATATCTCACCTACCTGTTCGTCCATTTCCAGGATATTGGAATACATCCGGGCAATTTCCTCTCGTACCAGCGGCGTATCGGGGTAATAGGGCCAGACGGGCACACTGTCAGGGTCTACCCGCAGGGGATGATCAGCATTGCGCCACATTCCGGACTCATGGCAAACACCAAAATTAAAGATGGAGAAGAAAGGCTTACCTTCCGGACGCTTACGCCAGTGGGCTTCGTTGCTGCTTTCGTCCCAGGCGGTCGCTGGGGCTTTGAACTGGTAATCTTCTTTGGAATTATTGGTGCAGTAATAACCGGCTCTGCGCAGGTATTCACTGTGCATCTTTACTTCGGGAGGTACAACAGCAGAATAAGGCACTATCCCTTCGGGCAGGTATGTAGTTGAGCCAGTAGTCCGCATGTGGTGCGTGCCGATAGAGGTTTGGTACATACCGGTAGCAATGCTGGACCGACTGGGGGCACAAACCCCGGCAGTGGAGTAGACATTGGTGTAGATGATGCCCTCACTGGCGATTCGATGCAGGTTAGGGGTATGAATAGTAGAATCGCCGTAGTACTCCAGGTAGGGGCTCATATCTTCGGCCACCACCCAGACGATATTGGGGCGAAAGCCTAAGTCCGTCGATCCTTCGTCGGTTTCCTGGGTCTCAGTAGGGGTGGTACAGGATACTGTTATTAAGAAGTAGAACAGGCTGAAAATGCTAAGAAAAATGTCAGGTCGTTTCATAATTTCTCCGGTCTGTGCAGTATTGGTTAGCGTGAAAAAAATGAATAATAAGTGCGATATTCAAACAAAACTATCAAGCTTACGGAATGGGATTGAAAGCAATGGTAGTTATCGGACTCTAGCTCCTTTTCCTAGGGCCTTAATTTTGGCTTCCTACAGGTACTATTAATCAGGTAGTAACCTATCGCTTTATCAAGTAAAGTTAAATTATTGAATTTTAGCTGGGGAAAAAAGAGGGGAGTAGAAAAATAAGTCTTGGCCCAGACAATGGCTATAGTATAGAGTTTACACTACCCATTTCTTCTAGCTACCAATCAGTCTGTTTTAGTTGAAGGAATAACCCTTCTGGGTGAGTGTCAGCGGCAAAAGCATGGTGAGTTGACACCTATTCTGGAATCTGACTTGATTTTCTGTCAACCTATTTCAGGACGGGATAAGGAAAAAAGCCTTACCAGCGTTAGGCACTGACAAGGCTTAAAAAAAGGTTGTTCATGTTTTACTCTTGCTCCGAGCCTACCGGCGGAAGGGCTTCACCCTCTACCCAGGGAGCGCCATTGTCCATCAGAGCTTTGGCGAGCTGTGCCATCTCGCTCTGAGCAGCTTTGAGCTGATTCTGGATGCCCTGCAACTCCTCTTTGACAATCGCCAGACTTTTTTGGTGCGTAGTCGTAGGCCCATAGGTAGAGTGGCTAATGCCTCGCTCTACCGCAAATAAGCGGGCGTTGATGGTCGGTTTCGTCTTTTCGCCGATTTCCTGTTTTGCCTGGTTGCCATTGAGTTTTTTATCCAGGTTCATCAATGACTGGCGAAGGTTATACATGCGTTCGTCTAGCTCCCCAGGCGCCGTGGTAGAGCGTTGCAGGGCCAACTGCATATGTTCTGTCTTAGCCAGTGCATTGTCCAGTGTTACGCTAACGGCTCCTACCGTGCGGTACGTATCTTCGTACTCTCGCCAGAACTCGACTACCTGTCCGGCTGGCGCACCATCCAGTGTACCGTCGTAGAGAGGCTCCACGTCAAAAGTGATAGGCTCAGATAGTTGAGTGACTTTACCCTCTACTTTTTTGGAGAGAGAAGCCGTATATGTGCCGGGGGCAGCCATCATACCCTGCGCACTTTCACCTTCTGCATTCATCTGCAGAGGATCCGGGGCGGGATAACGAAGATCCCAGGAGATACGATGGAAGCCAGCAGTGACGGGACCTTTTATACGTCTCACAGTATTGCCCTGGCTGTCCTTCACGGTCAGTAGTGTGGCTGGCGCTTCTTCCAGCGTTTCAGCTTCCAGTGACTCCCAGCCAGGAAAAGGAATATTCTGGTCCCGCTCCTTTAGTGCTTGTTCTTTCTCCTGTCTCAGGGTTTCGCGAGTTTTGAGGTCCTCTTTGAGGTAGTAGGTAAAAATAGCCCCAAAATCCGGGTTAGGAGCGACAAAATGAGAAGCTCCCATAGAACCTTTTTCTTCGTCAAAGCTGATATCAGAGCGGGGGATGTACCACCAAGCTTTGCGGGCAGGGAAAAGTGTTGCTTCAGCCATCAACTGCTCATCAGAGACGCCCCGCAGTGCGGTGTAGTCATCCAGGATGAAAATGCCCCGCCCAAAAGAGGCAGCTACCAGGTCGTTTTCTCTTTTGTGAATGGCAATGTCGCGGAAAGAAATGGTAGGTACACCTCCCTCCAGCATCACCCAGCGCTGTCCGGCATCAACCGTAAAATATACGCCATATTCAGTAGCAGCAAACATCAGTTCGGGCTTTACATGATCCTGCACCAGGCGCCATACCAGTGTTTTATCCGGCAGGTTACTGCTGATAGACTGCCAGGTTCTGCCCTGGTCGGTACTTTTTACAAGGTAGGGACTGAAGTCTCCGTACTTGTGGTTGTCCAAAGCTACGTAGACAGTATTGGCGTCGTGTAAGTCTGCTTTGATATCGTTAATAAATGCAGTGGTCGGTACGCCGGGCATGCTGCCAGCATCTATCCTACGCCAGTTTTGACCTCCATCTTCGGTGACCTGCACGATGCCATCGTCAGTGCCGGCATAGATTAGTCCCTCCTGCACGGGTGACTCGGCCAGAGAGGTAATTGTATTGTAGTTGGACATGGCCCCTACGTCCCAAGTACCGTCCCAACTCTGGGTTTTACCCATGATCGGCAAAGCGATACGCTCTTCATTTTTGGTTAGGTCACCGGAAATGGCTTCCCAACTATCGCCCCGGTTTTCGGATTTCCACACCCGTTGTGAGGCAAAGAAAATAGTAGCCGGCTCGTGAGGGCTTACCAAAATAGGGGCATCCCAGTTAAAACGCTCGTAGTCTTCATCAGCGTCGGGCTGCGGCTGGATGTCAATTACTTCGCCGGTTTTCATATCCAGACGAGATAAGGCACCCTGCTGACGCTCAGCGTACACGATGTTGGGGTTTCCCGGCTCGGTGGCTGGCTGGTGGCCGTCCCAGTTGAGTACCAATTTCCAGTCAGAATTCTGGATGCCCTGTACGTCATCAGTGCGGGAGGGGCCACCCTGGGAGCCGTTGTCCTGCGTACCGCCGTAGATATTGTAGAAAGGCTCGGCATCGTCCAGAGCAATTTTATAAAACTGTGTCAGCGGCAGGTTAGGCATATAACGCCAGTTTTTGCCCAGGTCAAAGCTTTCGTAAACACCTCCGTCGGTACCGATCAGTAGATAGTCGGGATCGTCTTTACGGAAAGTGAGTGCGTGGTTGTCACCGTGGCGGTGCTCAGTATTGAGGTAGGTGAAGGTTTTTCCACCATCATCTGAAACCTG